>CAMFLL010000027.1 GCA_945957405.1 uncultured Mycolicibacterium sp. | reverse complement strand
CGGGCGAGTTCCTGCTCGTCGCAGATGCGCTGGAGCATCTTCAGTGTCTCGTCGAGCCCGGGACCCAGCGGTGTGCTCGGCGCGAACGTCGCGGGTAGATGCTTCATGCCCTGGATGACACCGATGGTCTCGTAGTGCTCCGTGCGTTCGGGGTCGCACGCGTAGTCGGGCATGCGGTCGAGCACCGCGGTCAGCATGGACTTGAACACCGTGCGTGCCACGTTGGATCCCACGCAGCGATGAACACCGATGCCGAAACTGAAGTGGCGGTTACCTTTTCGATCCATCAGGATCTCATTGGGTCTCTCGAACACCGCCGGGTCGCGGTTTGCCATCGCCCAGGAGATCCAGAGCCGCTCGCCCTCCTTGAACTGTTGTCCCTCGACTTCGACATCCTCGGAGAAGGTGCGGCCGTCGCCGGGGGCGGGGGTGAAGAACCGTAGGAATTCCTCGGTCGCGGGGTTGAGCAGCGAATCGCGTTGGCGGCTCAGCAGTTCGCGCTGATCGGGGTTGTTCGACAACCATTCCAGTGAGTGCGCGGTGAGCGCGGTGGTGGTGTCGAAACCGCCGCCGATGATGAGCCCGAGATTGCCGAGGATCTCCAGGTCGGGGGCCGGCTCGCCGTCGATCCGCAACTGCAGCAGCGCATTGACCAGGCCGGGCCGCGGGTTCTCCCGGATCTCCATCATGGTGGTGATCATGTCGATGCCCATCTGCCGGTTCATCTCGGCCACGCGTGGGGCGTCGGGGGAGTGTTCGGGGGTGGACACCGAGAGGTGGGCGGGCTCGCTGTACACCGGCCATTTCGACAGTTCGATCCCCATCATCGCCAGCGTCAGCACTGCGGGCACGATGTTGGCCAGATCGTCGACGAAGTCGATCCGGCCGGATTCCACCTTTTCGTCGAGGGCTGCGCGGACGATCTCGTCGACGAACGGCTGCCATCTCTTGATGGCCGCGGGGGACAGGTACGGGTTGAGCGCCCCACGGTAGGTGCTGTGGTCGGGTTCATCCATCTCGAGGATGCCGCCGCGAACCACGGTGGCGCGCTGCGCCTTCGGGATGGTGATGCCTTGATAGCCCTTGCGTTCACCGTTGATGTCGTGGTCATTGGACACCACCGGGCAGCGCGCTAGTTCGAAGACGTGCCTGCTGTCGGCGGCCACCCAGTGCCCGTTGTAGGCGTCGGTCCACGCCATCGGGCACTTGGCCTGCATCTCCTCGGTGATGGCGTCGAACTGCAACCGGTACTCGGGTGTGTGCCGGTCGAAGTGGTAATTGTTCTTCTTCCGGTCGTCGTCGGTCGTGACATCGTCGATGCTCACGGCGTTGTCTCCTTGTCAAGTGACGGCCAGGCGGCCGGGTCAACTGGTGGCCCGTAACGTCATTCGATGACGATGGCCTGTTCCGGACATGAGTGGGCGGCCTCGCGTACCACGTCTTCCTGATCGGCCGGCACGATCTGGTGCACCGCCGAGGCATGGCCGTCGACGTCGTCGAGTTCGAACGAATCAGGGGCGATCATCGAGCACAACGTGTGGCCCTGGCAGCGCTCGCCATCGACCCAAACCTTCATCGTCTTCCTCTCGGGAGCTGATTGTTGTTGTGCCGCAGATATTTACACGTGATAGTCGTACCACTTCAGGTAGCCTCCGGCGTCGACGCGCAGCTGCATGCCCGTGACGAAGCGGGACTCGTCGGAGGCCAGCCACAGCACCGCGTTGCTGATGTCCTCGGGCTCGATCCACGGCGTCTTCATGGCCTGCTGCACGTAGAACACCGGCTCGGCGTCGGCCCTGGTGGGTTGTGCCAGGTCGGGCCGGAACGACTGGTACATCGGCTCACTGTGCAGCATGTCGGTGTTGCAGTTGGTCGGGTGGATGACGTTGGCGCGAATACCGCGCACGGCCAGTTCGGTGGCCAGGTAGTGCACGTATTCGGAGATCAGCCGTTTGGACACCATGTAACCCATGCCGCCCGGATCACCGCCGGGATTGGGCTTGTTGTGCGCATCCATGAGGGCGGCCGCCGACGCGGTGGCAATGATCGACGCGCCTTCCGTCAGGTGGGGCAGAGCCACCTGGATGGCGTTGATGGTGCCGACGAAGTTGGTGTTGATGCCGTCGGTCCAGGCCTGCAGGGGTGGCTGACCCTTCATCGCGGCGACGCCGGCCTGTGCGACGACGATGTCGACCTTGCCGAATTCAGCCAGGCCGGATTCGAGCGCCGTCCGCAACGCCGCGGCGTCGCGCACATCGGCCTGCGCCGTCACGATGCCGCGTCCCGTCTTCTCGACCAGCGTGGCCGTCTCCTCGAGATCCTCCGGCCTGGCCAGTGGATAGTTGACGGTCTCGATGTCCTGACACAGATCGACCGCGATGATGTCGGCACCCTCTTCGGCGAGCCGCACGGCGTGGCTGCGACCCTGGCCGCGCGCGGCCCCGGTGATGAAGGCGACTTTGTCTGCAACGCGTCCCACGTGGCTTCCTTTCGGGTTCTGCTCTGGGTCTGGACGTCAGCGGCCAAGGGGCGGTCGGGCCGGCACACGCGTGGGGGGAGCGGGCAAATGGCTGTGCGGCGACGGCTTGAGAAGCCGGAGAACGTCAGGTCCGGACCCTGCGGTCTCAGCCATAAAGAATTGCCCTTTCGATTATGAGAACCGTACTCTCCGACCCGGTAGCCCGCAAGGTTTCTGCACCAAGAGTCTCGAAAAGCCGCCGTCGGCGGGTGCTGCGCGACGGTGTTGACAGGTTGCTGAGGATCCTGGTTAGTTTCTTGAGTTCTCGTATTGCGAATGTAAGATTCGCCGAAGATGAGAATGAAATTATCAACGCTGAAGGAGGATGCTGGATGGCATCACCGGAGACCGCGATCGCAGTCGAAGACACCGCTGATCAGCCGGTCGACCGGCGGATGCTCATCGATGGGCGTCTCGTCACGGCCAAGCGCACCTTTGTCAGCCTGAACCCGGCGACCGGCGAGGTGCTGGGGCACGCCCCCGACGCCGACGTCGCTGATGCCGAGGCGGCCGTGGCGGCGGCTCGGCGCGCGTTCGACACCACCGACTGGTCGACCAACACCGACTTGCGCATCCATTGCCTGGAGCAACTGCATCGGGCCCTGGTCGAACACCGCGATGAGATGGGGCAGCTCACCACCGACGAGGTGGGCGCCACCCCGGCGCTGTTGGCGGGCGCCCAGTACGACCAGCCGGTGGCCATCGTGCGCTATTACGCCGACCTCCTGACGAACTACTCGATGACCGAGGATCTCGGCAACATCGAGAGCCGCGGCATGCAGCACCACCGGTGGGTGGAGAAGGAAGCCGCCGGTGTCGTCGCGGCGATCATCGCGTACAACTATCCGAACCAGTTGGCTCTGGCCAAGCTCGCACCGGCCCTGGCGGCCGGTTGCACGGTGATCCTCAAAGCCGCGCCCGACACCCCGTTGATCACACTGGCGCTCGGGGAGCTCATCGCCAACCACACCGACATCCCCCCAGGAGTGGTCAACATCCTCTCCGGCGCCGACCCTGACGTCGGCGCTGTCCTCACCACGAGTGCGGACGTCGACATGGTCACGTTCACCGGGTCGACGCCGACCGGCCGCCGGATCATGGCTGCCGCCAGCGACACGCTCAAGCGCGTTTTCCTGGAGTTGGGTGGCAAGTCGGCGGCCGTCGTGCTCGACGACGCCGATTTCAACACCGCCGCCCTGTTCGCGGCGTTCTCGATGGTGACCCACGCCGGGCAGGGCTGCGCGCTGACATCGCGACTGTTGGTGCCGCGCAAGCACAAAGACGACATCGTCGAACTGATCAAGACCAACTTCTCGTATGTCCGCTACGGCGATCCCAACGACCCCAAGACCTATATGGGTCCGCTGATCAGCGAGAAACAACGCGACAAGGTCGACGCCATGGTCAAACGCGCCGTCGCGGCGGGTGCCACGCTGGCCACCGGAGGCGAGCGGAAGGGGCCGGGCTTCTTCTACACGCCGACACTGCTCGTCGATGTCGACCCCGCCAGCGAGATCGCGCAGGAAGAGGTCTTCGGGCCGGTGCTCGTCGTCATCGCCTACGACGACGATGACGACGCCGTCCGGATCGCCAACGATTCGATCTACGGCCTCTCCGGTGCGATCTTCGGGGGCCAGCAGCGGGCGTTGGCCATGGCGCGGCGGATCCGCACGGGCACCTTCTCGATCAACGGTGGTAATTACTTTTCCCCTGACGCCCCGTTCGGCGGCTACAAGCAGTCCGGTATCGGCCGGGAGATGGGTGCGGCGGGCCTCGAGGAGTTTCTCGAACGTAAGACCTTCGCCGTCATCGTGAAAGAAGAAGTGACAGAAGAAGCCACCGGGGAAAGCGCATGAGTGCGCCGCTGGAAGGCATCCGTGTTCTCGAAGTCGCGATGTACGGGTTCGTCCCGTCGGCGGGCGCGGTCCTGCGTGAGTGGGGTGCCGACGTCGTCAAGGTCGAGCACGCGGTGACGGGTGATCCGCAGCGCGGCCTGCGTCAGACCGGCCCGTTGCGGGTCGAAGGCGACCCCAATCCCAACATCGAGCACGCCAACCGGGGCAAGCGCAGCATCGGCCTGGACATGTCGGTGCCCGAGGGTCGGGAGGTCCTCCTCGAACTGGCCCGCCGCGCCGACGTGTTCCTGACCAGCTTCCTGCCCGGGCATCGACAGAAATTCGGCATCGATGTCGACGACATCCGCGCCGTCAACCCCGCGATCATCTACGCCCGCGGCAGCGCCCTGGGCCCCCGCGGCCAGGAGGCCGGCCGGGGCGGCTACGACATGACGGCGTTCTGGTGCCGGGCCGGCACCGCCGCCACCATCACCCCTGACGGTGTCGACGGCATGATCGGCCCCCCGGGTCCGGCGTACGGCGACACCATCTCGGGCACCAACCTCGCCGGCGGGGTCGCGGCCGCACTGCTCAAACGGGAACGCACCGGCGCGCCGTCGGTGGTCGACGTCTCGCTGCTCGGCAGCGGGCTGTGGTCACTGGGTCACACCGTTGCGCTGACCACCCACCTGCAGCAGCGCCTGGTCACGCAGGCGCCGGGTGTGCACGGGTCGCCGATCAACCCGCTGGTGGGCGTGTACCGCACCAAAGACGATCGCTACATCTCCCTTGTGATGATGCAGCCCACGAAGTTCTGGGCCGACGTCTGTCGCCACATCGACCGGCCCGACCTCATCGACGATCCGCGGTTCGCCACCGCCGAGTCCATCGCGGCGCACACCCCGGATGCCGTCGAGATCCTGGGCGCGGTCATCGCGACGCGCACCCTGCCTGAGTGGAGTGAACGCTTCGCCACGCTGGCCGGCCCCTGGGCTCCTGTCCAGGACACGCTGCAGGCCGCCGACGACGCCCAGATCCGCGCCAACGAATACATCGTCACGGCAGGCGAACTGGAGCTGGTGGCCAACCCCGTGCAGTTCGACGTGTCGCCACCGCGCACCGGACCGGCGCCGGGATTCGCCGAACAGACCGAGGAGATCCTGCTCGAGCTCGGCCTGGACTGGGACCGCATCATCGAGCTCAAGGCTGCGGGCGCGGTCACCTGAGTCCTGCTGTACCCGCCATCGAAAGGTTTTCCGCCATGCCCTTCATCGCCTCGATCGGCACCTATGTGCCGTGCTGGGGCGTGCCGGAGAGCCGGATCGCCGGTGACGACGAGGACGCGATCACCCTGGCCGTGGAGGCGGGTCGGGCCGCACTGCGATCGGGTGTGCCGGTCGAGAATGTCGTTCCGGTCAGCCGTGACATGCCCTTGACGGAGAGCAGTAACGCCGCGGTGCTGCTGGCCGGTCTCGGCCTGGACCCGGAACTCGAAGTGACGGAGCGTCTCGGCGGCGCACCGGCCACCCTGGACAGCCTCAGTTCGGCGCGACCGCGCACCATGATCATCGGCGTCGACATCGAGCCCGCGGGCGCCGCCGCCATCGTCACCGCTGAACGTGGCCTGCATGTGCGCACCGCGGCCAGGGTCGCCCGCAGCCTGCCGGTGCGCACCCGCAACGCCGTCGGGGTCGTCCACGACTACGGTGATCCGCGACTTCTGCACGAACGCGGCCTGGTGGCATCGTTGGCGGCGGCGTGGCTGGACACCCCGGTCGCCGTCGCCGGGGTGGATCACAAGCAGGCGCTCGACATGTGCGCCGGCAACCCGGCGCGCCTGCCGACCTACGGGGCCAGCGCGGGTTTGTTCGCGCTGGCGCATCTGGCCGAGACCGGTGTGACGGGGCCGCTGGTGGCCGTCGAGCAGGCCAGCCTGTCGGGAATCACCGTCGCAGGCGGAGTGGCCAGCGTGCACCGCCAGGAACCCCGGGCCTGCCCGATGCCCGAGACCACCTCTGTCGCCGACGCGGACCTCGCTCTCTCACTGGCGGCCTACGAGCGGGCCTTCGAGGCGAAGACGCGTTGGGAGGCAGGGAAATTCGCCGACAGCGATGAACTCCACTTCCCGCCGCGGTACCGCATCGACGACAACGGGACGCTGTCACGCAACTATGAACTGGTCGCACTGCCGCGGACCGGCACGGTCTACACCGCGGTGTCGGTACACATGCCCGTACCGGGTTTGCGGACGCCGTACGCGCTGGTGATCGTCGAACTCGACGGTGTCGACGTCCGCGCGCTGGTGAAGGTCACCGGCGCCGATCCGGACTCAGTGGACATCGGCGACCGCGGCCGTCTTGTTTTGCGCAGAATTGCCGTGCGACAAGGCGTTCCCGATTACGGTTATGCGTTTCAACCAGTATCGGAGGCCGCGTGAGAAAGGTCGCCGTAGTCGGCGCGGGGATGACCCCGTTCGGTGAACATTTTGCTCTCGGAATCAAAGACCTGCTGCCGATGGCGTTTGCCGAGTGCGTGGCCAGCATCGACAACGGGTTCGACAAGGCCGACCTGCAGGCCGCCTGGTTCGGATCCATGGGCACCACGGACGGATTTCCGTCCGGCATCCTGGCCGACACGCTTGGGTTGGCCGAGCTGCCCGTCACCCGGGTGGAGAACTCGTGCGCCACCGGGCACGACGCGATCCGCAATGCGATGTTCGCGATCGCCGCGGGAGCCTACGACGTCGCCCTGGTGCTCGGCGCGGACAAGGTCCGCGAAACCGCATCGAAGGGGCTGGTCTGGGAATGGGTCCCGATGGCCCACGACATGGCCTGGGACTACCCGCTCGGGCTGGTCGCACCGGCCGGTGTCGGCCTGCACCTGCGCCGCTATCTGCACGAGTCGCCGGCCACCCGCGAGCACATGGCGATGATCGCGGTCAAGAACCACCGCCACGGCGCCAAGAACCCCAAGGCGCGCTTGCGGTTCGAGGTCACCCTCGACGAGGTGCTGGCCGCGCCGGTGGTGGCAGGCCCCATCGGTGCCTTCGACTGCGCACCGCAGAGCGACGGCGCTGCCGCCCTCGTCCTGGCCGCCGATGACGTCGCGCACCGCTTCACCTCGCGGCCGGTGTGGATCCGCGGTGTGGGCCTGGGCCTGGACTCCGTGATGCATCAGCACAAGTCGGATATGACCACGTTTCCGTCGACGGTGCGCGCCGCCAAGCAGGCGTTCGGGATGGCCGGACTGACACCGGCGGACATCGATGTGGCCGAGGTGCACGATTTCTTCACGGGTATCGAGTTGATGAGCTATGAGGATCTCGGTTTCGCGGATCGGTTCGAAGCCCACAAACTGATCGACGCCGAGGTCACCAGCATCGGCGGCGCGTTGCCGGTGAACCCGAGCGGCGGGTTGAAGGCCAAAGGCCACCCACCGGGTGCCAGCGGTGTGGCGCAGTGTGTTGAACTGTTCGAGCAACTGCGCGGCGAAGCCGTGAACCAGGTCGAGGGGGCTCGAATCGGCTTGGCGCACAATCTCGGCGGCCCGACGGCGGTGTCAGCTGTGACGATCCTGGAGGGGGCCCGTTGATGGCGGTCAAGGGACCTGATCGATGGTCGCCGGGTATACCGGCGCTGCGTAACGCGTCGGGAGCGATGCAGGCGATCGGTGGGTTGTTCGCGATGTCCGCCGATGCGGTGCGGTTCGTGTTCCAGCGGCCCTTTCAGTGGCGTGAATTTCTGGAGCAGTCGTGGTTCGTGGCACGGGTGTCGCTGGCGCCGACGTTGTTGGTCGCGATTCCGTTCACGGTGCTGGTGAGTTTCACCCTCAACATCCTGCTTCGTGAACTCGGTGCCGCTGATCTCTCGGGCGCCGGTGCGGCATTCGGTGCTGTGACGCAGATCGGTCCGTTGGTGACGGTGTTGATCGTCGCGGGAGCGGGCGCCACCGCGATGTGCGCCGATCTCGGCTCGCGCACCATCCGCGAGGAGATCGACGCGATGGAGGTGCTCGGCATCAATCCGGTGCAGCGCCTGGTGACGCCACGGATGTTGGCCTCGGGTCTGGTGGCGCTGTTGCTCAACAGCCTGGTGGTGATCATCGGAATCCTTGGTGGATACACG
Source organism: uncultured Mycolicibacterium sp. (assembly GCA_945957405.1). Taxonomy (GTDB): domain Bacteria; phylum Actinomycetota; class Actinomycetes; order Mycobacteriales; family Mycobacteriaceae; genus Mycobacterium. The sequence continues at coordinate 29,242 of CAMFLL010000027.1, read as the reverse complement.
TTCTCGGTCTTCATCCAGGACGTGAACCCCGGCGCCTTCGCCGCCGGCATCACGCTGCTGACCGGTGTCCCCGAGGTGATCATCAGCTGTGTCAAGGCGCTGCTGTTCGGGCTGATCGCCGGGTTGGTGGCGTGCTATCGGGGATTGACCATCTCCGGCGGCGGAGCCAAGGCCGTCGGCAATGCGGTCAATGAGACGGTGGTGTACGCCTTCATGGCGTTGTTCGTGATCAACGTCGTGGTGACCGCGGTCGGCATCCGGATGACGAGCGGTTAGGGGCGGCGTGGGTACCTCTGCCGTCTTGCGTTCGCGGTTTCCGCGGCTGGTCAACCACTTCGGCCGGCCGGTCAGCCTGCTGGGCCGCATCGGTGACCACATCCTGTTCTACGGTCGCGCGCTGGCCGGCGTACCGCACGCCACGGTGCATTTCCGCAAGGAGATCATCAGGCTGATCGCCGAGATCTCCATGGGCGCAGGGACGTTGGCGATGATCGGCGGGACCGTCGTGATCGTCGGTTTCCTGACGCTGGCGGCGGGCGGCACCCTGGCCGTGCAGGGGTACTCGTCGTTGGGCAACATCGGTATCGAGGCCCTCACCGGATTCCTGGCGGCATTCATCAATGTCCGTATCTCGGCACCGGTGGTGGCCGGTATCGGACTGGCGGCCACCTTCGGCGCCGGTGTCACCGCGCAGTTGGGGGCCATGCGCATCAACGAAGAAATCGACGCGCTGGAATCGATGGGGATCCGGCCGGTGGAGTACCTGGTCTCGACGCGCATCGTCGCGGGGATGATCGCCATCACCCCGCTGTACTCCATCGCGGTGATACTCAGTTTCGTGGCCTCCCAGTTCACCACGGTGGTGTTGTTCGGCCAGTCCGGTGGTTTGTACAACCACTACTTCACGACGTTTCTCAACCCGATCGATCTGCTGTGGTCGTTCCTGCAGGCCATCCTGATGGCGATCACAATCCTGTTGATACACACTTATTTCGGATTCTTCGCCACCGGCGGCCCGTCCGGTGTGGGCGCCGCGGTCGGTAACGCTGTGCGGACCTCACTGGTGGTGGTGGTCTCGGTGACGCTGCTGGTTTCCCTGTCCATCTACGGTTCCAACGGCAACTTCAACCTCAGCGGTTAGGGAAGCACAGTGACACGCAACCTGGGCCCGGGCCCGGCGCACCGCTCGGAGACCACCAGCGGAGCCAAACCCGTCGGGGCGGCCGTCGGACGGAGCTTCGGTGCAACCAGTCTTGCGCGACCGCTGGCAGGCCTGCTCACCGTTGCGGCCATCCTCGGTGTCTTCGCCCTCGCCGTCGGCCTGTTCCGGGGCAGTTTCACCAAAACGATTCCGGTGACCCTCATCTCGGACCGTGCCGGGCTGGTGATGAACCCCGATGCCAAGGTCAAGATGCGGGGCGTGCAGGTCGGCAAGGTCGGCTCCATCGAGAGTAGGCCCGACGGCCGGGCGGCCCTGCACCTGGAGATCGATCCCGGTGCGCTGCACCTGATCCCGGCCAACGTCTCGGCCGATATCGCGTCGTCGACGGTGTTCGGCGCGAAGTTCGTCGACCTGGTTCCGCCACCGGACCCGTCGGACAAGATCATGTATGCCGGGCAGACGCTTGACGGCGAGCACGTCACCGTCGAGATCAACACGGTGTTCCAGCAACTCACCCAGGTGCTGGCCAAGATCGACCCGGCGAAACTCAACGAGACCCTGGGCGCCATCTCGAAGGCGTTCGCCGGTCGCGGCGACAAGATGGGGCAGACCCTCACCGACTTCAACACCGTGCTGGCCAAGCTGGAACCGAGCCTACCCAGCCTCGGCCGTGACATCGAACTGACGGCGCCGGTGGCCAACGCGTACGCCGATGCCGCACCGGATCTGGTTCAGGCGGTGGCCCATGCGACCACCATCAGCGACAGCATCGTCGCCGAGCAGCAGAACCTCGACACCTTCCTGGTCAGCATGATCGGACTCGCCGATGCCGGCAACGATGTCGTCGGGAGCAACCGGGCGGCACTGTCGAAGACGCTCGAGTTGCTGGTGCCCACCACGGATCTGCTCGACGAGTACGCGCCGGGACTCAACTGTGCGCTCGGCGGTATGGCGGTGTTGTCGAAACAGCCACCCGCACGCGATCCCGGTGTCGCGGTCAACGTGGCGTTCACCCTGGGCATCGAGCGCTACCGCTACCCGGGCAACCTCCCCAAGGTGGCGGCCAAGGGCGGCCCGCAATGTATGGGGCTGCCGAACATCGGCTTCGGTAACCGCGCCAAGTATCTCGTCACCGACACCGGCGCCAATCCTTTCCAGTACGGCAATCAGGGCATCCTGCTCAATTCGGACGGACTCAAGCAGCTGCTGTTCGGTCCGCTGGAAGGGCCGCCGCGCAACACCGCACAGATCGGACAGCCGGGATGACGCGCACGCGCAGCACGCTCGTTAAGTTCGCGATCTTCGCCGTGGTCATGTCGCTGATGACCGCATTCCTGTTCATGGCGTTCGGCGAATACCGGGGTGGCTCGGTATCGGGATACTCCGCGGTCTTCAAGGATGCCTCGCGCCTCGAGAAGGGCGACTCTGTGCGCGTGGCCGGTGTGCGCGTGGGCACCGTCGACTCCGTGGACCTGCAGGCCGACCGCTCGGTGCTGGTCACGTTCGACGCCGACCGCAACATCGCGCTGACCACCGGGACCAAGGCCGCGGTGCGTTATCTCAACCTCGTCGGCGACCGTTATCTGGAGCTCATCGACAGTCCCGGATCCACCCGCTTGATGCCGGTGGGTTCGCAGATCCCCGAGGACCGTACGCAGCCCGCCCTCGACCTGGACCTGCTGCTGGGTGGGCTGCGCCCGGTCATCCGTGGTCTGAACCCGCAGGACGTCAACGCGCTCACGTCGTCGTTGATCCAGATCCTGCAAGGCCAGGGCGGCACGCTCGACTCACTGTTGTCCAAGACGTCGTCGTTCTCGAACACGTTGGCGGACAACAACGAGGTGATCGAGCAGCTGATCGACAACCTCAACACGGTGGTGGCCACGCTTGCCAAGGACGGCGACAAGTTCTCCGGCACCATCGACCGGCTCGAGCAGTTGGTCAGCGGGCTGGCCGAGGACCGCGACCCGATCGGCGACGCGATCACATCGCTGGACCAGGGCACCGCGTCCATCGCGAGCCTGCTCACCGAGGCGCGTCCGCCGCTCAGTCGTGATGTGGCCCAGCTCAATCGGCTGGCACCACCGCTGGAGGATGGCATGCCGAACCTGGATGCCGCGTTGCAGCGGATGCCGGAGAACTACCGCAAACTACGCCGGCTCGGGTCCTACGGGAGCTGGATCATGTACTACATCTGCGGGCTGTCGTTCAGGGTGACGGACCTGCAGGGTCGGACAGCGGTCTTCCCGTGGCTCAAACAAGAAGGCGGGAGGTGCGCGGAGCCCTGATGATCAAATACCGTGAATCCAACCTCATCAAAGCCGGTTTCATCGGTGCGGTGCTGATACTCCTGATCATCGCGATCGGTCTGCAGCCCGAGCGGATCTCGCAGTGGGCCACGTCGGTGCGCCACCAGGCGCTGTTCTCCGAAGCAGGCGGGATAGCCGTGGGTAACGACGTGACGTTGTCGGGTATCAAGATCGGCTCGGTGACCGATGTCGCCCTGCAGCACGGTGATGCGCTCGTCAGTTTCACCACCGAGGGCAGGTACCCGCTGGGTTCGCTGACCACAGCGCACATCCGCACGGGGTCACTACTCGGTGAGCGCGTGCTGACGCTCGAATCCGACGGCAGCGGGACGCTCAGTCCCTCGGAGGTCATCCCCACCACCCGCACGTCGTCGCCATACTCGCTGACGGACGCCGTCAGCGAGCTCACCTCGAACACGGCTGGCACCGACACCGCATCGCTGAGCCAGTCCCTCGACACGCTGTCGTCGACCATCGATCAGCTTGCGCCCCAACTGGGTCCGACCTTCGATGGGTTGTCCCGGCTCTCGCAGTCGCTCAACAGCCGCAACGAGAACCTGGCGACGCTGCTCAAGAGTGCCAGTGACGTCACCGGCGTGCTCTCCGAGCGCAGCCAGCAGCTCAACACCCTCATCTTGAACGCCGATGCGCTGCTCAGTGTGCTCAACGAGCGGCGGGAGGCCATCATCGTCCTGCTGGCCAACACCTCAGCGGTGTCGAAACAGCTCAGCGGCCTGGTGGCGGACAACGAGAAAGAGCTGAGTCCCACCCTGGAACGGCTCAACAAGGTGCTGGTGGTGCTGGAGAAGAACGCCGACAATATCGGGAAGGCACTGCCCGGTATCGCCAAATTTCAAGTGACGCAGGGTGAGACGCTGGCCAACGGCCCTTACTACAACGCGTACGTGCCCAACCTGCAACCCGCGCAGATCCTGCAACCCTTCTTCGACTACGCATTCGGATTCCGCCGCGGCACCAATGCGGGCCAACCGGCCGATACCGCGGGGCCGCGCGCCGAGTTGCCATTGCCGTACAACGGCATTCCGGGAGGGACACGCTGATGAAGCGCAGACCGCTGATCACCGCACTGGCCTTGACCCTGGCCGTGCTGCTGGTCGCCGGGGTGGGTTATGTGGTGCGCCAGGCATACTTCGGTCCCAAGACCATCAACGCCTACTTCACGTCGTCGACCGGTGTCTATCCGGGAGATGACGTGCGGATCTCCGGTGTCAAGGTCGGCACCATCGATTCGATCGAACCGCAGGGCACGCAGACGAAGCTGGTCCTGCACGTCGACCACGACGTGCCGGTCCCCGCCGACGCCAAGGCTGTGATCGTTGCGCAGAACCTGGTCGCGGCCCGTTACGTGCAGCTGGCACCGGCATATCGCGACAGCGGACCCACCATGGCCGACAATGCCGAGATCCCGAAGGACCGCACCGCGGTGCCGGTCGAATGGGACGAGGTCAAAGACCAGTTGATGCGCCTGTCAAGCGAATTGGGACCCAAGAGCGGTGTGGACGGCACCTCGGTCTCGCGGTTCATCGACAGCACCGCCAACGCGATGGACGGCAACGGCGAGAAGCTACGCCAGACCATCTCCCAGTTGTCCGGGGTGGCCCGCATTCTGGCCGGCGGCAGCGGCAACATCGTCGACATCATCCAGAATTTGCAGACCTTCGTCACGGCACTGCGGGACAGCAACCAGCAGATCGTCTCGTTTCAGAATCGACTGGCCACACTCACCAGCGTCGTCGACGGGAGTCGCTCCGATCTGGACGCAGCGTTGAAGGATCTGTCGGTGGCCGTGGTCGATGTGCAGCGGTTCATCGCCGGGACCAGGGACCAGACCTCGGAACAGGTGGCCCGCCTGGCCAATGTCACGCAGAACCTGGTCAACCACAAGATCGACATCGAGAACATCCTGCACGTGGCGCCCAACGCATTCGCCAACGGTTACAACATCTACAGCCCGGATGTCGGCAGCGCCGTGGGCCAGTTCGTGCTCAACAACTTCACCAGTCCGGTCGAGTTCGTCTGTGGCGCCATCGGCGCGGTCGAGAACACCACTGCGCCGGAGACCGCGAAACTGTGCTCGCAGTACCTGGGCCCGGCGCTGCGCCTGCTGAACTTCAATTATCTACCGTTCCCGGTGCAGCCGTACCTGATGCCGTCGGCGACCCCGGACAATCTCGTCTACTCCGAACCGGGTCTGGCCCCCGGTGGAGGCGGCGGCGAACCGGTGTACCCCGAAGTGCCGCCTGCGGTCTCGGCCTACAACCCGGGTCCGGAGCCCCCAGCGCCATTCACCGGCCGCCCGCCGGGCGAGCCCGCTCCCGGGGCCCAGCAATTGTTACCGGGTGCGCCACCCGTCGTACCGCCCAACGTTGTCTCCAACCAGCCCAACATGCTCTACAACGACAACCGGGACGCGCTGCTCAACCCAGGAGGTGCGCTGCCGGGGCCACCGCCCAGCGGTCCGCTACTGCCGGCGGAGGCGGAACCCCAGGCCCCGCCCGGCCCGCCTGCGCCGGGCCCGGATACACCACCTCCGGACGTACCGCTTCCGGCCGAAGGGATGCCTCCCGCATGACCGCAAACCTTCGCCCGGTGATCGCTGCGGCCACCTGTATCGTGTTGACAGCCAGTGGTTGTGCGTTCCAGGGCGTCAACTCGCTGCCGCTACCCGGGGCGGTCGGCCGCGGTGCGGATTCCGCCGTGTATCACGTCGAGATCGCGAATGTCTCGACCCTGGAACCGAACTCGCCGGTGATGATCAACGACGTCGTGGTCGGCAGTGTGCGCAAGCTGACCGTCAAGGACTGGCACGCCGACATCGAGTTCTCGGTACAGCCTGGCGTGGTGGTGCCGGCCAATGCCGTTGCCAGCGTCGGCCAGACCAGCCTGCTCGGTTCGATGCATTTGGCGCTCAATCCGCCGGTGGGCCAGCAGGCCCAGGGGCAGCTCGCCGCCGGGGCAACCATTCCACTGAGCAACACGTCGACCTATCCGTCGACCGAACAGACGTTGTCGTCGCTGGCGGCGGTCGTCAACGGCGGCGGGTTGGGTCAGATCGGGGACGTGATCCACAATTTCAGCACCGCGATCAACGGCCGTGAGCCGCAGATCCGCGAATTACTCACGCGGCTTGATGAATTCGTCGGTGTGCTCGATACGCAACGCGACAACATCGTGTCCTCGATCGCAGCGCTCAACCGGCTGTCCTCGACATTCGCCGGCCAACGCGATGTACTCACGCAGGCACTGAAACGCATACCGCCGGCCATGGATGTCCTGATCAAGGAACGGCCGCGCTTCACGACAGCACTGGAGAAGCTCGGTACGTTCAGCGCCACAGCCAATCAGTTGGTCAACGATTCGCAGGACGATCTGGTGACCAATCTGAAGAACCTCGAGCCCGCGATCAAGGCGCTCGCCGATATCGGTCCCGATCTCGCCACGGTGCTCGGCTACGCACCCAGCTTTCCGTACACACAGAGCTTCATGGATCGAGGTATCCGCGGCGACTACTACAACTTGTTCGCCACCGTCGACTTCACGGTGCCACGGCTCAAGCGGTCGCTGTTTCTGGGCACCCGGTGGGAACAGGAAGGTGCCCAACTGGTTCCGGCTCCCGGCGATCCCTATTACATGAACTACACCTACGACCCGCTCAAGACGGGTGCCACCCCGCCACCGCCCGATGCGTTCCCGCCGGACCCCGATCCGGGCCCGGTACCCGAAGCGCAGGGTCCGCCACCCCCCATCACGGCCGATGTGGGCCCGGTGTTGCCGCTCACACCACCGCAACAGATGTCGATGCCGGGTGTGCCCATGGCAGAGCCCGCACCGCCGCCCGCCCCCGACGCACCCGCTCCCATCTTCGCGGGCCCGTACGCTCCGCAGGTACCGCCGCCGCCCGGTGGAGGTGGCTGATGCTCACGCGCTTTGTCCGTTCGCAGCTGATCATCTTCACGATCGCGTCCATCATCGGCGTGGCCGTCATGCTGTTCACCTACATGCAGGTGCCCACCCTGCTAGGGCTCGGCCGCATCACGGTGAAGGTGGAACTGCCGGCGTCCGGTGGCTTGTACCAGTTCGGCAACGTGACCTACCGGGGTAAGCAGGTCGGCAAGGTCACCGACGTGACGCTCACCGACAAGGGCGCGGAAGCAACACTGTCGCTGGACCGTTCGCCGAAGATCCCGGCGGACCTGAAGGCGCAGGTGCGCAGTATCTCGGCGGTCGGCGAGCAGTACGTCGAGCTCCTGCCCGACACCGACTCCGCACCCTATCTGGAGAACGGTTCGGTGATCGCGATGGACCGAACCACCATTCCGCAGGCCGTGGGCCCGATGCTGGATCAGGTCAGCACACTGGTTGACAGCATCCCGAAGGACAAGCTCAGTCAGCTGCTCGACGAAACCTTCAATGCTTTCAACGGCACAGGCTATGACTTGGGGTCCCTGCTCGACTCGTCGTCGACCATCACCCGGGATGCCAATGGCGTAGCCGATCAGACGCGCGCGTTGATGGATGACTCCGTGCCGTTCCTGGACGCGCAGGCGCAGACCACCGACTCCATCCGAACGTGGGCCCGTAGCCTTTCCGGTGTCACCGGGCAGGTGGCCGACAATGATCCGCAGTTCCGGTCGATCCTGAAGGACGGTCCCGGTTTCGCCCAGGAGGCTGCCAAACTCCTCGATCAGCTCAAACCGACACTGCCCGTGCTGCTGGCCAACCTCACCACCATCGGTCAGGTCGGCGTGGTCTACCACCCCTCGCTCGAGCAGCTGCTGGTACTGCTGCCGCCTTATGTCGCCCAGATCCAGACGTACGCACCGATCAACAACCCGACCGGGATGCCCAACGGCGAGTTCTCGCTCGGCCTGGGTGATCCGCCGGCGTGCACCGTAGGCTTCCTGCCACCGTCGGCGTGGCGGTCGCCGTCGGACACCTCGGTGATCGACACACCCGACGACATCTACTGCAAGCTGCCTCAAGACTCGCCCATCGCGGTCCGCGGTGCACGCAACTACCCCTGTATGGAGCATCCCGGTAAGCGCGCGCCCACAGTTGAATTGTGCAACGACCCTGAGGGTTACAAGCCGCTGGCGCAGCGCCAGCATGCTCTCGGTCCCTATCCGATCGACCCCAATCTGATCGCGCAGGGCGTCCCGCCCGATGACCGGGTCAACCCGGATGCCAACATCTTCGGGCCCATCGAGGGCACACCGCTGCCCCCGGGCGTCACCGCGCCGCCACCGGGCGCCGCCCCCGAACCGGTGCCACCACCCGACTTCGCGGGTACCGGTCCAGGGCCGTTGCTTCCGGGGCAGCCGCTGTACGACAGTCCGCCGGTACCCGCCGCCCCGCCGCAGATCACCGATCCCAACGCCGTTCCCGCTCCACCGGCCCAGCAGCCGGAGGCAACACAGATCCCGCTGCCACCGGGCACCCAACCCGGTGATGTGCACCTGCCGCCCGATGCCGTGCCGATCCCCGGCCCACCACTGCCTGATGCGCCGCAAGCCGCGCCCAGTGCATTCGGGGGCGGCCCTTCGCTGGGTATCGCGAAGTACGATCCGCGGACCGGGGAGTACATGGGTTCCGACGGAAAGCTGTACACCCAAACTGATCTGACAACTCAACCGAAGACCTGGACCGACCTGATGCCGACCTGATGCTCTTGCATCGAGTTGCTCTTGCGTCGAGTCAGAACTGATGTGGATGTCTACTCGTACTTTGTCGGGCTGAGGTCTGAATGAATGCCTGTGGATGGTTGACGGTGCGATTTCTGTCGAGCAGGCAGGGTCGGCGCGGTGGAACGAGTATGCATTGGCAGCGAGGCGGTCGCCGTGGGTCTGGTCACCCCCTACCAACTCGGCCGGCACTACCGTCGTCTGCTGCCTGACGTCTACGCCCCACGACAGCTGCAGCTCACCGTGCACGACCGCCTCACCGCGGCGTGGTTGTGGTCACGACGGCGTGGCGTTGTCACCGGAGTGTCCGCTTCTGCATTGCACGGCGCGAGATGGGTTTCCGCTGATACGCCTGTCGAGTTGAACTTCGCAAACAACAAATCGCCGGCCGGTGTGATCACGCGCAGTGAGGTATTGGCCGATGTCGAGGTCGAGGTCATACGCGGGTTGCCGGTGACAACCATCGCGCGTACCGCATTCGACCTGGCGCGCCGCGGCACTGTTCGCGAGTCTGTGGCGCGACTGGATGCGCTGGCATGCGCGACGAATTTCGCAGTGGCCGATGTGCTGGGTGTTGCCGAAGCGCACCCGAGCGTCAGGGGCTGTCGCCGAATCCCCCAAGTGCTCGGCCTGGTCGACAATGGAGCACAGTCGCCGAAAGAGACGTGGCTTCGGCTTCTCCTCATCGAGGCCGGGTTCCCGCGGCCGAGGACCCAGATTCCGCTCCTCGGCGACGACGGTCGGCCGCGCTATTACCTCGACATGGGCTGGAAAGCCCACACGGTGGCAGTCGAGTACGACGGCCAGCAGCACCGTACCGATCCCGCTCAGTACCGCTGGGATGTCACCAGGTCGGAACGGATCGCCGAAATGGGTTGGCGCCGAATCGCTGTGCTCGCGGGTGACCGTGGGCCAGGCATCATCGACAGAGTCGAACGCGCTGGTGTGCCACGTATCGACTCAGACCTCACGCGAAGGCTCACTCGGACTTTGTCTGCGTGAGTTCTGACTCGATAAAGGAAACGCCTCAGAGTTTCTTCATGTAGAACGGCATCCGGATCTGCGGCCACTGGTTGCGTCCGCACGACCCGCTGGGGCCCTTGGTCTGATCCTCACCCGTGTACTCATCGGCGTTCGGATCCACCCGACCGTCGGCGCCCACCGGATAGATGAGATACACCTGCAGACCTTCGACAGGATTGCCGTCAGCGCAGTACTTCCAATTGGGGACAACACGCTTGACGTAGTAGATCCCGTTGGTGGTGTAGATCGGCGCGCTCCAGCCGGCATCGCTGTTGACCGTGCCGGCGCAGTCGACCGGGGTGGTGCAGGTGGTCGAGATGGTCCAGGTGCTGCGCACGCTGGGCTGGATCTCGTAGCGCTCGTTGACCTTTGCCCAGTCGCCGTTCGAGGACGTGGCGAAGGTGCCGTTGATACCCCACTCCTTGGACGCGGATGCCGGCGCCGCAACGCCAACGCCGAGTGAAGCGATCATCCCGGCAGCGGCCACCGTCGCATTCACCGTACGGGTCCACATGGCGTGCTCCTTAAACGAAGTCGACCTGCGAGATCTTGAACTGGCCGTTGTCGCTGGCCAGGTGCACCACGATGCGGAACTGCTGAGGGGCCTGACGGGCGTCCTTGGAGTTGCTCGCCTGGGATTTCGCCGCAACCAGGACGACGGCGGAGTCATCGGCCGAGGACTCGACAGCCACGCCGTTCACCGTGACCTCGGTGACCACCTTGGATTCCTCGAGCGCCTTGGCGAGGTTCTTCGACTCCGACGAGAAGTCGTCCTTGAATTTGCCCGTCGCATTGTCGAGGATGCGCGTGATGTTGTCATCGGCATTGGTGAAGTCGAGAGACATCAGATTCACCACACCCTGACGGGCGATCGCCGCGTACTCGGCCTGCCGCTGCCGGTCCTGCTCGGCGGCCTTGTGTTGCCACGCCATGATTCCGCTGAGCGTGATCAACGCGCCGAGGGCCACCACCGACACAGCAGTGACGACCGGGCGCCACGGCACCGTCGAACGTCCGCGCGATGGGCGGACAGGCACTGCGGCGGTGGGGATTTCGGGCGCAGAGACGCCCGCAGTGGAACCAACCCCGACCTCGGTCTGGCGGCGCAACCGCTCGGCGCGGGCTCGGGCGGCCTTGGCCTGCGCCTCGGCGAGTGCCGCTTGCGCCTCGAGTTCGTCAGCTTCGGCGCGGCCCAGTGCGTCGAGGCTGTCGTCGGGGTGCCCGGATACCACGAGCAACCTCCTCACGTGTCTTCGGCGCGGGGTGCTGGGCGCGACCCGGCGAGGCACCGCCAGTGCGTCCTTGAGCGTCTGCAATGCAGACTACAGGGGCATCGAGACGCCGTCCGGCCATCATGCCACACGTTGCCTACGGTAATCTTCTCCGAAAGAGAGAATTTGGTTTTCAGCTGTGCGACAGTAGCAGTGTGCGTGTGACGCAGACCGGTGCGCTGCTGGCCGCCTCGATGATTGTGGCCGGACTTGCATGCGTTCCGCAGGCGAACGCGGAGCCGCAGACATGCAATGACCCGTTCTGCGTGCCGGGCATCACGCCGAACGTGGTGCTCGGCACGTATTGCGAAAACACCAGCTACTTCGTGTTCGGCACCGCGGTCGCCGGGCCCTCGATCCAGCCCGGCCGGCTGGTGTTCTGCGGGTCACCGCGACGGTATGAGCCGCGCTGGTTCCGTTCGCCCCCGATGGTCGGTATCCGCGACGAGAACAGTTCGTGTGCGGGCAATCTGCACGACGTCGCCCAAGCGCCGGACGGGCTGTTCCTGAGTTGCGTCCCGATGAACGGCGATCAGCTGTGGCGGCGCGGCGACGCCTGATCAATTGTCTCGCTCCTCAACCGGGTTCGTGCCTCACCCGGCATCGTCGACTCGACGCCTGCCAATTGTCTCGCTCCTCAACCGGGTTCGTGCCTCACCCGGCCTCGTCGACTCGACGCCTGGGGCATCACCAGTTCCGGATCGAGCACAGCGCACCCTTGGGGCCGTTGTCGGTCTTCACCACCACACCGTCCACGGCCAGTTCGCAGTTGAAGGACGGGGTGGGGTAGTCGGGAGCTTCCCCGCTCTGCACGACGACCATGGCCCACATGCTCGGATCAACCAGATCGGTCTCCAGCACCCAGGGCTGTCTCGGGCCGATATCGGCCTCCGCCCTGGGGCTGAAGACGTACGGATCGTGGCTGTAATCGGAGAACATCGCCGGCTCGGCGTTGCGGTAATAGATGTTCGCGTAGATCGGTCCGTCCGCCGACACCGTGTACTTCACGTGGTGCGTGGGCGGATCGTCGGCCACCGCCTGCGGTGCCGTCGCCAGCGCGGCCGCGAGCACTGCCAACAACGCGGGAGCCGTCATCGACCGCATGGTCACATCCTGCTCAAGGTGAAGGGATAGGTGATGCTGCCGCCTGGGGCACCGTCGCAGCCGGCGTCGAAGGACGACACCATGGTGCCGGCCAGGGTGGCGGCATCCCAGGTGTAGACGTCATGGGTGGGCACGGTCGGCCCGTAATAGATGTCACCGCAACGCAGCCCGAACGGATCGTCGATGGTCATCGTGTAGCGGCCCTCGGCCAGGTGCGCGTCGGCGTCGGCATAGAGCGCCTTGGCGATGGGCTGGGGGACCGTCAGCACGCGGACACACTGGGCGCCCTCGGCGGGAGCGCCGATACAGGGCGTGATCGCCGACCAGATCCAGGTGTGGAAATCGCGACGGTCGGGGATGTGCACGTTGTAGTTGCCGTAATACATCCCGGTGGCCTGCGCCGGTGGGGCGAACCCGATGGTCGCGGCGGCCAGCGCGAGCGTCGCGGTCATCACGAATTTCACGGTGGTCCTCCCGGCTGGCGCTTTTGGGCTGACTATAGGACGAGACCGCAGCACGGCAGGGCGGAACCGGATTCTCGCCTTCCCCAACTTGGAGATTGGCATTCTCGTGATTGGAGAATAACATCTTCAAGAAATCCGGAGGTGCGAAGAGGTATGCGAACCATTCCCGCCGAGCTCGCCGAGCAATACCGACAGCAAGGATGGTGGACGTCCGATACGCTCGGCGACCTGCTGGCCCGGGGACTGGCAGCGGCCCCCGACACAGAATTCCGGGTGCATTCCACGGTGCGGCCCTATATCGGGACGTTCGGTGATGTGGAACGTTGTGCACGCCGACTGGCGAAGGGGCTGCAGGACCGGGGCGTGGGCCCCGGTGACGTGGTGGCGATGCAGCTGCCGAACTGGGCCGAGGCGGCGTCCACCTTCTGGGCGTCGGCATTGCTGGGCGCGGTGGTGGTCCCGATCGTGCATTTCTACGGCCGCAAGGAGCTGACCCACATCCTGCGGGACGCTGGACCGAAGGTGTTCGTCACGGCGGAGTCTTTCGGGCGCATGGTGTTCGAAACAGAGGTGGCGTGCGGGGTTCCGCTGACGGCGGTGGTCGGTCGTGATTTCGATGAGCTGCTGGCCGATGAACCGATGCGGGGTGTGGTGCGGACCGATCCCGCCGGCCCGGCGTTGATCGCGTACACGTCGGGTACCACGAGCGCGCCAAAAGGCGTCGTGCACAGCCATCACAGCCTGGTCCATGAAACCCATCAGCTCGTCGCGCAGAACCGTAAGGACACCGGTAAGCAGCTGACGGCCACACCGGTGGGACACTTCATCGGCATGGTGGGCGCGCTGCTGATGCCGGTGCTGTCGGGGCAGCCGATCAACCTCACCGATGTCTGGGATCCCGGCGTGGCACTGGGCCTGATGAAGCGCGACGGGCTGGCAATCGGCGGTGGCCCACCGTATTTCGTGACCAGCCTGCTCGACCATCCCGATTTCACCAACGCCCATCTGGCGGGCGTCAAGACCGTCGGGCTGGGCGGTTCTACGGTGCCTGTCGCGGTGACCCGGCGGCTCAACGACCTCGGCATCACTGTGTTCCGGTCCTACGGCAGCACCGAGCATCCGTCGATCACGGGGAGCCGGTACGACGCGCCCGAGGACAAACGGCTCTACACCGACGGCTGTCCGTTGTCGGGGGTCGAGGTGCGGTTGGCCGAGGATGGCGAGATCCTGTCGAGGGGTCCGGATCTCTGCCTCGGCTACACCGATGATGCGTTGACGGCCAGAGCTTTCGACGAGGACGGCTGGTATCACACCGGTGATGTCGGCAGTTTCGACGATGACGGCTACCTGACCATCACCGATCGCAAGTCCGACATCATCATCCGTGGCGGCGAGAACATCAGTGCCGTCGAACTCGAGGAGGCACTGCTGGGCATGCCCGGTGTCGCCGAGGCGGTCGTCGTCGCGGCACCCGACTCCCGCTACGGTGAGCACGCCACCGCAGTGCTGCGCATGCATGCCGGGCATGACCTGCCCCGCCTCGACACCGTGCGGGCGCATTTCGAGATGTGCGGTATGGCCCGGCAGAAGTGGCCGGAGGAATTGCAGAAGGTCGACGATTTCCCCCGGACCGCGAGCGGCAAGGTGCAGAAGTACAAAGTGCGCAGGTCCGTCTCCGGGGAGCACTGATACCGTTCCCGGTCAGGACACGGACTGCCCCGTGGCCGCGTGGTGCCCGGCACGGTACCCGAAAACCATTGCGGGGCCGATGGTTCCGCCAGCGCCGCCGTAGGCCCGTCCGGTGACACCCGCCATGGCGTTGCCCGCGGCATACAGCCCGGGGATGGGCTGACCGGAGACGTGCAGCACCCGCCCGTCGCGGTCGGTGCGGGGGCCGCCCTTGGTGCCCATCGCGCCGAGCGCCACCGGCACGGCGTAGAACGGCGGTGTGTCCAAGGGCCCCAGCGTCTTACCCGCCTGCGTCGAGGCGTGCGGGTCACCCCAGTAGCCGTCGTACGCGCTGGCGCCGCGCCCGAATTCGGGATCGTGCCCGTCGGCGACGTGCCCGTTCCAGTCGGCGATGGTGCGGGTCAGTCCGGCGGAGTCGATGCCGGTCCGGTCACCCAGTTCGGCGAGATCGCCAGAGCGGCAGAACCAGTCCGGCGCGTCTTCGCCGGGTTCGACACCAAGGAAGCCGTACCGCTTGAGGTGCTGATCGTCGAACACGATCCAGGCCGGATCGTTGACATAGCCGTCACGCGGGTGCAGATACTGGAATGCGCCGGCCATCGAGTTGTAATCACAGGCCTCGTTGATGAAGCGCCTGCCGGCGGCGTTGACGATGATGCTGCGCGGACGGGTACGTTCCAGCCGTACGCTGCGACTGCGCTGATGACCGTCGATGGTGTCGCCGGGGAGTTGCACGATGGGCACCCACCACGCTTCGCCCATGTTGGCCAGGTCGGCGCCCTGGGCCATCGCCATCCGCAGCGCGTCGCCGGTGTTGTTCGGCGGGGAGACCGGACCGTGCATGGGGCCGCGCAGAAACGCCTCGACCAGACCGGTGTCCCACTCGAATCCGCCGTTGGCCAGGATCACACCTCGACGGGCGCGCACGTCGAAGATGTTGTCCTCGGCGCTGATCCGGGCCCCCACGACGTGGCCGGCCTCGGTCAGCAGCTCGGTGGCCCGGGATCCGGTCCGCGGTAGCATCCCCGCGTCGAGCACACCCTTGAGCAGAGCCGCGATCAGTGCGGTACCGGCGACCACCAGATCGCCGGTGTCGTCACCAAGGTCGGCGTGCAGGCGTGCGCGTGTCTCGGCGTCGATCCCGACGTTGCTGAAATCGGCGGGGAACGATGTGATCCGGTCACGCCACTCGGGAATTCGGTTGAGGTCGTAGGGAACCGGGCCCAGTGAGCGGCCGCCGCCGGGGCGCCCGCCAGGCAGCTCGGGTTTGTAGTCGGGGAAGCCGGTGGCGACCTCGAACCGCATGTCGCTGTGCGACTCGACGAAGTCGATCATCGCCGGACCGGTGCTTACGAAGGTCTCGACCAGATCCTCATCCATCGCGCCGAACGACTGCGCCCGCAGGTAGGTCATGGCGTCCTCGACCGTCAGCCCGGGCACGCGGTGATGGGCCGGTATCCAGGCGATGCCGCCCGAAACCGCGGTGGTGCCCCCGACGGTGGGCGCCTTCTCGAACAGTGCGACGTCGGCGCCGACGACGGCGGCTGCGAGCGCGGCGGTCAGGCCCGCACCGCCCGTGCCGAGCACGATGACATCGGTTTCGAACTCCGATTTCGGCACTGCAGCAATCCTTTCGGTGTCGACGGGCTCAGGTGAGGATGGCCGAGAGCTCCTCGGCGGCAGTCATGACCGCCGGCCGGCCGCGTTCGACGACATCCTCGCGGTGCGAGATGAGGTTCAGGCACGTGGGCGCCGCGGGTGGGATCCGATGCACAGGCACCGCCAGGCCGTAGGTGTTGGGTTCGATCTCGCCATGGGTGACCACCCAGCCCTGCTCACGGGTCACGGTGACCAGGTCGCGTTCACCGGGTCGGGGCGGCATGCTGGCCAGCAGCGCGATGCCCGCGGCGCCGCGGTCCAGGGGATAGCGGCTGCCCTCGTGAAAGGACAGTTGATACGACACCTGGGTCGGCACGATCACCGCGATCGCGACCTGTTGGTCACCCTCGGCGACCAGTAACGACACCGTCGTCGACAACTCGTCGGCCAGCGCACGCAGGCGCGGCAGGCACACCTGGCGCAAGTTGTTGTCGAATGACGCACCGAGCGCCGCCAATCCGGCCGCGCTGCGGTAGCGGCCGTCCTCGCCTTTGGCGATGAGGCGGAACTGGGCCAGGGTGGCCAGCAGCCGGTAGGCGATGGTCCGGTGTACGCCGATCTTGTCGGCCACCTGCTGCACCGTCAGTCCACCGGGTGTGGCCGAGACAACCTGCAACGCGGTCAGTCCCCGCGCCAGCGTCTGCGATCCGGGCGCACTGACCCCCGGTTGCCGGGCACCGTTCGTCACCTGCTCTATCCCGTCCGGTCGTCCCTTGACAGACATCACCTAGAGAGTGATGCTCTATAGATAGTGCACATCGATGTTCGATATTAGCACACAATGATTGCAAGAAAAGAGAATGCCGTAACCGCAGCTAGAGAGGGAATTCGTGGCTGAGTTCGAGAGCATCTGGAGCGATCTGCAGGGCGTTCCACTCTCGCAGGGTTACCTGGATGCCGGGGGAGTACGCACGCGTTACCTGCACGCCGGCGATGCCGGACCGGACCGGCCGGTACTCGTCTTCCTGCACGGTTCGGGCGGGCACGCCGAGGCGTATGTGCGCAACCTCGCGGCACACGCCGAGTACTTCTCCACCTGGTCGATCGACATGCTGGGACACGGCTACACGGACAAGCCGGGGCATCCGCTGGAGATCACGCATTACGTCGAGCACCTGCTGGCGGTGTTTGACACCATCGGTGCCGAGACGGTCAGTCTGTCCGGTGAGTCGCTCGGCGGGTGGGTGGCCTCGCGCGCGGCGGCCGATCATCCCGACCGGATCAACCGCCTGGTGCTCAACACCGCGGGCGGATCGCAGGCCGACCCGGAGGTGATGAAGCGCATCATCACGTTGTCGATGGCCGCCGTCGAGGATCCGGCGTGGGACACCGTCGCGGCCCGCATCAAGTGGCTGATGGCCGACAAGTCCAAGGACTACGACGACATCGTCGCCAGCCGGCAGCGCATCTACCGGCAGCCCGGTTTCATCGCCGCCATGCGCGACATCATGGCGTTGCAGGATCCGGATATCCGGGCCCGCAACATCATCGGCCCTGACGACTACGGTGCCATCAGCGCGCCGACATTGGTCCTGTGGACCAGTGACGACCCCACCGCCGACGTCAGCGAGGGTCAACGGATCGCCTCGATGATCCCCGGTGCCCGGTTCGAGGTGATGGCAGGCTGCGGGCACTGGCCGCAGTATGAGGACCCCAAGACCTTCAACCGGCTCCACCTGGACTTCCTGTTGGGGCGTTCCTAGTGGCGCCGGATGTCGACGTTCTGGTCGTCGGTGCCGGTCCGGTGGGTCTGACGCTGGCTAATGTGCTCGGGGCCCAGGGTGTCCGAACATTGGTGGTCGAGGAGCGCGACACCCTGATCGACTACCCCCGTGGTGTCGGACTCGACGACGAGTCGCTGCGGACGTTCCAGTCGATCGGACTCGTCGATGCCGTTCTACCGCACACCGTGCCGAACCAGATCCTGCGCTTCTTCGACGCGAACCGACGCCTGCTGGTGGAGATGGCACCGCCCGACGCGCGCTTTGGCTGGCCCAAGCGAAACGGGTTCGTGCAGCCCATGGTCGATGCCGAACTGCTCACCGGGCTGGGCAGATTCGATTGCGTCGAGGTGCGGTGGGGCGTGCAGATGACGGACTGCACACAGACCGCCGACGGCGTGGCGGTGGAGTTGGGCGACGGCTCGCGTGTCGATGCACGGTACGTCGTCGGCTGCGACGGGGGCCGCAGCGTCACCCGGCGTCTGATGGGCGTGTCGTTCGACGGCACCACCTCACCGACCCGCTGGGTGGTCATCGATCTGGCCAACGATCCGTTGGGGCATCCCAACAGCGAGGTGGGTGCCGACCCGCGGCGTCCGTACGCGTCGATCTCGATCGCGCACGGTATCCGGCGTTTCGAATTCATGATCCACGCCGACGAGTCCGACGAGCTTGCCTCCGACCCGGCGTTCGTCACCACGCTGTTGTCGACGTTCCTACCGCGACCCGACCGCGTCGACATCATCCGGCACCGTGTCTACACCCATCATTCCCGGATCGCCGGTGCGTTCCGCAGCGGCAGGCTGCTGCTCGCCGGCGACGCGGCGCACCTGATGCCGGTGTGGCAGGGGCAGGGTTACAACAGCGGTATCCGCGACGCGGCGAACCTGGGTTGGAAGCTGGCCGCCGTGGTCAACGGCCACGCCCGCGATGCACTGCTCGACACCTACGACGTCGAGCGGCGCAAGCACGCACGGGCCATGATCGACCTGTCGACCATGGTGGGGCGCGTCATCTCGCCGACGAACCGACGCGTCGCCGCGTTGCGCGACAAGCTCATCCGCGGTGCGTCGGTCGTGCCCACACTCAAGCGCTACGTGCTGGAGATGCGGTTCAAGCCGATGCCGCGTTACGAGCAGGGCGCGGTGGTGCACGCGGCCCTCCCACCACCGTGCGGTTCGCCGGTGGGGACACTGTTCATCCAGCCTCGGGTCGACACCAGGGCCGCGCAGAACGTCCTGCTCGACGATGTCATCGGTGCCGGCTTCGCGGTGCTGTGCTGGAACAACGATCCACGTCGGCTGCTCGGTCCCGACGAGTTCGCCCGCTGGAAAGCGTTGGGCGCGAGGTTCATCGCCGCCCGGCCGCAAACGCAATTGCACTGGGACCCGGCCGGCTGCACGCCCGATCCCGATGTCGTGGTCGTCGGCGACCGCACCGGTGCGCTGAAGAAGTTCTTCGACGGGGTGCGTGATTCGGTGCTGTTCCTACGGCCCGACCGGTGTATCGCCGGCGCCTGCATTGCCCAAGCGACACCCGAACTGAGCGGCCGGCTGTTCGCGGCCCTCGCCCTCAACACGCCCGCACCGGTGCAGGGAGGTGAACCCGATGGCGCAACTGGCGCTGTGCTGTATGTCCCACAGCCCGCTCCTGAATCTTCCGGGACCGTCGGCTGATCTGCTCGACGACATCAACGCCGCCCTGGCAGGCGCCCGCGATTTCGTGCGTGACTTCGACCCGGACCTCGTGGTGATCTTCTCGCCCGATCACTACAACGGTTTCTTCTACCGGCTGATGCCGCCGTTCTGCATCGGCACCGCGGCAACGGGGGTCGGCGACTACGGAACGCAAACCGGCGCCCTGAACGTCCCCGGCCAGCTCGCAACAGATTGCGCCACTGCGGTTCTCGACGCTGGTGTCGACGTGTCGATATCGGCCGCAATGGAGGTTGACCACGGCACCGTGCAGCCATTGCAGGCGCTGTTCGGCGATGCCGCCGCGGTGCATGTGATCCCCGTCTTCATCAATTCGGTGGCGACGCCGCTCGGACCGATCAGTCGGGTCCGCGCGCTGGGCACCGCCGTCGGCGACTTCCTTGCGGGGCTGGGTCGGCGGGTGCTCGTCGTCGGGTCGGGTGGCCTGTCGCACGATCCTCCGGTGCCCACCCTGGCCACCGCGCCGTCGGCGGCCCTTGACCGCATCGTGCGCGGGGTGCCCATGAGCCCCGAGCAACGGCAGGCCCGTCAGACGGCGGTCATGGCAGCGGCGCACGAGTTCGCCCACGGTGAGAGCGCCCTGCAACCGCTCAATCCCGACTGGGACCGCGCCTTCCTGGAGATGGTGGACACGCGACGGGTGGCCGACGTCGACACCTGGACCAACACCTGGATCGCCACCGAAGCTGGTAACTCGGCCCATGAGGTCCGGACCTGGGTCGCGGCCTTCGCGGCGCTGGAGGCATCCGGACCCTATGAGATCACCCAGCGTTACTACCGACCCGCACCGGAGCTCATCGCGGGTTTCGCCATTCGAACGGCGGTGTCCCTGTGACGGATCAGAGCTTCGACCACATCGTCGACGTGCTCGTGATCGGCAGCGGTGGCGGCGGCATGACCGCGGCGCTGACTGCGCAGGCGGCAGGCCTGGACACCCTGATCATCGAGAAGTCGTCGCACTTCGGCGGCTCCACCGCGCTGTCCGGCGGCGGTATCTGGGTGCCGGGTGCACCGTCTCAGCGCCGCGAGGGGTATCACCCCGACCCCGAGGACGTCGTCACGTACCTGGCCCAGATCACCGACGGCCTGGTCACTGACGCCCGGCTGCGCCAGTACGTCGACAGCGCGCCGCAGATGATGGCGTTTCTGGAGAAGCGCAGCAAGTGGCTCGAATTCGTCTGGAAGCCAGGCTATTCCGACTACTACCCGGAATTGCCCGGTGGCTCGGCGTTGGGCAGCACCATCAACGTCCCAGCCATCGACCTGCGCGCGCTCGGTGACATCGAGAAGGACCTTCTGCAACCGTTGGCGTTGGCACCGCGAGGAATCTGGTTTGCGCCCAAAGACCTGCGGCTGTTCTATCAGGTCCGGCAGAACTGGCGCGGTAAGGCCGTGCTGCTGAAACTGGTGTACCGGATGTTCCGGGCCAGGGTCTTCGGTGACCGGATGGCGGCGATCGGCCAGTCGCTGGCGGCGCGAATGAGATTGGCATGCCAGGAATACGGCATCCCGCTGTGGCTCGACGCGCCCATGACCGAGCTGATCAGCGAGTTCGACGAGTCAGGTGGCCCCGGCCGCGTGGTCGGGGCGGTGGTCGAACGCCACGGTGCAACGGTGCGGGTCGGCGCGCGCGGCGGTGTCATCATCGCCTCCGGCGGGTTCGACCACGACATGTCCTGGCGCAGAGAACATCTGCCGGTGCTCGAGAGGGATTGGAGTTTCGGCAATCCCGCCGCCATGGGTGACGGTATCCGGGCAGGGGAGAAGGTCGGCGGCAGCACCGACCTGCTCGACGAGGCGTGGTGGTTTCCCGCGATGTGCTGGCCCGATGGTCGGCTGCAGTTCATGCTCAACGAGCGGATGATGCCCGCACAGTTCGTGGTGAACGGCGCCGGGGAGCGCTTCATCAACGAGGCCGCGCCGTACATGGACTTCGCGCACGCCATGATCGAGGGCCAGCGCTCGGGCGTATCGCATATCCCGTGCTGGCTCATCACCGACAGGCGGTCCTTCCACCGCTACGTGGTCGGCGGCCATCTGCCGATTCCGAAGATCCCGTTCGCGCCGGTGCCCACGGGCCGGCAGATCCCCAGGGCGTGGCTGGATTCCGGCATCGTGAAAGAGGGATACAGCTGGGCGGAGCTCGCCGCCCAGATCGGCGTGCCCGCAGGAACGCTGGGCCGCACCGCGGCCCGGTTCAACGACTTGGCACGCAGCGGACACGACGATGATTTCAATCGCGGGGACAGCGCCTACGACAACTACTACGGCGACCCCACGCTGCCCAACCCGAACCTGTACCCGCTGGGCAGTCCCCCGTATTACGCGTTCCAGATCATCCTCGGCGATCTGGGCACCTCGGGCGGGTTGCGCACCGATGAATTCGCACGCGTGCTCGATGCCGAGGACGGCCCGATCGGCGGTCTCTACGCGGTCGGTAACGCCTCGGCAGCGGTGATGGGCCGTAGTTATGCCGGGGCGGGCGCCACCATTGGCCCGGCCATGACATTCGGCTACGTCGCCGCCCGGCACATCGCCGAAACAGTGCACACCTCAGACCGCCCCGTGAACGCCTAGGAGGCAACCGATGAAGATTTCACTGTTCTACGAGTTCCCACTGCCCAGGCCATGGGCGGAGGACGACGAGCACCAGCTGTTCCAGCACGGCCTGGACGAGGTAGAGGCCGCCGACAAAGCCGGTTTCTCGACGGTGTGGCTCACTGAGCATCACTTCCTCGAGGAGTACTGCCATTCGACGGCACCCGAGATGTTCCTGGCCGCGGCGAGTCAGCGCACCAAGGACATCCGACTGGGTTTCGGCGTCATGCATCTGCCGCCGTCGATCAACCATCCGGCCCGCATCGCCGAGCGGGTCGCCACGCTGGACCACCTGTCAGGCGGCCGCGTCGAGTTCGGCACCGGTGAAGGGTCGTCGGTGGCAGAACTGGGCGGATTCAACATCGACCCTGCCGACAAGCGTGGCCAGTGGGAGGAGGCCCTGGAGGTCGTCATCCGCGCCATGACCGAGGCCCCGTTCACGGGGTTCAAGGGTGAGCACGTCGAGATGCCGGCCCGCAACGTGATCCCGAAACCGTTGCAGAAACCGCATCCACCGGTCTGGGTGGCCTGCACGCGGCCGTCGTCAGTGCAGATGGCGGCCCAGAAGGCCATCGGTGCCTTGAGTTTCGCGTACACCGGCCCCGGGCCGCTGAAGGACCGGGTCGACGGCTACTACCGAGAATTCGAGGAGCAGGGTGTGCCGGTGACGCCGGCAATCAACCCGAACCTGCTCGCGATCGGCGGTGACCTGTCGATGATGGTGGCCAAGACCGACGAAGAAGCCCTGCGCCGGATCGGGATCGGCGGCGGCTTCTTCTCATTCGGCATCATGCACTACTACATGACCGGTATGCACACCCCTGGCCGCACCGGGGTGTGGGAACTGTATGAGCAGGCGGTCAAGGAGGACCCGACGTTGGCCTACGGGCCCGGACGCGGCGCGATCGGCTCGCCGGATACCGTGCGCGAGTTCCTGCGTGGCTATGAGGAGAGCGGCGTCGACGAGATCATCCTGCTGCTCAACCCGCGCAGCCACGAGGGCACCATGGAATCGATCGAGATCATGGGCAAGGAGATTCTGCCGGAGTTCATCGAACGTGACGAGAAGGCCGTCGCGGCAAAGGCCACGCGGCTCGAACCGGTCATCGAGAAGGTGGAGGCCCGGCGTCAGCCCTCCGAGGCGCCGATGTTCGACGAGACCTATGCATTCGGCGGTCTGCCGACCGGTCGCGGCGGAAAGTTCACCGCGGGTGAGATCCCCGAAGCCATGGCCGAGATCAACGAGGGCCGCGTCAAGGCGGCGCAACAGGAGAAAGAGGCGCGGGAGAAGGCTGCCCGCGAAGCGGCGGGCTGAGCGGCGACGTCCGTGACGGCACTCGACCGACTGGTGCGCTACGACGGAAAACGCGTCGTGGTGACCGGCTGCGCATCCGGTATCGGCGCCCATGCCGCACAACAACTCACTGAGTTGGGCGCCCTGGTGATCGGTCTCGACGTCCGGCGACCCGCCGGCGGTGTCGAGGAGTTCATCGCGCTGGATCTGTCCGACCGCGCCTCCATCGAGCAGGCTGCCGCCGAGGTGGTCGGTAAGGCCGGCGGCCACATCGACGCGCTGTTCAACATCGCCGGCGTCTCGTCAGGTATCGGAGACCCGCTCCGGGTGGTCAGCATCAACTTCCTGGGCACCCGGCATTTCACCGAGGCCCTCATCCCGTTGATGCCGCCCGGGTCGGGCATCGCCAACGTCTCGTCGCTGGCCGCCTCGGCGTACCGGCAGAACGCCGCGGTGACGGCCGGGCTCGTGGCGACCGTGAGCATCGAGGAGGGCATCGACTGGTGTGCCGCTCACCACGACGCCGTGCGAGACGGCGGCGGCTACCGGCTGGCGAAGGAGGCGATCATCCTGTACGGCATGGCGAACGTCGCTGCGTTGGGCGGCAAGGGAATCCGAATCAACTGCACCGCTCCCGGTGTCACCGACACCCCGATCCTCGACCAGTTGCGCAGTGCCTACGGCCAGGGCTTCCTCGACTCGTTCCACACGCCGCTGGGACGGGCTGCCGAGCCAGGGGAGCAGGCGGCTGTCCTGGTGTTCTTGAACAGCGCCGCCGCCAGTTACATCACCGGACAGGTGATCTGGGTGGACGGCGGCACAGTCGGTGGCACGGACCTCGCCGGCGCAGTGCGGCGTTGACGAAGAGAGGCGAGACATGGCCACCATGAGCGAATTTCGTAAGGTCGCCGACGACGTGCGCAACTGGGGCCGGTGGGGTGATGACGACGAACTCGGCACCCTGAACTTCATCACCGCCGACAAGGTCGCCGAGGGCGCCGGTCTGGTCCGGCACGGCAAGGTGTTCCCGTTGGGCGTCGACCTCGGCTCATCGGGTCCGCAGGGCGCCTTCCACTACCGGCAGAACCCCATTCATGTCATGACCATCGATGGTGGTGACGAGAAGACGCTGCTCGAGCATGGGCCGAACTGGTTGCGGAACCCGACGGCCGTCCAGCTGTCGGGCTATTCGGAGGCGGGGCCGATGCGGTTCAACGACGACATGATCATCATGCCGTTGCAGGCGGCCACCCAGTGGGATGCGCTGTCGCACGTCTACTACGAGGAGCAGCTGTACAACGGTTTCCCGGCGAGTTCGGTGACGAGTCTGGGCGCCTTCCATCTCGGTATCGACAAGGTCGACGGCAAGGGCATCACGTCACGTGCTGTGCTGCTCGACATCGTCGCGTTGCGGGGCGCCGAAACCTTCTGCGAGCTGGGCGATCCCATCACGCCCGGCGAGCTGGATGCCGCCGCGCGGGCGCAGGGCGTCGCCGTCGGGAGCGGCGATATCGTGCTGATCCGAACGGGCTGGTGGGCGCGGTTCCTGCAGAGCGGTGACGGCGCGGAGCCGGGGGCCGGGCTGGACTGGACGTGCGCATCATGGCTGCACGACCACGAGGTCGCCGCGGTGGCCGCCGACAATCTGATGGTGGAGGATCCCGTCTCCGGCGTCGACGGCACCATCCTGCCGATGCACATGGTGTGCCTGCGGGACATGGGGATGATGTTCGGCGAGTACTGGGACCTGACCGCGCTGGCGGCGGACTGTGCCAACGATGGGGTGTACGAATTCCAGTTGATCGCCCCGCCGTTGAAAGTCGTAGGCGGGGTGGGATCCCCGTTGAACCCGATCGCGATCAAATGAAGCTCAGGTTGGATCGAGGACGAAGATGACTGTGATGACGACAGGCGTGAGCGCCGGCTCGGACGCACACACCGATGCACCGCTGATCGTCGGCCTGGGCGGCACATTGCGGGCCAACTCGTCGACCGAGCGCGCCCTGCGGTACTGCCTGGCCGCGGTGGAACACCAGGGTGGCCGCACCAAGCTCTACGCCGGACCGGATCTCGACCTACCGATGTACGCGCCGCACAAGCTGCACCGCACGCCTGCAGCGGCCGAACTGATCGAGTCGCTGCGCGGCGCCGACGCCGTCGTCGTCGCATCACCGGGCTACCACGGTGCGATCTCCGGGTTGGTCAAGAACGCGCTGGACTACATCGAGGATCTTCGGGAAGACCCGCGGGTGTACCTCGACAACACGCCGTGGGGGTGCATCACGTGTGCCTACGGCTGGCAGGCCGCCGTGGGCACGCTCGGGCAGTTGCGCGGTATCGGACACGCGCTGCGCGCCTGGCCCACCCCGCTGGGCGTCGCCATCAACTCGGCCGATCCGGTATGGGACGCGGACGGCGAACTGGTGGACGAAGCGGTCCAGAATCAACTCGAACTGCTTGCCGCCCAGCTGCTCACGTTCGCGCGCACGAGCGGCGGTGCCATCGCGTGAGGCTCGTGTCGGGGCGGGGGAGAAGCTGAGGCCAGTGGATATTCGCCGGAACACCATCACCGTCGACGGGCTGGCCACCAGCTATCTGGAGGCCGGTCAGGGTCGCCCCGTCGTCCTGTTGCACGGCGGTGAGTTCGGCGCCAGTGCCGAATTGGGCTGGGAGCGTACCATTCCGGCGCTCGCCGCCCGCTACCGCGTCCTGGCGCCGGACATGCTGGGTTACGGCGGATCGGCCAAGATTCTCGACTTCGTCGACGGCCGCGGGATGCGGTTGCGCCATATCGCGTCGTTCTGCGCCGCGGTCGGCGCCGAGGCGGCGTATTTCGTCGGGAACTCGATGGGGGCGATCAATCTGCTGGTCGATGCGACCTGCGGCAACCCGGTGCTGCCGATGCGCGCCATGGTGGCGATCTGCGGCGGAGGGGCGATCCAGAACAACGAACACATGGCCGCGCTCTACGACTACGACGCCACCGAACCCGCGATGCGGCAGATCGTTTCGGCATTGTTTCTCGACGAGAGCTTCCCCGGCGACGACGGATACGTACGCCGCAGGCATGAGTCGGCGACGCTACCGGGCGCGTGGGAGACCATCGCAGCGGCGCGCTTCCGACGTCCCGGCGGCGCGGCACCTACCGCCCCTGCCAAGCGGGCCTACGAGCTGATCGGCGTCCCGACCCTGATCATCGAAGGGGGTGGTGACAAGCTGCTGCCGCCGGGATGGGCCGCAGAACTCGCCGGGCAGATCCCGGGTGCGCGTTCTGCCGTCGTCGACGCGGCGGGCCACTGCCCGCAGATCGAACAACCGGATGTCGTCAACGCACTGCTGCTGGATTTCCTCGATGCACAGAAAGGTTCGCTCGCATCATGAGCAATGAGCTGGCCGGACAGGTGGCGGTGATCACCGGTGGCGCAGGAGGTCTGGGTCTCGGTATCGCGCAGCGATTCGTCGCCGAAGGCGCCAAGGTGGTGGTCGGCGACATCGCCGCGGGTGACGCGCTGGGCGGTGACTCGTTGTTCGTCCCGACCGATGTCGCCGATGTCGAGCAGGTCGGGGCGTTGGTCCAGGCCGCGGTCGACACCTTCGGTGGGCTCGACATCATGGTCAACAATGCCGGGGTGTCCGGCACCATGCACCGCAGCTTCCTCGACGACGACCTGGCCGACTTCCACACGGTGATGGCCGTCAACGTGCTGGGCGTGATGGCAGGCACCCGTGATGCCGCCCGCCACATGGCCGGGCACGGCGGTGGATCGATCATCAACCTCACGTCCATCGGCGGTATCCAGGCCGGCGGGGGAGTGCACACCTACCGGGCATCCAAGGCCGCCGTCATCCAGTTCACCAAGTCGGCCGCAATCGAGTTGGCACACCACGAGATCCGCGTCAACGCCATCGCGCCGGGCAACATCCGCACGGCGATCGTGCGGAAATCGGCAGCGGCGCAGGACCAGGAGCGGATCGAGCAGTTCGAGGAGAAGATCCGCGCGCAGATGCGGGCCGACCGGCCGCTGAAACGCGAAGGAACACTCGAGGACGTCGCGGAGGCCGCGTTGTACCTGGCGAGCGGGCGGGCGCGATACGTCACCGGAATCGTGCTGCCGATCGACGGCGGGACCGTCGCGGGCAAGGTGATACCGCGTAAAGACACCTGAATTAATTCAGTCGCTTGACTTAGCTATGAGTGATTGGTTGACTGAGGTGATGAAACCGCGTGCCGCCGACTCGGTGAACAACGCACCTGCGCGTGGAGGTCGCGCCGACGGGACGCGTGACGCCATCCTGGCGGCGGCGGAACGACTGTTCGCCGAACACGGTGTGTTCGCCATCTCCAACCGGCAGGTCAGTGACGCGGCAGGACAGGGCAACAACGCGGCCGTCGGATACCACTTCGGCACCAAGGCCGATCTGATCCGCGCCATCGTCCGCAGGCACAACGAGCGCGTCGAACGGCTGTGCCAGCAGTTGGTGGAGCAGGTCGATGACACGGCCGGCGTGCGGGACTGGATTGCCTGCCTGGTGCGGCCGTTGGCCCTGCACCTGGACGAACTCGAACGCGAAATCGGCGGAGGGACAACCTGGTACGCCCGCTTCTCGGCACAACTGATGCCCGATCCGGCCCTGCGCGACATCGTCTCCGAGGAGTCGCTGGCGTCGTCGGCGGTGTTGCGCATCATCGAAGGGCTCAACCGGTGCCTGCCCGAGATGCCCGCCGATGTGCATGTCGAGCGCAACGCCATGGCCCGGCACCTCATCGTGCACATGTTCGCCGAGCGGGAGCGCGCTCTGGCCACCGGCGATCCCACCCCGCATCCGGACTGGGATGCGATGGCCGACAGCCTGGTCGACGCGATCACCGGCCTGATGGAGGCGCCCGTCGCAACGCGGAAGGCCGCGGGAGAGTCGGCCACGTGAAAGTCACTGTCGAACAAGCCAGATGCGTATCGGCGGGCAACTGCGTCGCGCATGCTCCCGACGTCTTCGATCAGGACGAGGACGACGGCAGCGTCGTCCTGCTCGACGAGACCCCATCCGGTGAGCTCGCCGCGGCCGTCCGCGAAGCGGTAGCGGCATGCCCCGCTCAGGCCATCCACGTCGACCACTGAGCCAGCCCGAGAGATTGTCAGGAGTATCCGTGACAGAAACGCTGACCGACACCGCGACCGATGTTCCCGAATACCCGATGGCGCGGTCATCGGCGTGCCCGTTCGCGCCGCCACCCGGGGTGATGGAACTCGGTGCGGTCAAACCGCTTTCGCGGGTGAGGATCTGGGATGGCAGCACGCCGTGGCTCATCACCGGTTACGAGGTGGCCCGGGCACTGTTCGCCGATTCCCGGGTCAGCGTCGATGACCGTAAGTCCGGGTTCCCGCACTGGAACGAGCACATGCTGGCCACGGTCGACAAGCGGCCGCGGTCGGTCTTCACCTCGGATGCCGAGGAGCACACCCGCTTCCGGCGGATGTTGTCGCGCCCCTTCACCTTCAAACGAGTCGAAGGTCTGCGGCCCGCCATCCAGC
>CAMFLL010000026.1 GCA_945957405.1 uncultured Mycolicibacterium sp. | reverse complement strand
AGCACAGTGTGGAGAGCCAGATGGGCAACACGGCGAAAACAGTGACCGATACGTCGTTCGTCGACGACGTGCTGCTGGCCGACGGGCCGGTGCTCGTCGACTTCTGGGCGCAGTGGTGCGGGCCCTGCCGCGCTGTGGCGCCGGTGCTCGACGAGATCGCCGCCGAGAATGCCGGAAAGCTGACCCTGGTCAAGCTCAACATCGATGAGAACCCGGAAACGGCCCGCGAGTACAAGGTGATGTCGATCCCGACCATGGCCGTGTTCTCCGGCGGCCGAATCGTCAAGACCATCGTGGGCGCCCGTCCCAAATCAGCTCTTCTGCGGGAACTCTCGGACTTCCTGAAGTAAACGAGTCAGGTGGCGGCCGCGACCTGCGTGGTCTGCGGCAGGATCTCGATCGGAATGAGGCTGCGCGACAGGAATACCCGTGCGTCCTGCTGGGACGGGGCGTCGGTCGCCACCCGGCTGACGCGGTCACCGATCGACTTCTGAAAGTCTGATGGCGTCAGCCCGTACGTTCGTTTGAACGATGCGCTGAAGTGGCTGTGACTGGCGAACCCGAGATCGATGGCCAGTGTGGTCAAGTCGTCGCAGTCGGCGAGCAGGCCGAGTGCCAACGCGAGCCGCATCCGCAGGTGGTAGCGGTAGAGCGGGACGCCCTCGACACGGCGGAAAGCGTCCGTGAGATAAACCGGTGTGACGCCGACCTTCTCGGCCATGTCGGCGAGCGTCCACCGCCGCCACGGATCTGTCGCCAGCAGCAGCTTGACGTCGTCGGCCATCTTCTCGACGTGACCATTGCCCTGCCGGGCCGTGTGCGCCCCGGTATCGCCCATGGTGTGTCGGATGAGTTGCAGCAGTTGAGTTTCGGCTGTCAGCTGATCGATCGATCCGCGTGACATGCGCTGGCGCAATTGCGCGGCCAGCAGTTGAGTGCGGGTGTCGATCCGGAGCCCGGACCTGTTGAGCGCCGGACGGCCACGCTTGTGGCGATACTCCGGGGGAGTGATCTCCAGCATCGTCGCCCGGTCCACGCCGACGGTCAACGTGGCATCGCCGCCGGGTACCGGATGGCTGACCTGGTAGGGCTCGTCCTCGTTGATGATGACGACCTGATTGGTATCGGCCACCACGTCTCTGCGGCCGACAGAATGCACGTACACCCCGTGCTGAGGAAACGATATCCGCGTCGCGGGCGCCCACTCCTCACCCGCCTTGCCCCGACAACGGCCCTGGCACAGGCAGTCCCACGCGGTCACCGTCGGCGTGTGCAGGAGCAGCCTCGTCGAGTATTCGGGCATGACCCGAGGGTACGAGCGGCCACCGACACATCGCAGCGCCGGCCGAAGACAAAAAGGGATACTTTCCGGCCAGTCGGCCGCGGTCAGCCGCGGTACATGCGGCGGTACTGACTGGGCATGATGCCGACGTTCTGGGCGAAGATGCGCCGGAAATTGGCCGGTGTGCCCAGCCCCGACAGGCGGCCGACTCGATCGATGCTGTCGTCACTGGTCTCGAGCAGTTCGCGGGCGTGATCGATGCGCGCGGACTGCAGCCACTTGGTCGGCGTCATACCCGTTTCGGCGATGAAGCGCCGCGAGAAGTTACGGGCCGACATATTGGCGTGCGCCGCCATCTCGGTCAGGGTCAGTGGCTCCTGCAGGCGGCTCAGGATCCAGCCTCTGGTCGACGCGACGAGGTCGCCGCGGGGCCGGGGCGCGAAGTACTCGATGAACTGGCGTTGATCACCGGAGCGGTGTGGAGCGGCCACCAGCACCCGCCCACGCTGGTTGGCGGCGGCGGCGCCGTAGTCGGTGCGGATCATCTCCAGGCAGAGATCGATACCCGAGGCGACACCGGCCGAGGTACACACCCGATCCTCGGCGATGTAGAGCACGTCGCCGCGGACGTCGACGTCGGGAAACAACGTGGTCATTCGGTCCAGGTACTGCCAGTGCGTCGTGGCGCGTCGCCGGTCCAGCAGTCCCGCGTAGGCCAGGGCGAACGCCCCGACACAAATCGATGCGACACGCGCCCCGCGCGCGAAGGCGCTCTGCATCCGGTCGACGAACTCCTGTGACGGCGGATCCGTGATCGGCAGGTAGCCCGGCACCACCACGGTGTCCGCCGTGTCGATGGCGTCGAGACCCGCCGGCGGGGTCATCACGGTGTGGCCCTGGAAGTCCTCGACGGGGCCCTCTCCGCACACCGTGACGTCGTAGGACTCGAAGTCGAAAGCGTGCAGGGGTATGCCGAAGTCCAGGGTGAGGACGCCTGGCATGGCCACCACTGCGACGCGATGGGGATCGGCGGGCGTGGTCATGCGCGCAAACTGCCCATTCACAGAATGTAGCCCACTGCGCCGTGCCGCCGTCGGGCAATGAATTCTGGCCACGAGTCGATACATTCGAGCCATCGCCGGCCCGGCCGGTGCGAAAAGCCATCGCCGCGGCTGCACGGCGGCGTTACGCTCGAATCCGTGAGTGAGCGACTGAATTCGTTGACCCGCAAGTCCAATCGCGCCGCTGACCGGCGTGTGCTCGACGACATCTTCGATCACTGCCTGGTCGCCACGGTGTCGACTGTGCTCGGTGACGAGCCGTGGGTGGTGCCCACCCTGGTCGCCCGCCGTGGTGACGAGTTGCTGCTGCACGGATCGACCGGAGCCGGGGCGCTGCGGCACGTCGCAGGCGGGGCCAAGGTCGCCGTCAGCGCATTCATCCTCGACGGTCTGGTGGTCGCCGAGCGCCAGTTCGACCATTCGGCGAACTACCGCTCGGCGGTGGTCCGCGGAGTCTGCCGGCCCGTCGAGGGTGAGGAGCTGCCGCGTGTCCTGGACCAGTTCACCGATGCGCTGATCCCTGGTCGCGCCGCAGAATGCCCAGAGCACACGTCCCGGGAGCTGGCCCAGACCCTGGTCCTCACGCTGGCGATCGAGGCCGACAACTGGATCGCCAAACAGCGCAGCGGCCCGCCCAGTGCTGCCGCACCCGACCGCTGGACCGGTGTCGTCCCGGTGGCCCGCACGTTGGGTACGCCCACATCGACGTCGGCTGAGCCGGTACCTGCATCGGTCCGACGATTTGTACAGAACTGAAAAGGGGTCCTGCATGGCAGCCGACACCGTGACCGACGAACAGGCGTGGGCACTACTCCGAGGCGCCGAGAACGCCTGGCGTGTACGCGATGTGCAGTTGTTGGCCCGCGTGCTGCATCCCGAGATCCGGATCGTGTTCAACTTCGGTGATCCGATCTGCGGTGTCGATCAGGCGACCGCGTGGATCGAGGAGCGCCTGCAGACCCAGCTCGACTACGTGTTGACCAAGGAGATGCGCGGAATCTATGACGGCAACACCGTGGTCAGCCGGTGGACGGGCACCTGGCATGAGGCCGGCGGCAAGAACTTCCGCGGCGTCGGGATCGAACTCCTCACTGTCGACGGCGCGGGACTGATCACC
This sequence comes from uncultured Mycolicibacterium sp., assembly GCA_945957405.1. Taxonomy (GTDB): domain Bacteria; phylum Actinomycetota; class Actinomycetes; order Mycobacteriales; family Mycobacteriaceae; genus Mycobacterium. Next base: position 34,328 of record CAMFLL010000026.1, on the reverse strand, counting down.
AACTGGGAGGCCGTCCTGCACAGAGAACAGATGTCGTGACACGGTCGTCATGAGTCCGTACTCGCCTGACATTCTCACCGGCGGACTGGCTGTCGTCTTCTGCGGTATCAATCCGGCGTCCACCGCAGCCGCCGACGGGCACAACTTCTCGAATCGGAGCAATCGGTTCTGGCAGGTGCTGCACCTGTCCGGCTTCACCGACGTCCGCCTCCGTCCCGAGGAAGAACGGCAGCTGTTGGCGTACGGCTGTGGCATCACCGCGGTGGTCACTCGGGCGACACCCCGGGCCGGCGATATCGCGGCCGCGGAATTCCGGGCGGCAAGGCCGAGTTTCGAGCAGAAGATGCTGCGTTACCGGCCGCGAGCGGTGGCCTTCCTCGGGAAACGGGCAGTGTCATCGATGCTCGGTGACCCGCGTATCGCGTTCGGGTGTCAGTCCTTCACGGTGGCCGACGCCATGGCGTGGGTGCTGCCCAATCCCAGTGGGCTCAATCGCGGCTACCCACTGGCCGCGCTCGTCGCCGCATATGCCGAGTTGCGGGCCGCGCTGACGCCGCCGTGACTGCCAAAGATCGTGACAGCGCGCGCGGCCACACCTGTCCTACCGTCGATGTAGGACCCGACATGGCAGCCCTGCCATGAGAATTCGCCTGTTCGATCAAGGAGACACGGCACATGGATCAAACACAGAAAGCCCGCAAGTTCAAGAGCCTGCACGTGCCAGGGGACCCGCTGCTGTTGTACAACGTGTGGGACGCCGGTAGCGCCGCGGCTGTCGCGAACGCCGGCGCATCTGCGGTGGCGACCAGTAGCTGGTCAGTGGCTGCGGCCCAGGGCTATCAGGACGGCGAGGACATCCCGCTGGACTTGGCCCTGACGATCATCGCCAGGATCGCCGCCACCGTCGACGTGCCTGCGAGCGCCGACTTCGAAGGTGGTTACAGCGACGACAACGGAGCACTCGCCGAGAATGCCCGACGCCTGCTGGACACCGGCATCGTCGGCATCAACTTCGAAGATCAGGTGGTCGGCGGAACTGATCTGTACGACATCGACCGGCAAGCCGCACGCATCGGCGCCATCCGTGCGGTGGCGGACAGCAGTGGCGTCGATCTGGTCATCAACGCCCGCACCGACCTGTTCCTCGGGAAGGGCAACAACCCACCCGACGTCGTCGACGAAGCTGTCGATCGCGCCAAGGCCTACGAGCAGGCCGGTGCCACGAGCTTCTTCATTCCCGGACTTGCCGAGCTGGACCTGATCGAGACGATCATCAAGGCGCAGAGCCTGCCGGTGAGCGTGATGATCTTCGGCGGCTTGCCTTTGACGGCGCGGGTGGCTGAAATCGGCGTCTCCCGAATCAGTTGGGGCAACGCCACCTATGTCGACACCATGGCGGCCCTCGCGCGTGCCGCCGGGCCCATCCTGACCGAGGAGTGAAGGGGGCGGCGCGCTATGGCGATCATGGAGTTGCGCGCACAATGTGAGCGCTGCGGTCAGGCACTGCCCAACGGGTCACCCGACGCTCGGATCTGCACTTCCGAATGCACCTTCTGCGCCGACTGCGCCGATGGACCGCTCGGGGGTGCGTGCCCGAACTGTGATGGCGACCTGGTGCTACGCCCGACCCGGCCGGCCCACCTCCTCGACAAGTATCCTCCCGCGGCTGCGTCGTCGGCGGGCGCAGGCCCACAAGGACATTGATGCGTGCCGTTCAGCAGACCGAATGGGGATCACTCGACACCATGAAGTTGGTCGAGGTGCCGCGGCCCGAACCCCTGCCGACCGAGGTTCTCGTGCGGGTGCGGGCTGTCGGGGTCAACCCGATCGACTATCACACGGCGGTCGGCCGAGGGTATATGAACGCCCTGACCCTGCCGCACATCCCGGGATGGGACATCTCCGGAGTCGTGGAGGAGGTGGGATTCGGCACTCACCGCTTCACCGTCGGCGACGAGGTGTTCGGGTTTCCCCGGTTTCCGCGGGCCACCGGGGGATACGCCGACTATGTCACCGCGCCGTCGCGCCAGCTGGCGCGCAAGCCCGCGAACGTCAGCTTCGAGGCGGCCGCTGCGGTGGCGCTGGTCGGCCTGACGGCGTGGCAGATGCTCGTCGACCTCGCTCATGTCGGCCCGGGAACGACAGTATTGGTGAACGGCGCCGCCGGTGGGGTCGGCCATGTAGCCGTGCAGATCGCAAAGTCGTTGGGAGCACATGTGATCGGGGTTGCCAGGGCGGACAAGCATGAGCTGCTACTGCGACTCGGCGCAGATCGTGTCATCGACTACACCGCATCGGCGGTCACCGATGAAGTCGACGATGCCGACGTCGTGCTCGAACTGGCTGGTGGCGACACCACGATCCCGATGCTCAAGGCACTGCGCGAGGGTGGACTTCTCATCAGTGCGCGAAAGCTCCCTCATATCGCCAAGATTCAGGATGCAGCATCGAGGCTCGGGGTGAGAGCATCGTCGTTCGTTGCCGAACCCGATTACGTTGCGCTCGAACAGTTGGCGGCACTGATGGAGAGTGGCGCCCTGAAAGTCGAAGTCTCGACTGTGCTTCCCCTGGAGCGGGCCGTGGCGGCTCTGGAGAAGATTCCGCAAGGCAGCCTGGTGGGCAAAACGGTACTCAGGGTGAGCTGAGGATGGCCTCGTAGCGTGCCGGGTCGGAGGTCAGCGTGCTCTTGATGACGCGGCTGATCTCGTCGGCGAGAACCTCGGTTCGCCCTTCCTCGAGTGCGTCCAGGGCGGCGCTGACCACCTGGTGCGGGTCGATCTTGTCGATGGGAAAGTTGTCTCCCATCGCGGTGTCCACCGCGCCGGAGTGCAGACCGATGACGAGCGTGCCCTGGTCAGCGAGTTCGAGCCGTAATGCGTCGGTGAGGCTCCATGCCGCGGACTTGCTCGCGCTGTAGCCGGCCATACCGGGGAAGGAGAACCACGACACGGCCGACAGCGCATTGACGATGGCGCCGCCGCCGTTGGCCTTGAGGACAGGGGCGAAAGCCGCAGCCACGTAGACGATTCCGAAAGCATTCGTCTCGAACTCGTCGCGGATCTTGTCGATGTCGCCGCCGATGAGCGGCTGCTTGACCGAGATCGCGGCGTTGTTGACGACAATCCGGACGTCGCCGGCCTGCGTTGCCGCGGCGGTGACCTGTGCCCTGTCGGTCACGTCCAACGCGAGCGGGACGACGCCGTCAACACGGTCAACCGACTGGGGATCACGGGCGGCGGCATAGATTTTGGCGGCGCCCCGCGCACGCAGCTGGCGCACCCATTCCGCACCGATGCCCCGGTTCGCGCCGGTGACAAGGACGACCGAATCCTTGATGTCCATGGGAATGCCCTTCCGTTGCCTCATGCGGAATGCTATGGCTCCGGAGTCATCCGGCACTGTCACGATCTTTGGCAACTACAGGTGGTACAGCTGCTGCAGCGGAACCGTCCGGACCGGTGGCATCACCAGATGTTCGCCACGGAAGTACGTTCGGCCCGTCCGGATGTCGACCTCGACGGGTCCGGTGACACCGTGTCGCACCATCGTGGACAGCCGCGCCTGCCGGGCGCCTTCCACCGCAACGATCGTCCGGCGCGAGCGCACCGACCCCGCCGCCAGCGCGGCGGCGTTGACGAACAGAAGCGACAACGCGGCAGCCGCCGAACCGAGCGCGCCGAACTGCCGGTCGAGGACACGGGGCTGCGCACCGTCGATGGCGGCGTTCGGGTCACCGACGAGCCCCCACGCCGGTAGGCCGCCCTTGATGACGAGAAACGGTTTGGCGCCGAAAAACGCGGGCTCCCAGAGCACCATGTCGGCGAGCTTGCCGATTTCGAGGCTTCCGACGTGGCGGTCGAGACCGTGTACCCGCGCGGGGTTGATGGTGAGCTTGGCAAGGTAGCGCAGCACGCACTCGTTGTCGTCGGCCTCGATGCGGTCGGTCGGCCGGAGGACCGCGGCCATCCCGAAGGTGCGCCGCCACGTCTCGCCGGCCCGGCCCATCCCTTGCGCGTCGGAGGATGTGACGGGAATGACCCCCAGATCGTGCAGAAGATTCTCGGCACCCATGGTGGCCGAACGGACCCGTTCGACGGCCAGGGTGTCTTCACCGGGCAGCCCGGGCCGCAGCCCGTGGACGTGGCAGATCATCGCGTGGTGTTCCGCCGCGGCGTTGACCCCGAAGGGCAGCGTCGGGTTGGTGGACGACGCCAGGATGTGGTCGATTCCGGCCAGGCTCAACACATCCGGCGTGTGACCGCCGCCGCACCCTTCGACGTGATAGGCGTGCACTGCGCGCCCGTCCAGCACGGCGAGCGTGTCGCGCACGGCGAGACCCTCGTTGAGCCCGTCGGTGTGCAGTGCGACGGTGACGTCGTGGTCCTCGGCGACGGTCAACGCCGTGTCGAGGGTCCGCAGGTGTGCCCCGGTGTCCTCGTGCACCTTGAACCCGCAGACGCCGGCCTCGAGTGCTTCGTGCAGTGGCGCGGGGCGGCTCGATGATCCACGCCCGAGCAACCCGATGTTGATCGGGTACTCGTCGAACGCCCCGTACCCCGTCTCCAGAACCCATTTCGAGCCGACCCCGACACCCCAGAACGGCCCGATCTCCTGCCCGATCACCGTGGTCACGCCGGATGCCAGCTCGGCCTCGCACACGCGCGGGGACAGCAGATGCACGTGAGTGTCGACGCCGCCCGGCGTGGCGATCAGGCCTTCCCCCGACACCACGACGGTTCCGCTCCCCATCCGCACAGCGATGCCGTCGGTGGTGTCCGGGTTTCCCGCCTTGCCGATGGCGACGATGCGCCCTCCGCGCACGCCGATGTTGGTGGCGCGAATCCCCAGCACCGGGTCCAGCATGACGACGTTCGTGACCACCAGGTCGCAGGACTCCGCGGTGGTGACCGACTGCAGCCCGATCCCGTCGCGCCCGGTCTTGCCGAACCCCATCAGGAGTTCGTCGTTGGCGACGCCTCGGTCGTCGGTGTCGATCCGCACCCGCAACCCGGTGTCGGCCAGGGCGAGCGTGTCACCCAGGCCGGGACCGTACGCGTTGACTCGGGCATTCGAGTCGAGTCTCATGAGCGGGTCCTTTCATTGGAGATCCGGTGCATACGAAGCGCATTGGCTGCGGCACGGTCGGGGTCGCCGGGTACGTCGAACTCGGAGTCGCAGAATCCGCACTCCCTGGCGCGCCGCAGCGCCTCATCGGCCGCGCCGGGAGCATCCAACGGCCCGTCGACCAGGCCCGCGAATCCGATCACCACGCGCCGGCCTGAAATCGGCACCACAGCGATCTCGGTGGTGCTGTGCGGAGCGAAGCGCACATGGGTACCGGCAGGAATATCGAGATGGGTGCCGAAGGCCAGCCGGCGGGCGAACCGCAGCCTGGGGTTCGCCTCGAAGAAATGAAAGTGACTGGTCACTGAAATAGGAACGCCCGCGGTGTTTTCCACCGTCAGGGTGACTCGGCCGGTGACGTCCGGCGGCGGCGCGGACGGCGCGGCGGCAGGCGTGACGGTGCCGGGCATCTGCGGGTTCGACGGTACCGGGCCGAACGGTTCGTCGACGACCACCAGGCGCGACCCGTCGGTGAACACCGCCTCGACCGCGACCGTCCGCACCACATAGGGGACCTGCGGCATGACGTCGTCGGCGCGCAGCGTTTTCCGCGCCGTCGACACGGCATCACCATGGCTGCCGCCACGCCGGGCGACCTCGCAGATTTCATCGGCGATCAGGGCCGTCGACTCCGGTGCGTTGAGCAGGATGCCTGCGCGGCGTCGCCGCCGGGCCAGTTCGGCCGCGGTGAAGATGAGCAGGCGGTCCCGCTCGGTCGGGGTGAGGTGCATCGAATCTCCTCTTGACTAAAAATTTAGTTAACGGCAGGCTATCCGCCTATGACTGCGACCACAACCGCCATCGACGACCCCGTGATCTCACCCACCTACCGTGACGAGCTGTCGCCACACGGCCTGCGGGCCGTCCCGCGCAGACCCGCCCCCACGGTGGATCCGAGGCTGGCCACCTACCGCATGCCTGCGGAATGGGCGCCGCACGAGCGCACTCTGCTGACCTGGCCCACTCGGGAGACGCTGTGGCAAAACGTCTTCGACGAAGCCAAACGTGACTACGCCGCGGTCGCCCGCGCCGTCGCCGATTTCGAGCCGGTGACGGTGATTGCTCTTCCAGGTAGCGCCGCTGAAGTGCTCGACCACTGCGGAACCCACAACATCGACGTCTTCGAGACCGCCGTGGACGACTCCTGGATCCGTGACAACGGCCCACTCGTCGTACGTGACGCCAACGGTCATCGCATCGGCGTGGACTTCGATTTCAACTCCTGGGGGCGCAAATTCCTGCCGTATGACGCCGATGCCAGCGTGGCCGCGCGAGTGCTCGACCACCTGGGCATCGAGCGCATCGGCATCGACATGGTGCTCGAGGGCGGCGCCCTGAGCGTCGACGGTGACGGCACCCTAGTCACCACCGAGCAATGTGTTCTGCACAGCAACCGCAACCCCGGTTTGTCCCGGGACGACATCATCGGGACGTTGGGCCGCGCGCTCGGCGTCGACACCGTGCTGGCGATGCCCTTCGGACATCTCGACGACCGGCACACCGACGGACACGTCGACGGCGTGGCGACCTTCACCCGGCCGGGCAGACTGATCGCACAGAGCTGCGGTAACGCGTACAACGTCAATCACGAGGCAATGGCCCGCAATCTGCGTTATCTGCGGGACAACCCGGACGCCCGCGGGCGCACCGCCGAGGTGGTGGGGCTCGATCTCTGGTCCGGCTTCAGCGTCGACGGCCTCGACGAATACGTCTCGTACGCCAACTTCTACGTGGCCAACGGTGTTGTCGTGGTGCCCACCAGTGGTAACAAGGCCGACGACGATAGGGCGCTGTCAGTCATCGGAGCCGAGTTCCCGGACCGGCAGACCATCGGCGTCGCGGGGCAGGTCATCGCGTTCGGTGGCGGCGGCCCGCACTGCATCACCATGCAGATCCCCGCGGGATCACCATCATGACGATCATCGAGGCCGCCGGTCGGCCCGGCACCGGCGCGGCCGCCACCGACACGGCGCCGGGTTCGGTGATGCTGAACTCGCTCACCAAGCACTACGGCGGGGCGACCGTCGTGGACGGCATCTCGCTCGACGTCCGGGCTGGTGAGTTCCTGGCGCTGCTGGGCCCGTCGGGGTGCGGCAAATCGACGACACTGCGCATGATCGCCGGGCTGGAACACCCCGACCGGGGAACGGTGGAGATCTCGGGGCGTGACGTCACGCGGTTGCCCGCACACCGTCGCGACATTCACACCGTCTTCCAGTCGTACGCGCTGTTTCCCCATCTCGATGTCGCCGACAATGTCGCATTCCCGTTGCGGCAGAGTGGGGTCGCCCGCGACGACGTGCGGCGCCGCGTTGCCGAGGCGCTGGCCATGGTGCGGCTGCCCGATGCCGGTTCGCAGTCGGTGACCAGCCTGTCCGGTGGGCAGCAGCAGCGGGTGGCGCTGGCCCGGGCAGTCGTCGACCGCCCCGCTGTGCTGCTGCTCGACGAGCCGCTGTCTGCGCTCGACCGCGCGCTGCGGCAGGCGATGCAGGTCGAGATGCGGCTCCTGCAGCAGGATCTGGGCGTGACGAGCATCCTGGTCACCCATGACCAGGAGGAGGCGCTCAGCCTGGCCGATCGGATCGCCATCATGGCCGACGGCCGCCTGCAACAGGTCGGCAGCGCCGAAGACGTCTACGACCGCCCGGCGAACCTGTTCGTCGCCCGGTTCGTCGGCGAGCAGAACGAGGTGCCGGGAATCTGTGACGCCCGCGGGGTTCTGCGGAATCCGGCGGTGTCGGTCGCGAACGACCGCCCGGTGCCTGCGGGCCGCGCCGTCGCGCTGATTCGTCCCGAACATCTCCGGGTCGACCCCGACGAGAACAGCCTGGGTGCAACCGAATCCGATGCTGATGCGGTCAACAGGGTCGCGGGCGTGGTGCGGGGGGTCAGCATCGCCGGCATCTGCAGCGTGGTGCTGGTGCACGCCGACGGCGTCAACCTCGTCGCCCGTATCCCGCGCGACGGCAGGCCGACGCCCCAGGTCGGCGACCCGGTGTGCTGCTCGTGGAGCAGCCAACACGTACGCATATTCGCCGAAACCGAAGGGCGCCAAGCATGAAGCGAATCATCCAGACATTCTGCCTCGGTGTCGTTGCCATCCTGGCCCTGATCGCCTGCGGTGGTAGCGGCGGAGGAGACATCGCGGCGACACCTACCTATCCGTCGAACGTCGAGCGCGGATCGACATTGCGCATCTATTCCTGGGCGGACTACTTCGCGCCGGACAACATCAAGGCATTCGAACAGGCCACGGGCGTCAAGGTGCAGATCGACTCGTATGCCTCCGGCGAGGAGGCCCTGGCCAAACTGCGTCTCACCCAGGCGAGCAGCGGTTACGACCTGGTGGTCATGGACGGCTCCTACATCCCCCAATTGGTTTCTGCCGGTGCACTGTTGCCGTGGGACAAATCGAGGTTGCCCGGGCTGAGCGGGATCACCCCGACATTCCTCGGTCGGGAATGGGACCCGTCGAACACCTACGCCATTCCGAAGTCGGGCGGATCCACCGGTTACGTGTGGGACAGTGCGCTCGTGCCGACGACCCCGACATCGTGGGACGACTTCTACGGACATTTCGCCGATCCCGCTGTGGGAGCGCGAACGTCGGTGATCGACGGAGCATCGACATTCGTCGGCTCCTACTTCTGGGGTAACGGTATCGACGACCAGACCACCAACTCCGCCGATTACGACGCCGCCGAGAAGTACCTCAGCACGTCGGTGACACCGCATCTCAAACAGTTCAACTCATACCCGCGGGCCGACATCGCCTCAGGCGCTGTGGTCCTGGCCCAGAGTTTCACCGGTGACGCCCGGGGTGCGCTCATCGACGGTCCCAAGACACTTCGATTCGCGCTGGGCGGCCCCAAGACCGACCTCTACGTCGACCACTTCGTGTTACCCAAGGGCTCCGCGAATCCGGCCGCCGCTCACGCTTTCGTCCAGTTCCTGCTCGAGCCCAGGCATGCCGCCGCCGAGACGCTGTACACCGGCTACTACACCGGCGTGAAAGCGTCCAAGGACGAGATGCCCGCCGATATGCCCTTCCCGCAGATCGTGTTCTTCGACGACGGCGTGGACCCGGCGCGGTTCGTCCCGGCCAAACTGACCGAACAGGCGAGAAAACTGGCGACCGCGACCTTCCAGCGGCTGAAGGCCGAGGCATCCAGATGAGCGTCACCGCACCGGCTCGCCCGCGCTCTGCCGCCCACCGACCCAGCCCACCGCGGGGACTGATTCCGGCGGCACCCGCCTTCATCTGGCTGTGCCTGTTCTTCCTGGTCCCCACCGCAATGGTGTCGGTCTTCAGTTTCGGTGCCTCATCACTGTTCGGCACCAGCCCGGTCGACCTGAGCAATCCCAGCCTTGACCGCTACCGGGAAGCCGGCGCCGACACCTTCCGCGTCGCGTTCCACAACACCGTCCAACTGTCGGTGCTCGGCACTGCGCTGTGTCTGCTGTTGGCATTCCCGATGGCCTACCTGATCTCCACACGGTTGACCGGGGGATGGAAGTACCTCGCCATCATCGGTGTCGTCGTACCGTTCTGGATGCCCTTTCTGCTGCGGACCTACTCCTGGCGAATCCTGTTGAACGACAACGGTTTCTTGGCGCACTGGCTGGCGCCCCATGGGTTCGGGGTGCTCGACGCGATGGCCGGCGCCCAGCTGGGCGTGGTCTACAACTATCTGCCGCTGGCCGTGCTGCCCATCGCGGTCTCGCTCGATCGGCTGGACCCTGCGCTGCGGAAAGCCGGCCGGGATCTGGGTGCATCACCGCTGCGGGTGTTCTGGCAGGTGACGTTGCCCGCGGCCAGACCCGGTCTGATCAGCGCTGGGATCCTCGTCTTCATCCCCCTGATGGGCGACTACGTCACCCCGGCGATTCTCGGCGGTGTCAACGTGTTCGTGGTCGGGCAGTTGATCTCGGACTCGTTTCTGATGAGCCAGGACTGGGCGCTCGGCGCCGCCGCGGCGGTGCTGCTCATCGTGCTGGTGGCCGGTGTCCTGCTGGCGGTGTGGTTGATCGCCGTCGGGCTGCGGGCGGTGCTGCGCGTCATCCGGCCGCTCGATCTGCTGGCACGGTTGCCCCGTCGATGCTCCGGTGGGCGGTGCACGACCCGGCAGACCGATCCGTGGGGAATGATGTTGCGCGGTTACGGGATAGCGCTGCTCATCGCATTGTGGGCACCCATTCTCACCATCGCCGTGTACTCCTTCAACGCCGGCTCGACGCTGACCGTGTGGCAGGGGTGGAGTGCGCGCTGGTATGCCGCCATTCCCGGTAACGGTCCGTTGACGGCGGCCATCGGCCAGTCACTCTGGGTCGCGGCGCTTTCGACCATGCTTGCAGTGGTGATCGGGACCCTGGCTGGCGTCGCCATCACCCGGGCGGGACGACCCATCCGATGGAGCTTGACCGGCCTGCTGCTTGTTGTCTTCGTCGCGCCGGAGATCGTCACCGCCATCGGGCTGCTGATGCTGTACCTCCAGGCCGGTCCGGTCCTGGCCGACGGCACGATCAGGATGGCCATCGCCCACTCGGTGCCGTCCACGGTGATCGTCGCCTTCGTCGTGGCGGCCAGGCTGTCGAGCCTCGATCCGAACCTGCTGGCGGCCGCCGCGGACCTCGGCGCCGCACCGCTGCGGGTCCTCCGCCGGATCGTCCTACCTGTCGCGGCGCCCGCGGTCGCGGCCGCCGCGGTGCTGGCATCGACATTCTCCCTCGACGATGTCGTCGCCTCCAGCATGGTGTCCAACGTGGGCACCACTACGCTGCCGGTGTTGATCTTCTCGACGCTGCACACCGGACTCAAAGGTGATGCCGCCGCGGCATCCACGCTGGTCATGGTGGGGACGTCGCTCCTGGTCTGCCTGTTGGCGGCGATGCTCGCGCGCACCGGGCAGGCCCGCACCTTCATCGCCGGACTGGCCGGCGGGTGAGGACATGACCGATCCGGCGTCGACCACGACGAACCGCCCCCTACAGTCGAGGGCTATGTCCGATCGTCCTAGCCAGATCCTGGAAGCCGCCGTGCGCGTGATCGCCCAAGACGGGGTGCGCGGTATGCGCATCGAGAAGTTGGCGGCCGAGGCGGGCGTCTCGACCGCCCTGATCTACCACTATTTCGGTGACCGCTCGGGTGTCCTGCGGGCGGCACTCGAAGCGATCAACACCACGGCGCAGCGGTACACCGATGATGTCGCCACCGCGGCCGAACCACGATCCAAGATCGCCGAACTCCTGCTGCTCGAGATCCAGCAGAAGGACGCCATCCGCCACAACAGCGTCGCCTGGGGTGAGCTGCGCGCCTGCGCGGTGTTCGACGAGGGACTGCGCGCTCCGCTGAAGCGCACCACCGCCGACTGGAACGCACAGATCGCGCACCTCGTCGGGCAGGGTCAGGCGGGCGGCACGATCGCGCAAGGAGTCGACGCCGAGGCCGCCGCCGAACGCCTCACGACGCTCGTCGAGGGGCTGAGTGAGCGCTGGCACAGCGGGTCGATCACGATGAAGCGTGCCCGCCAATTGGTGGCCGGCGCAGTTGAGATCGAACTCGGCACGTCATAGCTCCGAGGCACCGCCATCCACGTGGAGTTCGGTCCCGGTGGTGTACGTCGCGTCGAACGCGAGGTAGATGATCGCCTTCGCCACTTCCTCTGGGGTGCCGAGGCGGTGCATCGGGTTGTCGGCCTTCATCTGAGCGAGGAACTGCTCGGCCTCCTCGGCGGACATGGTCCGTTGGAGGATGCCGGTGTCGATGGGGCCGGGGGAGACGGCGTTGACCCGGATGCCGCGCTCGATGAGCTCGCGGGCGAACGTCCGTGTCATGGACCGCAGGGCCGCCTTGGTCGCGGAGTACACACTGGTGGCGGCGATGCCCTTGGCATTGCTGACCGATGTCGTCAGCACCACCGCACTTCCGGGGGGCATCAGCGGAACGAAACCCTGCAACGTGAAGAACGGCGCCTTGGCATTGAGGTCGAAGAGCTGGTCGTACTGTGCCCGGCTGGTTTCCTCCAGTGTGGCGACCAGGGTTCCGCCGGCGTTGAGCACCAAAAGGTCCACCCCACCGAATTCGCCCGCCACGCGATCGACGAGCGCGTCGATTCCGGCGACGGCGTCGCTCTCCTCGACGATCGCGCCCGACCCGAGTTCGGCCCTGGCCGATACCAGCGATGCGGGACTGCGGCCAGTCACCAGGACGCGGGCGCCGCCGTGGATCAGAGCCTTGGCGGTGGCCAGCCCGAGGCCGCTCGTCCCACCGGTGATCACCACTCTCTTGCCCTTGTAGTCAGTCATTGTCGAGAGCCTCCTCAGAGTTGGGACTGTCCGCCGTCGATCACCAATTCAACCCCGGCAACGAACGTCGCGTCGAAGGCCAAAAAGGCGACTGCAGGAGCGAATTCGTCGGGATGATCCCAGCGGCCCATCGGACTGCTGGCGGTGAACTCGGCCTTGAGTTGTGCCGCTTTGTTCTTGCCGTCGTACCTGCCCATCAGTACCTCGTCTCTCGTCGCAACCTGTGGCCACGAGTCTTCGACAGTCCGCGGTGGCTGTCCAAGACCTGTTCAGCACGTCGATATACCGAAAGGGCATGACGCGGAATACCTCCCGCCGTCGGGCAGGTTGGAACCACATGTGAATGACCTGGGCCTCGACCTCGAGCTGCGTCTTGTGCGGTACTTCACGGTGGTCGCCAAGCATCTGAACTTCAGCCGCGCCGCCACCGAATTACACGTAGCGCAGCCGTCGTTGAGCCGGCAGATCCAGCGCCTGGAGCGTCGCCTCGGCGTACGCCTGTTGGACCGCACACCACAGGGGGCCCTGCTCACCGAGGCCGGGAAGGCATTCCTCCCCGAAGCCCAGGCCCTGCTGCGGGCTGCGCGCCAGGCGGCGCTCACGGTTCGCGCCTACACCCCTGCCGGCAAGGTCATCATCGGCTATGTCGAAGACCTGGTCATCACACCGGCCGTCCGCGAACTGCGCCGTCGCCACCCACAGGCCGATATCGGGACCCGTCATCTGAACTGTCACGAGGAGCGCGCTTTCGTCGAAGGCCGGGTGGACGTGCTGGTGGCCCGGGCCCCGCTGTTCATCCCAACCGACGAGGCCCGGACAACCGTGCTCTACCAGGAACCACGGATGCTGGTGGTGCCGGTCGATCACCCACTGGCGGGCCGCACATCGGTCGCGCTCGACGACGTCACCGCGGGGGAGACCATCATCTGCTCACACGGCGGGGTGCGCCCGGTGTTCCCGACGGACTCCTACCGACGACCGGACCCCGGCCCGATCTCCGACGGCCCGGTGGTCGAGAGCTTCGAGGACAGGCTCGAACTCGTGGCGAGTGGCCAGGCGATCGCGGTCCTGCCGGTCGGTGACCGGCGCAGTTCGCTACGCGCCGACCTGGCGACCATCCCGGTCGACGGGTTCCCCGTCAGCGAGGTCGTGGTCGCCACCCGGGTCGGCGAGCAGAACCCGCTGGTTGCCGAGTTCGTCGATGCAGCCCAGCTCCACCTCGCACCAACTGCCGCGTAACGGTTGCGCGCCTGCGACGCACTGAAGGGATATCGAACGTCCCGTCCTGCGTCAGGAGTGAACATGATCGACAACACCGTCACCAGCGTGGCCAGGGTCACGCCGACCATCGAAACGATCGGTGCGGCACTCGCCAGGTACGGCCTGGTGATCGTGATCGGCTGGATCGGGCTGCTGAAATTCACCTCATACGAAGCGCATGGCATTGAGCCGCTGGTCTCGAACAGCCCACTGATGGGGTGGCTCTACGGCATCTTTTCGGTCACGATGTTCTCGACGCTGCTGGGTGTCCTCGAGGTGACCGCCGCAGTGCTCCTTGCCGTCAAACCGTGGTGGCCCCGGCTTTCGGCGGCCGGCAGCGTCATCGCAGTCGGGTTGTTCGTGGCGACGCTGACCTTCCTGGTGACGACGCCGGGCGTATTCGAAGCGGCCGAAGGCGGATTTCCCATTCTGTCGTCGACCGGCCAGTTCCTCATCAAAGATGCAGCACTGCTGGGTATTTCGGTGTGGTCGTTGGCCGATGCGCTTCGCGCCGCCGCAACCGCGCGTTGACCGGCCTATCCTTCGATGGTGACCATGACCGCGGGTGACGAGACCGCGCTCGTCGCACGGTTGCGTGCCGGCGACGAAGCGGCCTACGCCGCGTTGGTGGACCAGCACACCCCATCGATGCTGCGGGTCGCCCGTGGCTACGTGCGCACTCGCGAGATCGCCGAGGATGTGGTCCAGGAGACGTGGCTGGCGGTGGTCAAGGGGATTGGCGGGTTTGAGGGACGGGCATCGTTGCGCACCTGGATCTTCACCGTGCTGATCAACATTGCGAAGGCGCGCGGTATCCGCGAACATCGCGAGGTGGAGGTCCAGTCGAAGGTCGCCGCGGGCGGCACCGTCGACCCGGCACGCTTCCGGCCCGAGGGCGACCCGTGGCCCGGACACTGGCGCGAAAATGCCACGCCGACACCGTTTCCGGACACTCCGGAGGGGTCGCTCCTCGGTGCCGAGCTGACCGAAGTCGCGCGCCGCGAGCTGGAGAAGCTTCCCGAGCGGCAACGCATAGTCGTATCACTGCGGGATCTTCTCGATTTCGACTCCGCCGAGGTATGCGAGCTGCTCGGCATCAGTGCCGCGAATCAACGCGTACTCCTGCACAGGGGCCGGGCCGCGGTGCGCCAGGTGCTCGAGGTCTACCTGAAGGATCCGAGGTGAATCCACCCATGGACTGCAACGAACTCGTGGAACTCGTGACCGCCTATCTGGACGGGTCGCTCGACGCGGAGACGCGGGCGCGTTTTGACACGCACCTGCTCGAGTGCGACGGCTGTGACAGCTTCCTGCAGCAGTTTCGCTCTACCGTGGCGACGCTGGGAAATGTCGGCGCCGAAGACGAACTCGATCCGGCCTTTCGGACGCGGCTGCTCGATGTGTTTCGCGACTGGCGCTGACCCGGCGGTGGGCGCGGTCAGCCGATCAAATCGTCGAAACCACCGGACGTGGTCAGTTTCACCGCGACGTCGATCAGGCGGGTGTTGCTGTCCTGGGACACCCGTTTCAACAGATCGAACGCACGCACCGCGTCAATATTGAAGCGCGCCATCAGGATTCCCTTGGCCTGGCCGATGATGTCGCGGCTGGCCAATGCGCTGCGGAACTGCGACTCGCGGCGTACGGTATCCCAGGCCAGCGCGGTATGGGTGGCCAGCACATAGCCGATCTCCTCGGATTCCGAGTTGAAGGCGCCGGGTTTCTCGGCGTAGACGTTGAGGGCGCCCATCGTGCGATCCGAGGTGAACAAGCGGAACGACAGGACCGACCTGATCGGCGTCAGCGCGAGAGCGTCGCGCTGATAGGACGGCCAACGGTCGTCGATCCTGAGGTCGTCGATGCGCACGGTGTGCTGATTCCACGCGGCGCTCAGGCACGGTCCCTCGGCGTGCCGTTCCTGGATGGTGTCCAACAGTGCCGGGTAACGATGCGTCGACGCCGGGGTGGTCACCTCGTTGCGGGACGTTGCCAGTGTCACCCCGGCATAGTCGGCACCTGGTATCTCCAGCGCGGCGTGCTCGACGATCTGGCGCACCACGGAGTCCGCCCCACCCTGCGGGCTGTTGTGCAGGGCGTTGGCAATATCGGCGATCCGCTGATGGATGTCGCCGGTGGCACTGGGCTCAGCAGTGATGCAATCCCTCCCTCGGCCGTTGCTGCTGACGTTACGCCGCTGGCAGCGGTGCCTCTGTCCAGAAAACGAACATCCCGATTGGGTGTGGAAGTTTCGGGTAGTGGATACCCCTTCGCGTAGGGCTCAGGATGACGCCGCGACCTTCCAGCATGTTCTGACCCTGGGAGCGAAATCATGGGCCAACTTCTGATGGACAGCACCGACCTCGACGAGGTCGAATCTGTGCTGGGCACAACTTTCGGGCGAGTCAGTATTCATCCGACGGCGGGCGGTCCGCCGCCGCGTATGCGCTTGGAGCGATCGCAGGTGGGCGCGTTCTGCATTGACACGGCCGAATACGGCTTCGATTTCGACTACGAGGCGCAACCGCTGGGCCAGATCCTGGTGTGCCGGGTGGCTGACGGCGGACTGTCCGAGCGGCTACCCCGACAGAACACCGAATTCTTCAAGCCCGGTGAGGTCGGCGCAATGGGTGACAATGGCGCCCAGCCGTTCCAGGGCGAAATTCGACGGGGCCACTATGATCAGCTCGTCGCAGACCCACGGGTTCTCACGGAGGCCGCCGGCGGATCGCGTGCCGATGGCGCGCCGGTCCGACTGATCGGCTCCCGTCCCGTCTCCGCCGCGGCCAATTGGCAGCTGTTCGAAGCCATCGAGTTGGTCAAGCGGAGTGCGGCGAGTACTGCGCTGGTTCAGCAGAATTCGCTGCTGGAGTCGGCGATGGAACAGTACGTGGCGGCCCTGCTGCTGGCGGCTTTCCCCAACACCGCGTCGGTGGAACCGACGGGTGGCAACCGAAATGACTCGACGCCAGTGCTGTTACGCCGCGCAACGGCGTTCATCGATGACAATGCGCACCGCGACATCAGTGTCACAGACATCGCCGAGGCGGTCTTCGTCACGACCAGGGCGTTGCAGTACATGTTCCGCAAGCACCGTGGCTGCACGCCCATGGGATATCTGCGCAGTGTGCGGATGCACCACGCGCATCTCGATCTCATCGCCGGGAATCACTCGTTCACCACCGTCACCAGAATTGCACAACGGTGGGGATTCGCCCACGCCGGTCGGTTCGCCGTCACGTACCGCGAGACATACGGCCGTAGCCCGCACGTGACGTTGCGTGAATAGGCCAGGACTCGCGTCGGCCGACTCGACATCGGTCGCGGATTTGCCGCTACCTGATCCTCGCCGGTGGTCCCGGAGCGAATGCGCGTCACCACAGATAGATCACGAGCACCGTCACCCACAACACTGTGAGCCAGGCGTCGGTGGCCACCTTCAACCACCGCGGTGCGGTACGCACCTCCATGAAATAGCGGATGATCAACCGGCCCTTGATGAAACCGAGCAGGATGACCACCAGGGTGATGGGCACGCTGGCCACCGCGACGTTGGCGCCCGAGTGCCCGGGTGCCAGCCACCAGGACAGCACGGTGATGGCCGACAACGCGGCCCAGGCAGATGTGAGGGGGCGTGACGCTGTCCTTGTCACCGCGGTCACCTCACCACACGTAGAGCAGGCCGAAGATCACGATCCAGAGCAGATCGACCATGTGCCAGTAGATTGCGCCCGACTCGGCCATCGCGACCCGTCGTCTGCGCGGGTTCTTCACCTCACGGATCACCACCCCGAGGATCACCAGGCCCAGTAGGACGTGGAAGAGGTGTACTCCGGTGAGCATGTAGTAGAACATGAATAAGTCGCCCGAGGTGATGGTGATGCCCTGGGCGATCTCGTGCGCCCACTCGTAGGCCTTGATCGCGATGAACATCACGCCGCAACCCATGCCGAGATAGATCAGCCGCAGGGCGCGGGTGTGGTCGCGGGCGCGCAGGCACAGTACGCTGCGTGCCACGAACCACGAACTGGTCAGCAGCACAAGGGTGTTGAGCGCCCCGACACCGAGGCTCAGCTGCTGCTGGGCCGCCAGGAACTCGGCGGGGGCCATCGCGCGGTAGATCATGAAGATGACGAAATAGGCGCTGAAGATGACGAGATCGCCCAGCACCATCACCCACATGTGGATGTCGCCGGGCAGCGCCGAGTTCGTGCGATCCTGTTCGGTGCCGGCGGTCATGGCAGCGGAGGTTCGTCGGGCCGCTCCAGCGACGTGGCCTTCTTCAGGAACGTGATGACCGCCATCAGCCAGATACCGAAGACCACCGTGCCCATCCAGAACGCGATCGAGCCGTTCCAGGCGAACGGTCCCGCTTTCGACACGAACACCGGGGTGGCCAGGAGCTCGGTGACGATCTGCCAGATCGAGACGTAGGCAAGCCATTTGGGGAAGATCTCGTTGCGGTCATAGAAGATGGCGATCGCGAAGGCGAAGTATGCGGCGGAGAAACAGCCCAGTGACCCGACGTAGGACAGCAGGCCCAGATCGTAGAGCAGCGCCATCAGCCCGGGGTCGCGGTCGGGTCGTAGGGTGGCCACCAGGAAGCAGAACGCGACCAGCAGACAGCCCGGCAGCGCACCGACGGCCATGGCGCCCAGATATGTGTAGGCCAGCACGAACCCCACCGTCATGCGCTTCATGTGATAAACGACGATGCCGTTGGCCACCCCGGCACCGCCTACGATCACGACCAGCAGCCCGAAGCCGATCTGGATGGTGGACGCATGATCGAGGAAGAACCGCGCCATCTGATCGGTGGTGATGTCCGGTCTGGGCGGTGGCATGGTGCGGGCCAGTGCGAAGAAGATGACTCCGAACGCTGCGTAAAACGCCGGGACGATCCAAAAGATCAGCCACACATCGCGTTTGCCCGCCGGTGCCGGTGTCTCGGATGCGACGGGCGCGGCGCCGGGGCTGCTCATGCGGTGACGCCTTCTGACGCGGCCTGCCGATGGATTGCCGCGCGCAGCACGACGAACATCACGATGACGAACACGGCCAGTGCGCCGTTGCGCAACCAGAACGAGATGGCGCCGTCCCACGCCAACGGGCCGGTGCGGACGATCGCGGCACACACCGCCGGTGCCATCGCGAGCGCCGTGGCGATGGCGACGTGGCCGACCCAGCGGGGGAACACCTGGGCCGGCCCGTCATCGAAGTACACGGCCAGGCCCAGCAGAAAGTTCATCGCGACCATGGCGCCCACCGGTGCGATCAGGGTCACCCACGCCATGTCGTTGAGCAGCAGGACGAGATCGGCGCCGCGTTCCGGACGGAACGCCGCCACCAGGAAGAAGATGTTCGACAGGGCGAAGAGCGTGGCCCCGCTGGCGGCGGCGGTCAGATAGCAGTACGCGAAGACATGACTCTGGGTGGCCATCCGTTTCATCTGCACCACGATCACCATGAAGAACGGCAGGATCATCACGCCGAGTAGGTCGTAGGTGACCATGCTGAACCGGATCATCGCGGTGTTCTCCTGGTAGAACGTCGCGACCTGGTCGGCGGTCAGTTGTGGGGACATCGGCGGCAGAAAGCCGGGAAACATGAGAAACGCGATCAGGTAACACGCGCCGAACACCGGCGCGGTCCACAGACAGATGAGCTGGGTCCTGATGTTCAGGGTTGTGGGTAGATCCTCGGCCTCGGCGAGTATCTGCATGAGCCCTCATTCGCTTGCTGTCGGGGGATAGCCGACCGGCTAGGGCTCACGGTAGCCGATCGGCTAGTGCAGGACAATGAATCAGTCCGGCAGATCGAGCATCCGCGTCGTCATCTGCAGCAGTACGGTGCGCAGCGTGTCATCGTCGATACCGTCGACCAGCGGGTTGATCACCGTGCCCGCGATGGCGCCGGAGAACAGCGCGGCCGACACGCGCGCCACGGTGTCATCCTGTTCGTCCTGCAGGATCGCGTACAGCTCGCTGATGAAATCCCGGAACGGCGGGTGGTTGCCGAGCAGGCGGATGACCACCGGATCGTTCTGCAGGGTGCGGACCCAGCGCCGCCGCGCCACCGCCATGTCGATCACCTGTGTCAGCAGCACCTTGCGTGCCTGCGACGGTTCGGCTTCGGCCCTGGCGGCCTCCAGCGCATCCTCGAGTGTGGCGAGTTCGAGTTCGGTGACCCCGATCACGATCTCTTCCTTGGTCTTGAACTGGTGGTACACAGCGGCTTTCGTGACGCCGAGCGCATCGGCGATCATCTGTAGTGATGTGCCACTGACGCCGTGTTCGGCGATGAGATCCAGCGCCGCGCCCAGGATGCGGGTCTGCGCGGGCGTGCGGGTGACGGTCCCGAGCCGTCGTCGTCGTGATTCCTGCGTGACCACGGGACCAGCCTAGCCGTGTGGCTAGTCAGGCTTTGTCCGTTCACCGACGGACGGCGGTAATGTTGGCGCGTACCGGAAGAAGGACATTGCCGTGGCCGAACTGATCACCCAGCGGGCCAGTCAACTCGCGGGGCTTTCGGTATTCGCCGACTGCTTCGGCGCCGACCTGTACGGGCTGGCCACCGAACTCGAGGACCTGCAGGCTCGCGTCGGCGATGTGCTGATGCGACAAGGCGATCACGCGGACTTCTTCGTCATCCTCGCCAGCGGCACGGTGCGCATCTGCCACGAGAGCGACGAGGGCGCCACCTATTCCATCGACGTCGGGGCCGGGCAGATCGTCGGCGAGATCGCGTTGTTGCGGAACACATCGCGTATCGCGACGGTGATCGCCGAGACGCCATTGGTCGGTTGGCGTGGCGGCGATGACGCGTTCGCCGAACTCATCGAGCTACCCGGTGTTCTGCAACTGCTCGTCCGCACCGCGCGTCAGCGGCTGGCGGCGTTCATCACGCCGATCCCCGTGCGCGCCCGTGACGGCACCGAACTGCTGCTGCGGCCGGTGCTGCCCGGGGACAGCGTGCGCACCACCAGCAGTCACGTCGAGTTCTCCGCCGACACGCTGTACCGCCGCTTCATGACGGCGCGCCGGCCGAGCAAGGCGTTGATGGACTACCTGTTCGAGGTCGACTACGTCGACCATTTCGTCTGGGTGATCACCGATCAGGACGATCTCGTGGTTGCGGACGCCCGCTTTGTGCGCGACATGGCGGACCGCAGCGTCGCCGAGATCGCGTTCATCGTGGGTGACGACTACCAGCACAAGGGTCTCGGCTCATTTCTGATGAAGGCGCTGTCCGTTGCCGCCGGCGAGGCCGGGGTCCAAAAGTTCACCGCCCGTGTACTTTCGGACAATCTGGCGATGCGCAGGATACTGAACAGCTACGGAGCGGTCTGGGAACGGGAGGATCTAGGAGTGGTGACAACGCAAATCGACGTCCCGGATCGGGGCCTGGTCCGTCTGCCGAAACCGTTGATCGAAGACATCGCCGGTATGGCCCGCAAGGTGATCAGGGCGGTGAGCTGACATGCCCCGCCCACCCCTGAACAAGGACACCACGCTGTGCATCTCGCTGGCCGCTCGGCCCAGCAACATCGGCACGCGGTTCCACAACTATCTCTACGACCGGCTCGGAATCGACTTCATCTACAAGGCATTCACCACCACGGACATCGCCGCCGCCATCGGTGGCGTGCGGGCGCTCGGGATCCGCGGCTGCTCGGTGTCGATGCCGTTCAAGGAGGATGTACTGGCGCTGGTGGACCACGTCGAACCCTCGGCGCGGGCCATCCAGTCGGTCAACACCATCGTCAACGACGACGGGGTGCTGACAGCATCCAACACCGACTACATCGCGATCGAGCGGTTGATCGACCAGTACCAGCTCGCACCCAGCCAGACCGTGCTGATCCACGGCAGCGGGGGAATGGCGAGCGCGGTGGGCTCGGCGTTCCGCGACAAGGGTTTTCATGATGGCGTGGTGGTGGCCAGGAACGAGACCGCGGGCCCTGCGCTCGCCGAACGGTTGGGCTACCACTGGCGTCCCCATGTCGGCGGGGCGTGCGCGTCGATCATCGTCAACGTCACACCCATCGGCATGGCGGGCGGCGCCGAGTCGGACGACAGTCCGTTCGGTACGGAGGCTGTCGCCAACGCCGAGACGGTCTTCGACGTCGTCGCCCTGCCGTCGGAGACGCCGCTGATCAAGGCCGGCCGGTCGGCAGGCAAGCAGGTGATCACCGGTGCGGAGGTGATCGCGTTACAGGCCGCCGAGCAGTTCGAGCGTTACACCGGGGTGCGCCCCACCGCCGAACAGATCGCCGAGGCCTCGGCGGTGTCCCGGGCCTGACGCGGGGCGCGGGCGTGCACGCGTGCAAGAAGTCAGGGCGCGTTGACCACCACGATCGGGCGCAGCACACGCTCGACCATGTGTGCGTTGAAGCCCGCGTAGAAGAGCCGGGCCTGGACGAACCAGTTGATCGACGAGTGCACCGCGCTGGCCGTCGGCGCCGCATCCGGCGGTAGTGGCACCTCGAACGGCACCGCCACGACCTGCCTGGCGCGCAGCGGAATCCGTTTACCCAACTTGACCACGGGCCCGTCGATTGATCCGCATGCCGACGGGGTTCGCGTGAGCGGATGCGATTCGCGATGCCGCTGCCAGCACACCGCGAGATCGCCGTCGGGGAGGTCGATGGTCGGTGTCAACCGGATGTGCCCGCGGATTGCCTCACCTGCGGTGAAAACCGATGTTGCCAACTCGATTTCGATGACGGTCTCGGCGTCACCCATCAGCACTTCGGTGGGCTTGGCCTCAGCGCAGACGTCGTCGCGCCCGATCCGGACGGCGAATTCACCGTGCTTGTCGGCGCCACGCTCGCCGAACTGGACACGACACGACCAGCGGGCGATATCGGGCGAGGAGGCCGGCGCCCAGGACGGTACGCGGAATGTCGATGTGCCGCCGCGGAACTCACCGTCAAGCACCGGCAGGTCCACCTTGGTGACGCCCACCCACTCTTCGGTGTCGCGGTCGCCCCCTGCGTTGGTGCCCACGTTGCCGGTCATCCACATCGAGTCGCTGGCCTGCGCCACGGCCGAATCGGCTCGGCCGGCCCAGTGATAGCGGAAGAAGTTCGTGTAACCCCACTCGAGGAAGGCCGAGCCGACGTTGTCGAGCGGTCTGGTGGGCGTCACCGTGGCGGTCACCACCTCGCGCGGTGTGACCTCCGCGGGTGTGACCGTCACCTCGACGGCAGGTGCGCGGCTGAACAATCCCACTATTTCTTTCGCTGACTCTCGGCGTACTCCTCCGGATGGTGTTTCTTCTGGTGGTTGCGCATCGGCCAGAACAGGACCCACAGCACGGGGTACACGGTGACATAGAACAGCCCGGTCATCAGCGCCGAGAACAACACCCCGGCGACCCAGGCAGGGTAGATGATCACCAGGCAGAACTGGATGAACTGTTTGAGCACCACGGGGTAGCCGTCGGCCATGGACCAGACGAACCTGGGGCTCATCGCGGCCCACAATCGCCGGAATGCCGTCGGCTTGGCCTCGGCACTGGCCTGAGCTTCGCTGACATCGCGTCCGCGCTCTTCGCGGGTCAGTCCGCGCGCTGGCGCGGCCGGCTCATCCTGATATTGGGGTTGACCTGCGGTCATGGTGCTCCAACTTCCTCCCCGACGACGTTTGTGCGGCGTTCGCCGGATGAACAATCAAGACGACTCCGGCGATTGCCGTGCGCACGGTAACCACAGCATGTTGGATTCTGATTGGAACAACGTGGCCGGAGGGGCGTACGGGGTGGTCGATTATTTGCTACTGGGGCCCATGGCGGCCCAGCGAGGGGGTGCGCCCCTGATCCTCGGCGGCTTCCGTCAGCGTGCCGTCCTGGCGGTGCTGCTGCTCGCCGCCGACCGTGCCGTGGACATCGACACCCTGATCGAACAGGTCTGGGACGGCGCGCCGCCGCCCAAGCCCATCTCCTCACTACGCGCTTACGTGGCCAATCTGCGCCGCATCCTCGCCGACGACGATCGCGGTGACCGCCTGGTCACCGACGCCCGCGGTTACCGCCTCCAGCTCGGCTCGGACCGGCTGGACACCCGAGAGTTCGAGACACAGATCGGCCACGGTAAGCGCCTGCTGGATGCCGGCGACGCCGCCGAGGCCGGTCGCATGCTCGAGGGCGCCCTGCATCACTGGCGGGGCGGCGCACTGACGGACTTCCGCGATCAGCCGTTCGCCAACCATGAGATCCATCGGCTCGAGGCGTTGCGCGCCGACGCCGTCGAGGCCTGCTTCGACGCCGGCCTGCAGCAGGGCCGTGACGTCGAACTGATCGCCGGGCTGGAGGCCGCCGTGGCCGAGAGTCCCATGCGGGAACGGTTGTGGGGCCAGCTGATGCTCGCGATGTACCGGGCCGGCCGGCGTACCGATGCGCTGTCGGCATTCGAACGACTGCAGGCGGTGCTCGACACTGAGCTTGGTGTTCGGCCCGGGTTGACGCTGGAGCGGCTGGCCGCCGAGATCCGCAACGAGTCGCCCGACCTGAAGTGGCAGCCGCCGGTCAGCCCCACGGCTGCGCTGGTCCGCAGCACCAACAAGTCGCTCTACGGCCGTACGCGGGAACTGGACCGCCTGCGCGACACGCTCACCGCGGCTGCCGACGGCCGCGGCAGTGTGGCCGTGCTGACCGGCGACAGCGGAGTGGGCAAGACCGCTCTTGCCGCCGAAGCCGCCGACCTCGCCGAAGATCTCGGCATGACCACCGTGTGGGCCGGCCACAGCGCGGGCGTGCGCACCTCGCCGGCGTGGGCGTGGACGCAGGTGCTGCGGGGGATCGCCGCGGGACGGCCGCGGGTGGCGGTGGTCCCGGTGTCCGACAAGACCGATGCGCCACCGGAGGTGATGGCCAATGCCGTCGCCGAGATGGTGGGCCGGCGCCCGACGCTCATCGTCCTCGATGATCTGCACCGGGCCGACCGGTTCACGCGGGATGTCCTGGAACTGCTCGCCTCGTCGGTGCAGCGTATGCCGCTGACGGTGCTGGCGACCTGGCAGGACGGCGGCGTCGACCGGCCGGTCCGGGAGCGCGAGTTCGACCGACTGCTCAGCCGCTGTGAAGTCACGTCGATGCGGCTGCGCGGTATCGACCGAGATGCGACCGCGGCCCTGATCGAGAACGTCACCGGAGTGACCCCGACGGCGCAGTTCGTCGAAACCGTCGAGATGCGTACCGGCGGCAATCCGTTCTACATCAAGGAATTGACCCGACTGCTGCGTGACAACGGCCGGCTGGATGGGTCGACGGTGGCCATCGCCGGTGACGATGTACCCGACGCGGTCACCGGAGTGATCCGGCGCCGGATGGCCGGCCTGCCGCGCGCCACCCGGTCGATGCTGTTGGTCGCGGCGTTGCTGGGCGCCGAGTTCCTCAGCGTCGGACTGTCCGCCGTACTCGGTGTGCCGGTCTCGGAGGTGGCGGCGAACCTCGAACCCGCACTGAGGTCGGGTCTGATCGGCGACCTGGCGGGGCAGCCGGGTGGATACCGGTTCAGCCACGGTCTGGTGCGTGACGCCATTGCCGCCCAGCTCACTGGTATCGCCAGGGCCGCCATGCACGCCGATATCGCCCGTGCTTACGCGGGACGGGATTTCACCGCCGCCGAAGACTCCTACAACGGCGCCGACCATGCGTGGCGCGCGGGCAGCGAACTCGACGTCGACACCGCTCTCGCGCTGCACGACCGGGCGTTGACGGCAGGCTGGGAACGGTCGGCCTACCGTGAGGTGGCCGATCTGTGCGTGCATGCGCTCGACGTCTGCGCCCGCCTCGACGCCGACGATTCCCGGTGCGACCGCGAGGCCCACCTCTGGTTGCAGTTGGCGTCGGTGGAAGCCGTGACGGCGGGGCAGAACTCCGATGAGGTCAAAACCGCACTGGCGCGGGCCTCCGAAATCGGCTCCCGGACAGGGCAGTTCACCACCGAGGCGGCGTTCCGCTGCCTCGAGGCGTGTAGTTCCGGGCGTTACCATGAAGCGGCGATCCTGGCCGACGGGCTGGTCGCGCTGTACCAGAGCTCCGGTGATGCCATCGCCGGGTCGGCCGGGTACTACCTGCGTGGACTGGTCGAATTCGCCCGCGGTCACATCGACACGTGTATCGCGACGCTGCAGATACTGGTGACCGATGTGCCCGTCGTGGACTGGCAGCGGCACGGTCATCTGGCGGCATTCGACGTCCGTGGTTACGGCGTTGCGGCGTGGGCGTATTCGATGCGCGGTGACCTCGCCTCGGCACGCACCTCGGTCGAGCAGGGTATCGCCGTCGCGCACAGCCGCAACGACGTGTTCGGCCTGGCGATCCTGCGGACGTCGCAGTTCCAGCTCGACGCGATCGGCGGGCAGCACAGCGTGACAGCGCAACTGGCCGATAAGGCGTTCGCCGAACTGACCGAACTCGGGATCCACCAGTTGGCCGCGACGGCGCGCATCATCGGTGGCTGGGCGCGGGCGATGGGCCCCGACGGCGTCGACACCTCCGGGGAGGTGCGGCAGGCGATTGCGACGCACGCGCAGGACGGCACCCGGATCTTCCTACCGCTGTACTACCAGCTGCTGTCGGATATCGAAGCGGCACACGGGGACAAGGACGCCGCGCGGCTGGCCTTGGAGACCGCGGAAGCCATTGCCGTGGCCACCGGGGAACGGGTCTGGGACACCCAACTGTCGGCGCGCAAACTGAAGTTGCGCGCCGACAGTTTCCGTTCGGGTGCTTCTTAAGGAGTGATGGTGGTCTGCTCGTCGACGATGCTGGTGGCCTCGCCGAGGATGCCTGCCTCCGACTCGTCGGAATAGGCATTGAGCTGCAGCACGTACAGACCGTCCTGGCCGGGGATCACGACGGTCTTCTGCGCGATCATGCCCTGCTTGCCGTCGACGTCGTAGTTGCCGCCGAGCTGCACGGCATCGAACCCGCCGAGCGAATCCTGCTGTCCCTCGGTGGGCCCGTCATAGCCCGGGATGTTCTGCAGTTCACCGGAGGCCAGGGACAGGATCTCGGCAGGGTCGACGTTTCCGGTGAGCTTGGACACGATCGCCAGGATGCGCGGCGGGTTGTCCGGCACCGCGGTGTCCTGATAGACGATGGCTCCGTACGGCGCCTCCGGTAGCTCGTCGGTGGCCTGCCAGCCGTCCGGCACCGGCAGATCGATGGACGGCCCCGGGTCACCGCGCTTGATCACCGTCTCCTGGATGCCGTTCTCCTTGACGTAGTCCTGGATGGTCCGGTGCGTCCCCGACTCGGGCGGCGGCGTGGCGTCGGTCAGGTTCGATTTCTTCTCGGTGGCCTCGGCGCTGGTGGTTGCCTTCGACGCGCTCGTCGATGCCGCGGCGGACGACGATGACGTTTCCGACTTCGAGTCGGAACCGCAACCGACCAACGCGACGCACAGCGCGACGGTGGCGAGGCCGGCGCCGGTCACGGCGGTGAGTTTTCTCATGGGGTCGTTCTCCTTCGGGCGGTGGCAAACTTCGGCGGGGCCAAATCGCAGCGGAGCTTAACGACGGCCGGTTGGAATCCGATTGGAACATCCCGCCCTCGCGCGCCGCAGTCGATCGCACCGCCCGGTGTCCGTCGGGAAACGGGGTCACAAACTTCGGCGAAGTTGCTATCGGGGATCGAGCCGGGGGTGCATGATCTCCTTATCCTGCGGATTCGGGGCTGCAGCGGTGCCGCGGGACCGTCGCTCGCCAGCGAACGGCGAAGATCACTGCGCGGCAGGGTCGGGGTCGGGATGCGGGCACAAATACGGGCGGCGGGTTGGGTCGCAGTGATCGTGGGGGCCGTGGTTGCGCTCGGTTGGTCCACTCCGATGGCGGCCTTCGTGCAACTGCTGGCGACGACGGCATTGATCATGGGCGGTACGGAACACCCGCTGGTGTCGGCCACCTCCGACGATTACGGCGAAGACCCGGGTTTCGTCGACGCCTACGTCGACGGTGTCCGCGAGCGTTACATCATCCCCACCGCTGCGGTGCGCGGCGATGACACCGCCGGCCCGGTCGCGGTCGACAGCGACTACCAGCGCAAAGCGGTGTACACCCCGGAACAGTTCTGGCCGCTGTACGGCAGCAGCAAATTCGACGACTCGGTGGCGACCGGTGTCGACAATCTCGAGGGTTGTGCTGTCGGTGGGTCCTGCCGCAGCCTCGGCTATGCCGGCGACCCGACCGACACCACCGACTACGTCGTGTTCGGCTATTCGCAGAGCGCCCGCATCGCCACGCTGCTGAAACGTCGGCTCGCCGAAGCGCCCCCCGGAACCGTGCCGGGTGTCGACGATCTGTCGTTCGTCCTGATCGGCAACCCCAACCGGCCCAACGGCGGCATCCTGATGCGGTTCAAGGGGCTGCACATCCCGATCCTCGGGGTGACGTTCGACGGGGCGACGCCGACCGACACGGGGTATCGCACCGTCGACATCAGCAGGCAGTACGACGGCTGGTCCGATTTCCCGCTGTATCCGCTGAACCCGCTCGCGACCGCCAACGCCATCGCGGGCATCGTGTACGAGCACAGTGACTATTTCTCCCCCGCGGTGGGGGATATGCAGTACCAGGGCCACGCCGGTGACACCGACTACTACCTGATCCCCGCCGAGCGGCTGCCCATCCTCATACCGCTGGAGCAGCTGGGTGTGCCGTCACCGATCCTGACCGCCCTCGACGCCCCGGCGCGCGTCATCATCGAGTGGGCCTACGACCGCGATCCGGACGATGTCGGCACGCCGACGCGGGCGCGTCTGGTCAACCTGTCGAACCCGGTCCCTCACCTGCGGGACCTCGCGGTGGCCATCCCGACGGGATGGGATGACGGTATCTCGGAAGCCAAGGGCGACCCCGATTTTCGCCCGTTCGGCACCAAACCCGCGACCAGCCCCTACGGTGTCGGCGGTCAGGACCTGCCAGAGCCGGACGCCGACGTCGGCGCCACGAGCCAGACTGTCGATGAGGAACCGGCTCCCGTCACCAAACGTGACAAGACGACCGCGGGGCCGCTGCGTGATGTGGTGCGCAACCCGATCGGTGTCGACGACACCCCGAAAGCGGTGCGCGCCAAGGAGGATCGTCCGGTGCGCAAGCTCGTCAAGGAGCTGACCGGGCAGCGTGCCGAGGGCCGGGAGTCGAACGGCGCCACCGGCCACAAGGTCAAGGACACGGTCATGCGCAAGGTCAAGGACCAAGACACGGTCAAGCGCACGGACAAGGTTAAGGACACCGCGCGAGCCAAACCCACCTCGACCGCCAAGGACGCCGCCTGAGCCGGTCCGGTTTGGTGCCCTGGCTGTCCGGGTAATTTGGCGGCATGCGGATACGTACGTTGATCGCCACCGGACTGGCCACCGCGGGGGCCGCCGCCATCGGAAGCGTGGCCAGTAAATCAGGGGTCGAGACGTGGTATCCGACCATCAAGAAGCCGGCCTACGTGCCACCCAACGGCGTCTTCCCCGTCGCGTGGACCACGTTGTACGGCACCATCGCCGCCACGTCGGCGTCCACGATCGACGCACTGCGCGCCGAGGGCGACGACGCCAAGACCCGCGCGTACGTGGCAGCGCTGACGACCAACCTGGCGCTCAACGCCAGCTGGAGCTGGCTGTTCTTCCGCCTGCACAAGCTGGGTCCGTCCGCCGTCGCGGCCGGTGCACTTGCGCTCAGCAGCGCCGACCTGGCCCGCCGCACCGCCGCCGTCAACCCGAAGGCCGGCCTAGCGCTGGCGCCCTACCCGCTGTGGTGCACATTCGCCACCGTGATGTCGACCGACATCTGGCGACTCAATTGATGGTGCGGGGCGTCCACCTGGATCGCCCCGCACCCAATTGTGTTCTACCTCAACACTTCACATCGACGTAGACGGTCTTGTCGGTGACCGTCGTCACGATGTCGTTGCCGGCCCCCGGAGCGCCGGAGTCATTGCGGACGAACGTCTGTCCCGGCCGCACTGCGCTCACGGAGCATTGGTCGAGGGGTTGGGCGCCGACCTTGTTGAGGACCACTTTGTAACCGTCGGCCTGCAACCGGTTGATGGTCTGGTCGACCGTGGACGGCCCGGTCGGGGCGGCATCGGCCACCCCGGCCAGCCCAAGGCCCAGGCCCGCGAAGGCCACGGCGACAGCTGGAAACGCTGACATCTTCATTGACGTGCCTTTCAGAATTGTGATGCGGCACAGAGCCACCCGAGTACTGGCTGTGCCACACGACCCCCGATGTGTCAGGTCCCGGCTGGATACGTCAGCAGCGCGCCGTCAAATACACGGGTTGCAGGACCACTCGGTTCATCGTGTCGCCGCGGCGACTGTCGCCGGGCTTGATTGAATCGACAGTGCACAACTCCAGCTCGCCGGTGCCGACCTTGGACAGATGCACCTCATAGCCGCTGGCTTCCAGGGCATTGACGGTGTTCTGGGCCGATCCGGTGCCGGATGGTGCTGCCCCTGCCTGCGCCGGTATGACCAGCGCCAACGCCGCGGTTGCGAACGCCAGGACAGCGAACTTTCTCATCTTCTTTCCACCTATTCACTACATGGATCTCAGGATCCGCATAGAAAAACGGCGTTGTGAACGGTTTTCTTCCGCGGGAATACAAGATGTGTTCGGGCTAACGAAAATTGGCCGGATCTTGGGGAAAAGATGGCAGCCAGCTAGGGAATAACCAAGCGCGCCAGCCGTTCTGTGCTATCAAAAGCCCTGTGCGGGTGTCGGTGATGTGTGTGCTGATCGTGATGACAGTGCTCGGGTGTTCTTCGTCACCTGCCCCGGCGCCGCCGTCGGTGCGTGCCCCGGAGTCAACCGTCGTCACCGTCGACCCGAACCGCGTCAAACGGGTGCGCGCCGACCTGCCGCCGGGTTACGAAGTCGGGGACGCGCCCGGCGCCGCGTCACCAGCCGAGCTGTGGGGATTCCGCGCCGGCTGGACCGCCGAGCCGGCCCCGTGTGCGCAACTGGTCGACCCGGCCGCCGGCGCGCCGGCGCAGGGGCTCTCGGGTTCGGGGGACGGTGGGCTGCTCTACGTCGTGGTGGCCACCGCGCAGGTGATGGCGCCCGACCCGGCCCTGCGCACCGAGTGCGCGCAGTGGACCATGACGTACGGCCGGTCCTCGGCGTCGGCGAGCGTGGTCGAGGCGCCCCACATCGAGGGCGTCGAGACGGTCGGGGTGTCCGCAGATATCCGTACCGTCGTCGAATCAGGTAACGAGACCGATTCCCGTACGCAGACTTTCACCGCGTACCTCGGCGACCATTACGTCTTCGTCACCCTGATCGTGGACCCGGGCTCACCCCATCCGCCGCTGCCGTCGCAGTTCGCCGCCGAACTGTTGGTGAAAACCGTCTCGGCGTTGCGCGGATGACGGAGCGGGTGGGTAGATTGACGCCCGATGTCCATACACAGGGTGCTTGTCGTAGTCGGTTGTGTCGCTGTTCTGGCCGCGTGTTCGTCAGGGAAGGGCTCCGATTCCGCGTCGGCGGACATCGCCAAGATCTCAGAGGTGAAGTCCTCGTTCGGCCCTGACTTCAAGGTCACCGAGGTGCCGCCGACCGGTATCGACCAGAAGATGCTGGCCAATCAGAAGCTGCCGCAGACGCTGAAGTTCGACCCGGCCGATTGTGTTGAGTTCGCCAAGGGCCAGGTGATACCCGACGACACCAAGGGCAACATGGCCGCGGTGTCCGCCGAAGGCGAGGGCACCCGCTTCATCACCATCGCGATGGAGACTTCGAACGAGATCCCGTTGAAGGCGCCCGCCGACAACTGCAAGAAGGTGTCGTTCGCCGGCGGTGCGTTGCGGGGCACCGTCGAAAGCGTGCCCGCGCCCAACATCGACGGGGTCAACACCCAAGGCGTGCACCGGGTGTTGCAGACGACGATCAACAACAAGCCGCAGACCGGCGAGGTGTACAGCTATCTCGCGCAGTTCGGCAATTACCAGGTGATGGTCACCGCCAACCCGCTGGTGCTACCGGACAAGCCGGTGGTACCCGTCGACACCAAACGGGCCGAGTCGCTGCTCACCGAGGCCGTCAAGGCCATCAAGAACTAGCGGTCACCGCACGTCTCTGGGCCGGAACTGGATGCTGATCCGCGGGCCCGTCGGCCTGGCCGTCTTCGGGATGGCGTGCTCCCAGGTGCGTTGACACGAACCACCCATCACCAGCAGGTCGCCGTGGGCGTGCTTGATCCGCAGCGACGAGCCGCCGCCACGCGGTCGCAGCGCGAACGTCCGGGCGGCCCCGAGACTGACGATCGCGACCATCGTGTCCTCTGTGCTCGAACGGCCGATGGTGTCACCGTGCCAGGCCACACTGTCGTTGCCGTCGCGGTACAGGCACATGCCCGCGGTGGTGAACGGTTCGCCGAGTTCGCCGGCGTAGATGTCGTTGAGTCGGCGGCGGATCTGTTTCAGCGCGGGATGGGGTGCGGGTTCCTCGACGAGGTCATGGAAGCTGACCAGCCTCGGCACGTCCAGCACGCGGTCATACATCTGCCTGCGCTCGGCGCGCCAGGGGATGGCCTGCATCAGCTCGTTGAACAGACTGTCCTCGGCATCCAGCCATCCGGCGCGGACGTCGATCCAGGCGCCGTGAGCCAACCGGCGCCGTTCGTCGTGGTCGAACAGCGACCCCTGTACGGACACTGACACTGCGCAAGCGTATCGCACAGACGTTCGATCAGAGCCGAACCGGCCCGGGTCCCTGCGCGGCAAGTTCGTCCCCGGGGTTGGACAACGTGCAGCTCTTCAGGCTCAGGCACCCACAGCCGATACAGCCCGCCAGGTTGTCGCGGAGGCGTTGCAGATGCAGGATCCGGTCGTCGAGGTCTTGGCGCCAACCGGCCGACAGCCGAGCCCAGTCCTTGCTGGTGGGGACGCGCTCGGTCGGCAGGGTGTCGAGGGCGTCGCGCACCCGGGACAGCGGGATGCCGAGGCGCTGCGACATCCGGATGAACGCGACTCGTCGCAGCGTGTCCCTGGTATAGCGGCGCTGATTGCCCGATGTACGGCGGCTGGTGATCAGACCTTCGCGTTCGTAGAAGTGCAGCGCAGAGACCGCCACCCCGGCGCGGTGGGCGAGTTCACCTGGCGTCAACTCGAAGGGGTTCATACACCTGAACAATAGTTGAGGTGAGGTTCGCGATAACGTTCTAGCTGTGAGTACTGCCGCGCTGGGCGCAAACTCCGAGGTCGGGACACTGCGGACGGTGATCCTGCATCGGCCAGGGGCCGAATTGCAACGCCTCACCCCGCAGAACAATGACAAATTGCTGTTCGATGGCCTGCCTTGGGTGGCCCGCGCGCAGGAGGAGCACGATGCCTTCGCCGAGCTGCTGCGATCGCGGGGGGTCGAGGTGCTGCTGCTTGGCGACCTGCTGACCGAGGCGCTGGCCAGTGGCGCGGCGCGGATGCACGGCATTTCGGCCGCGGTGGATTCGCGTCGACTGGGTTTGCCGCTGGCGCAAGAGCTTTCAGCGTATCTCCGAAGCCTGGAGGCCGCGCCGCTGGCGCATGTACTGATGGCGGGGATGACGTTCAACGAACTGCCGGTCAGCGGTGAACTGTCACTGGTGCGGCGCATGCACCACGGTGGCGACTTCGTCATCGAACCGCTGCCCAACCTGTTGTTCACCCGCGACTCGTCGTTCTGGATCGGCCCGCGCGTGGCCATCACGTCACTGGCGTTGCCCGCCCGCCTGCGCGAGACGTCACTCACCGATCTGATCTACGCGCACCACAAACGATTCCTCGGGGTGCGGCGTGCCTACGAGTCGAGGTCAGCCCCCGTCGAAGGCGGCGACGTGCTGCTGCTGGCGCCGGGGGTGGTGGCCGTCGGTGTCGGCGAGCGGACCACCCCCGCCGGTGCCGAGGCGTTGGCCCGCAGCCTGTTCGACGACGGGCTGGCGCATACCGTCCTGGCGGTGCCGATCGCCCAGGAGCGCGCGCAGATGCACCTCGACACCGTGTGCACCATGGTCGACGTCGATGCGGTCGTGATGTATCCGAACATCGTGGACTCGTTGTCGGCGTTCACGATTCGCTCGGTCGGCGGCAGTGTCACGATCGACCGGGCTGCCCCCTTCGTCGACGCCGCCGCCGACGCGATGGGAATCGACAAGCTTCGCGTCATCGACACCGGCCTTGATCCCGTCACCGCCGAGCGGGAGCAGTGGGACGACGGGAACAACACGCTGGCCCTGGCGCCCGGCGTCGTCGTCGGGTACGAGCGGAATACCGAAACCAATTCCCGGCTTGAGGATTCCGGTATCGAGGTGTTGCGCATCGCGGCATCGGAGCTGGGGACCGGCCGCGGCGGGCCGCGGTGCATGTCGTGTCCGGCAGCGCGCGACCCGCTGTAGCTCGTCCCGGTGAAATTGCACTGAGGGCTGTGAATATCGCGGTCCAACAGCCCTACGCGCAATCTCGACGGGTCAACGTGTACGGATCCCAGCCTCGCCGGTGAAACGCCTCGCGGACCCGGTGCAGGATGTAACCCCTGCTGTGTTCTGCCACGACGTGGATGTCGAGCCAACCCATGCGGTCCACCATTGCGTTCCGGCCGATGTCATGTACGTAGCGACCGCGGTTGGTGCGGTGTTGGTCGCCGTCGTAGGCGAGACCGATCAACGGT
>CAMFLL010000025.1 GCA_945957405.1 uncultured Mycolicibacterium sp. | reverse complement strand
TTGGGAATCGGTCCGGCCCGCTCGGCGCGATCAGGCCCCATCGAGGTTCCCGACCTTCCCGCCGACGCCCCGGCGACCGAGGGCCGCCGGCTGGGGAAGGCGATCGCTACGGTGCGGCGCACCATCAGCCAGCTGCGCACCCGAACCGCCCGCGAGGTCGGCGAGGCCGAGGCCGCGATCTTCGATGCCCACCAGCTGCTGCTCGACGACGCCGAGTTGCTCGACAAGGCGCGCCACCTCGTCGACGGCGGGGCGTCGGCGCCGGCGGCGTGGTCGACGGCGGTCAGCGAGCTGGCCGCCGAGTTCGCCGCGCTGCCCGACCCGTACCTGCAGGCCCGCGCCGCCGATGTGCGCGCCGTGGGTGATCAGGTGCTGCGGGCGATGCTGGGCTCGGCGGCCGCCGGCACGCAGAGCTCCGGTGTGCTGATCGCCGATGACCTGACACCCGCCGAGGCTGCCGAACTGGTTCCCGACCAGGTGGCCGCCGTGCTGATGGCGTTCGGCAGCCCGCATGCTCACAACGTTATTCTGTTGCGGGCCAAGGGTATTCCTGTCGTGGTGGGTGCCGGTCAGGCCGTGCTGACGATCACCGAGGGCACCGTGGTGGCCGTCGACGGTACGCGTGGAGACTTCCTGGTCGACCCGCCGGCCGCGGACCAAGAGCAATTCCGGGATCGAGTCGAGGCGCTGGCCCGTCGGCAGCAGGCCGCCCAGCTGCGTGCGGGTGAGCCGGCCGTAACGTGCGACGGGGTGGTCGTCGGGGTCGGCGCGAACATCGGGTCGGTCGACGACGCCCGGGCGGCCGCCGCCCACGGCGCCGACTTCGCCGGTCTTGTGCGCACCGAGTTCCTGTTCCTGGGTCGTCCGGACGCGCCGGGAGTCGACGAACAGGTCGCCGTGTACCGGAAGATCGCCGAGTCGCTCGACGGGCGGCGCGTCACGTTGCGCACCCTCGACGTGGGGGGCGACAAGCCGCTGGAGTTCCTGCCCACCGCCGCCGAGGTCAACCCGTTCCTCGGGGTGCGCGGGCTGCGGCTGTCGCTCGTGCATCCCGATCTGCTGGCCGATCAGCTGTTGGCCATGGCACTGGTCGCCCAGCACACCCCCGTGAGCATCATGTTCCCGATGGTCAGCACAGTCGATGAGCTGCTGACCGCCCGTGCCATGGTGGATCAGGCCGTGGCGTCTGCGGGCCGCGGCCGGCCTGATCAGTTGCAGGTCGGGATGATGGTCGAGGTGCCCGCCGCCGCACTGAAATCGGCGAGCTTTGCCCGGTATGTCGACTTCATGTCGATCGGCACCAACGACCTGACGCAGTACGCTCTGGCCGCCGACCGCGGCAATGACGCGGTGGCGCCGATCGGCGATTCGTTTGATCCCGGTCTGCTGCAGTTGATTCGGGCGACCTGCGACGGTGCGCGGGGGTTGGCGTCAGTATCGGTGTGCGGTGAGTTCGCCGCCGACGAACGCGCGGCGGGTCTGCTGCTCGGGCTCGGCGTCGACGCGCTGTCGGTCACTCCCCCGGCCATCCCCGGGACCAAGGAGGCGTTACGCGCCGTCGACTTCGGCGCCGCCACCGTTGCCGCGCAACGGGCGCTGGAGGCCGACTCGGCCGGCACGGTGCGCCGGATCATGGAGGGCTAGCCGAAGCGCACGCTCACGGTACCCAGGGGTCCGAAGTCGGCGTCCACCTGGTCGCCGGGACGGATGGGCTGCGGCGCGATGAGGCTGCCGCTGAGCACCAGATCACCGGCGGCCAGCCGCCGTCCGTCGGTGGCGAGGTGCCCGGCCAGCCACGCCACCGACTGCGCGGGATGACCCATCACGTCGCGGGCGTTGCCGCTGAGCACGGTGTTCCCGATGGTCGCGGACACCGCGGCGTCGGCCAAACCGTCGGGCACGCCGATCTCGCGGACGGTCACCGCTCGCGCGGCACTCGAGTTGTCGGCCACGAGCATTGCGACGGTGCCGGGTCCGCCACTCCACCGGCTGTCGATGATCTCCAGGCACAGCATCAGCGTGCGAGTGGCCGCCAGGATGTCGGCTGCGGTGGCGCTACCGTCGACGTCTTCGGCCAGCAGGAAGCCGAACTCGATCTCCACCTTGGGGTCGATCATCCCGGTCAACGAGACAGTGTCGTGGCTCGCGATCACGGCTGTGTCGGTGAGGAACCCGGCGATCGGGTGGTCGACAGAGAATTGTGCCTGCGCCGCCGCGGACGTCAGTCCGATCTTGTAGCCTGCGATCCGCTGCCCCGACAGCTGCGCCAGTTCGCGCTGCACGGCATAAGCCGTGTCGAGATTCATCGCCGCTTCGGCGGGAGTGGCGGCAACCGGGTCGGCCATGGTCGCCGCGGTGTGCAGCCGCGATGCGGTCCGCCCTGTCAGTTGTGTCGGCATTGCATCTCCTGGTGTCTGATTTTTCGGACATCGTCCGATAACATGAATGGGTCGGCGGGTCGGCCCGCACGACCGGTACGGCAGAACGGATATCGATGACCCGGATCAGCGCTCCCGCCCTTCGCCGCGGCTTGGACATCCTCGAACTGTTCCTGGAATCCAACGAGGGATTGCGGGTCCCCGACATCACGGCGCGTCTCGACCTGCCCCGCGCCAGTGCCCACGAACTGGTGGCCACACTGGTCGACCGCGGTTATCTGCAGGCGGTCTCCGAACCGCCGAGCCGATACACGCTCGGCGTCAACGCCTTCCGGCTCGGCGCCGCCTACGAGCGCGAGCTGGACCTGCTGTCGGTGGGGCGCGAGCACGCGAGTCGGGTCGCCGCCAAGTGCGGCGAGACCGTCCAGATCGTGATCCGTGAAGGGGCGTTCGTCGTCTACATCGTGCGTATCGACAGCACGCACACCCTCCGACTGGTGTCTCATGTCGGCAGCCGCCTCCCGGCGTACTGCACGGCGGGCGGCAAGGCAATGCTCGCGGCACTGTCAGATGCCGAGATCGACGAGCTGTTCCCCGACGACGACGCCCTGGCTCCCATGACCGACAACAGCATCGACAACCGGGAGCGGCTGTTCGACGAGCTCGCCGCGGTGCGTAAGCGCGGCTGGGCCGAGGAGAACAGCGAATCGAACACCTCGATCGCCTGCGTCTCGGCGCCGGTATACGACCGGGCCGGCAATTGTGTTGCTGCGATGAGCATTTCGGTTCCCACCCCGCGCTGGAACAAGACCGTCAAGGCCCGCTACGTCAAGCTGGTGTTGGAGGGAGCGGCCGAGATGTCGGCCAGCCTGGGCTCGGTGGCCAGGCCGTAGGTGCCGCGCTGGCCCATGGTGATGACGGCCCTGCCGGTGGCGCCGTCGGTCAGTGCGCGGTAGGCCTCGTTGATCTGAGACAGTTCGTAGCCGGCACCGAGCAGGCGGTCGAGCGGCAACCGCCCCGCCTGGTAGAGGCGCAGGATCTTCGGGATGTCCAGCGGCGTGTTGGCCGAGCCGTACAGGCTGCCGACGATCCGCTTCTCCTGTTGCACAAGGGGGTTGATCTCGATGGTGGTCGCGGCGCCGACCTTTCCGAGCCCGACCGCCACGACGGTACCGCCGGTACCCACCAGGTCGATTGCCTGACGCAGGGTGGCGGGTGCCCCCACCGCGTCGATGGCCCAGCGCGGGGATTCACCACAGATGCGACGGATTTCCTCGCCGACATCACCGACCGTCGCTGCGTTGACCACGTGACTGGCACCCATCGTGCGGGCCAGGTCCAGCCGGGAATCGATGGTGTCGACAGCGATGATCGGGTGAGCGCCGGTGAGCTGCAATCCCATCACCGCACTCAGCCCCACACCGCCGGCGCCGATCACCGCGACCGGCTCGCCGGTGGCTTCGGCCATGTGGTGCAACACGGTCCCCACGCCGGTCACTACAGCGCAACCGGCGATCGCCGCGATCTCCGGCGGTACCGTCGGGTCGATGCGGATCACCGACCGGTCCGACACCACGCACTGCTCGGCGAAACACGAAACACCCATCAGGTGGTGAACAGGCTTGCCGCGTAGCGTGAGTCGGGTCCGGCCATCGATCAGTCCGCCGCCGGTGGCCTGCACCCGTCCCAGCGCGCACAACGCGGGACGCCCCGTGGTGCAGAATTCGCATTCGCCGCAGCGCGGGCGCCACGTGGTGATCACCGAGTCGCCGGGCTTCACCCTGGTGACGCCGGGACCGACAGCCTCGACGACGCCCGCGCCCTCGTGACCCAGGACGGCCGGTAGCTTCGCCGTGAGGTCGCCGTTGATGTAGTGCAGGTCGCTGTGGCAGACGCCGGCGGCGAGCACGCGGATCAGCACATCACCTGGGTGCAACTGGCCGATCTGCACATCTTCGATTTCCAGCGGTGCGCCGACTTGATGAAGGACTGCGGCTTTCATGTCCACTCCGATCGATATTTCAGACGTTGTTCGATATTTTGAATTATGTCGCGGCTACCTGTGCCGCGTCAAGAGTTGACCGAGTCACCGCGCCGTGAAAGCATGATCTACATATCGTCTTCCGTCTGATATTTAGGACATACATGAGCATTGACATCGCTGACACTCACCCGCACGCCACCCTCGACGACATCTTGGACACCGCCGCACATGCATCGGCGGTCTGGGCGAACAGCCCTGCGACGTTCCGTGCCGCGGTGATGCGCACCGTCGCCGACCGACTGGACGACCGCGCCGCTGAGCTCATCGAGACCGCCGCCACCGAAACCCATCTCACGGTTCCGCGGCTGCGCAACGAATTGCTGAGGACCACCTTTCAGCTGAGGTTCTTCGCCGACATCGTCGAGACGGGTGACTACCTGGATGCCCGTATCGACCATGCGGATCCCAATTGGGGTATGGGTCCGCGCCCCGACATCCGCCGCGTCAACCAACCCGTCGGCCCTGTCCTGGTGTTCGCGGGCAGCAACTTTCCGTTCGCGTTCAGTGTCGCCGGCGGCGACACCGCCTCCGCGCTGGCGGCCGGGTGCGCTGTGATCGTCAAGGCCCATTCCGGGCACCCGGAACTGTCGGTACAGACCGGTGCGGTTGTGGCACAGGCCATTCAGGAGGCCGGTGGACCCGACGGGCTGCTCTCCGTCATCACCGGCACCGAGACCGGCAGACAAGCGCTGGTGGATCCCCGCGTGAAGGCGGCGTCCTTCACGGGGTCCATCCCCGGCGGGCGTGCGCTGTTCGACCTCGCGTGCGGACGGCCCGAACCCATCCCGTTCTTCGGCGAACTGGGCAGCGTCAATCCCACCTTTGTGACGAAATCAGCGGCCGCGCGCCGCGCCGATGAGATCGTCGGCGGCTTCGTCGACTCGTTCACCCTGGGCGCCGGACAGTTCTGCACCAAACCCGGCGTGCTCTTCGTGCCCGTCGACAGCGACCTGGTGCAGCGCCTGCGCGACGCGCAAACACCCAGCGCCGCATCACTGCTCAACACGCGCATCCACGCCGGCTATGTCGGCGCATTGACCGAGATCCTGCAGCACGACGCCGTGCAGCCCCTTGTTCTGCACCCCGCCAGCCATGACGATCCGCCTGCTCCGACGCTCGTGCTGACCTCCGTCGACCATGTGCTGGCCGACCCAGAGCACCTCATCACCGAGGTCTTCGGACCCACTGCGCTGGTGGTGGAGTACGACGACGAAAGCCAGTTGCTCGACGTCGCGACCGCACTGCACGGCCAGCTCACAGCCACCGTCCAGGGCAGCGACGACGACGCCATTGCGCCCCAGTTGATCCGGGTGCTCAGCGACAAGGCCGGCCGGGTGCTGTGGAACCAGTGGCCGACGGGTGTCACCGTCACCTACGCCCAGCAGCACGGCGGCCCGTACCCCGCCACCACTGCGCCGTCGTCCACATCGGTCGGGGGCGCAGCAATCGAGCGGTTCCTGCGGCCCGTGGCCTATCAGGGAATGCCCGAGCACCTGCTGCCCTCCGCGTTGCAGGACGCCAACCCGATGCAGGTCCCGCAGCGCATCGACAACTGACCGACGACGTTCACCGCCGCCGGCCTCGTCTGAAGGGGTCGGCGGCGGTTTACGTTGTGGGCCTGGCGCTCGAGGCCGCCGTCTCCGAAACCGACGTAGCCCGCGGCTTTGCCGCGGGCTACCTCGGTATCGCGCTCGGTCATCCTCAGACCGGGGCGGTCTCCGTGTCCGACAGGTCGCTGCCGCGGGTCTCCCGCACGATCAGCGCGCAGACCAGACCGATCACGGCGGCCACCGCCCAGATCGTCGCGATCGGCCAGCTCGCACCGCCGGCCCACGAGACCAGGGCTCCCGCCGTCAGCGGCACGAATCCGGCCACCACACCGCCCAATTGGTAGCCGACCGACGTGCCGGTGTAGCGGACGGCCGGCGGAAACAGCTCGGCATAGAGAGCCGCCGTCGGCCCGTACATGGCGGCGTGCGCCACTGCCAGAGCCATCGCGATGGCCAACCAGACCAGACCGGTGGTCCCGGTGGCCAGCATCCAGAAGAACGGAAACGCCAACGCCAGGGCGAACGCTGCACCCGCGATGAAGACAGGTCGCCGCCCCACGCGGTCCGACAGTGCCCCGAAGAACGGGACAGCGACGGCCTCGAGCACAGCGGCAATCAGCATGCCGGTCAACAGCACGCCCTTGGCGATGCCCAGCTCCTTCGAGCCGTAGGCGAGCACGAGGACCGTGACGATGTAGAACGGGATACCCGCCGACACGTACAAGCCGACCGTCATAGCGATGGACCGCCATTGTGTCTGGAACGCCTCCTTGACGGGCAGCTTGGCCTCGTTACCGGTCTTCTTCAGCTCCGAGAACGTCGGGGTTTCGTTGATCCGGGCGCGGATGAACAGCCCGACCGCGATCAGGAACGCGCTGAGCAGGAACGGGATTCGCCAGCCCCAGCTGTTGAACGCGTCGTCGGGCAGCATTGCCAGCGCGGCGAAGATCAATGTCGAGAGCACCAAGCCCAGCGGTACCCCCATCTGCGGGAGGCTGCCGAAGAAGCCGCGCCGGTGTGCAGGTGAGGATTCGACCACCATTGTCACCGCGCCGCCCCATTCGCCGCCGACGGCGAAGCCCTGCAGGAAACGCAGCGTCACGAGTGCGAGCGGCGCCCAGACCCCGACGGTCGCATAGGTGGGCAACAGCCCGATCGCCACGGTGGCGGCACCCATCAGGAACAAGGTGATGATCAGCGCGCGCTTGCGGCCCACCCGATCGCCGAAGTGGCCGAAGATGATTCCGCCGAGCGGCCGGGCCACGAATCCGACCGCGAACGTGCCGAAGGCCGCCAGTGTGCCTGCGACCGGCGAGAAGGATGGGAAGAACTTTGGTCCGAAGACCAGTGCGGCGGCCATACCGTAGATGTAGAAGTCGTACCACTCGACGGCGGTGCCGATCATGCCGGCCAGCGCCACCCGTTTGGTGTCGGGCCCGGTGTCTGTCTGTTGTGCAGGAACATCGTTGACAGCGGTCATGGGGTTCTCCTGATGGGGTTCGGTGGATGTCGTGGGCTTCGGGATGTTCACAGCGTCGGGATCATTCCGCCGTCACACCGCAGTGCGGTGCCGGTGATGTAGGAGGCGCGGGCACTGCACAGGAAGGCCGCGACCGCGCCGAACTCGTCGGGGTCGCCGTAGCGTCCGACGGGGATCAGATCGCTCGACGCCTGCTGCACGTCGGCCAGAGGCTTGCCCGTGCGTTCGGCGGCGGCCTCGTCGATGGCGCGCGCCCGCGGTGTCGCGATCCGGCCGGGTAGCAGCGAGTTCACGGTGATGCCGTCGCCGGCGACCTCGGTGGCGAGGGTCTTCAGGTAGTTGGCCAGCGCACTGCGCCCGAGGTTCGACAGCGCCAGATTGGGGATCGGTGCTTCGACACTGGTCGAGCTGATGCTCAGGATGCGGCCCCAGCGTTGAGCGCGCATCGCGGGCAGCACCGACCGCACCAGGTGCACCTGCGGTGTCACCAATGTCGCTACCGCCGCCCCGATCCCTGTTTCGTCGGTGTCCCGCGCGCTCCCCGGGGCGGGCCCGGGTCCGTTCAGCACGAGGATGTCCAGATCTCCGACGCGGTCACGAGCAGCCGCGAACAGTTGTGCCGCCCCGCCCGGGGCCACCAGGTCGCTGCCGATGCCCACCGCATTGGGCAGGGATGCCGCGATCTGTTCGGCGCGCTGCGCCGATCGGCTGGTCACGACGACGGTCACGCCGTCCTCGGCGAGCGCAGTCGCGGTCGCCATTCCAAGTCCTGAAGTCGATGCGCACACCAGTGCGGTTCGCCCCGTCAAACCTAGATCCATCTCACTTGGCTCCTGTTCGATATTTCAGACAGTGTCTGTTGTTTCGAACATTGTGCCCGAGATTTGTGATGCAGGTCAATACCGGATCATGATGCAGGTCAATACCGGATCAATAGGCATCAGCAATCGCCCGCGCCCTTGACCGAGATGCGCGACGAACCTACGATCTCTGTAATTGCAGACAACGTCTGAAATATAAGACGCAGAAAGGTTTCCGATGACCACCATGGGACGAGCCCGAATCACCACCCGCCCAACGCCGGCGGACCGTCGGCCGCCAGTCGAACGCCGACTGCCCAAGGCCGCCGAACTGCGCGAGCTCCTGCAGTTCCGCTCCCCCACGCTCAACCCCGTCACGCGACGGCTGCAGGGTGCTCTGTCGATAGACGAGTTGCGTCGGATCGCGGCCAGGACCACACCGCGCGGCGTCTTCGACTACGTCGACGGGGCCTCGGACGCCGAGGCCACCCTGGACCGCAACCGCACCGCCTTCAGTGACATCAGGTTCGTCCCGGAGGTGCTGCGCTCGGTCAAAGACCCCGATCTGTCGACCGACGTCCTCGGGAGCCTGATCGCCTTTCCACTGGTATTCGCGCCCACCGGCTACACGCGGATGATGCACCACGAAGGCGAGGTGGCCGTTGCGCGCGTCGCCGCCAGGCACGGTCTGCCGTACGCGCTGTCCACGGTGGGCACGTCGACCGTGGAACAGATCGCGGAGGCGGCACCCTTCGGTGACAACTGGTTCCAGCTCTATCTCACGAACAACCCGGCGATCAACGATGCGCTCATCGATCGTGCGTTGGCGGCGGGCTTCTCGACGGTGGTCCTCACCGTCGACACCGCGGTGGCCGGGCATCACCTGCGTGACATCCACAATGGCCTGACCATCCCACCGGCGTTGACCGCGAAGACGTTCCTGGACATGGCGCGTCACCCTTATTGGTGGGTGAACAAGTTGACGACGCCGGGG
Organism: uncultured Mycolicibacterium sp.; assembly: GCA_945957405.1. GTDB lineage: Bacteria > Actinomycetota > Actinomycetes > Mycobacteriales > Mycobacteriaceae > Mycobacterium. The sequence goes on along the minus strand of CAMFLL010000025.1, from coordinate 28,758 downwards.
ATCACGTTCGCGTCGATGCAGGGTATCGGTGGCTCGGCGATCAAGGCCGTCGATGTGCCCGCGACAGTGTTCGATCCCGGGCTGGCGTTCGAGAACCTCCAATGGCTGCGCCGCCGGTGGCCGCACCGGCTGCTGGTCAAGGGCATCCTGAACCCTGCGGATGCGCGCACAGTGGTCGAGATGGGCGCCGACGGCGTGGTGGTGTCCAACCATGGTGGCCGGCAACTGGATCGCACGCCGTCGACACTCGAGGCCCTGCCCGCCGTACGCGCCGCGGTGGGCACCGAGGCCACCGTGCTGATCGATGGTGGCATCACGCACGGGCAGGACATCATTGCCGCGGTGGCGCTGGGTGCCGACGCGGTGATGATCGGCCGCGCCTATCTGTACGGATTGATGGCCGGCGGCGAACGCGGCGTGGAGCGCGCCGTGCAGATCCTGCGCGATGGCTACCAGCGCGGCATGCAGCTTCTCGGTGTGCGGTCAACGGCCCAGATCGGGCGTCATCACATCCGTTTGCCGGGCGAGCCGATCTGAACTCAGATGCCCTATGCCGACTTTGCGCGGCGGGCTCGAAGTTGATCGCACGCCGCGGTGAACCGTGTCCATTCCTCCGGGAGGGGGCGCGTGCGACAGTCGGCTAGGGCATCGTGGCTGACCGTCATTCCAGGATGCAGGGGCCCAAGCAGTCCGGCCAGTTGTGCGATGTGCCCCGCCGGACTGTCCTCGAAGCTCTGGAACACCCGCTTCGAGATCCACGATTGTGCGCTGTCGATCCCGGCCACGAGGTCCACCTCGGGAACACGCAACGCTGCACCGCAGTGCTTCAGTTGTTCCTCGAACCGGTCCTCCCAGCACTCTGTGTGCCAGCCGGGCCACAGGTCATGGAGCTCATGGAAGATACCGAGCGTGTCTGCGGTCTGCCACACTCCCACCATCTGCTCCGCCAGGTCGATGTGCACTCCCCCTTCGGGAATCTTGTTGAGCGTCAACGACTTCACACCGCGACCGGGTAGTGCGTCGAGTAGCTCCGGGCCGCGCCACGCCGAGCTGAGTTCCCAGTGCAGCGGCCACAGGCGGACACCGCCGGCGATGTCCTTGACCGAGACCAGATGACACAAGGCGTCCCGGTCGCGGGTCAGCTCGACCGGCGGCTGTTTGTCCCACGCGTACGGGCGTAGATCTGCGCCGACATAACCGGCGAGTTCGACGGTGCCGTCGAACGCCCAGCAGATCGCGTAGCCGGGCCACAGCTGCTCGAGCACCGCCATCAGCGCGCGGCGTTCCGGCAGTTCCACCATCAGTTCGTCCCCGAAGAACAACAGCCTGCGACGGTCCAGATCGACAACCGCGCCGCCGTCGGCCCAGATCGGGTCGGTCCATTCGGTCTTCTCGCAGTGCCGCTGCGACCTGATGTACCGCAGCGCGAGTTCTGGCCCGCCGATCAGCGAGTCGAGGATGCGGCAACCCGCCCAGTGGTCGTAATAGAGGTCCCAGTCCTGATTCTCGACAATGACCAGGTTCGCCCTGTTGCCCATGTCAGCCCCTTGGGTGGCCGGGACGCGAGTCTTATTACGCGTCGATGGGCCGAGTGTGCGCCCGGGGTATGACATTGATAGGGGCGCCGCCGTGGTGGGTGTCCGTCGCCGGCCAGGAAGGGTAATGCCTCCGCCCACCACAGAGCGACAACTCGCGACTCGAGCGACACGTTCGACCACCATGGTTTGTCGCTCAAGTCGCGATTTGTCGCGCATGGGTGGGCACACCGGCATCGCAGTCTCCACGGGCCACAGACCCAACCGCGGGCAGAGTCAGCGCCCGGGGTCTACCGCGGCCCAACTATTGCTTGGGCACATCGGCATCGCAGTCTCCAGAGCCGCGGACCCATCCGCGGGCAGAGTCAGCGCCCGGGGTCTACCGCGGCCCAACTATTGCTAATGTCCGCGCTAGATCCGGTCCTACGGAAGAAAGGATCACGGGTGGCAGAGCGCAGACAGCGAGATCTACCGGGGTGGGAGAAGCGCACCGAGTGGCCCCTCGCCTCGGTCGCCCTGGTCTTCCTTGCCGCATTCTCGATCAGAGTCCTGGCCATGCCGCACGGCACCGCCGACACCGTGCTGAACGCCGTCATCTGGGCGACCTGGGGTGTGTTCCTCGTCGACTACGTCGCTCGCCTCTGGCTCGCCGAGGATCGCTCGCGGTGGTTCGTGCGTCATCTGGTCGACTTGGCCGTCGTGGCGCTACCCCTGTTGCGTCCGCTTCGCCTGTTGAGGCTGGTTGTCCTGGTCGCGGCGCTGCAGAAGGCCATCGGCGGGGCCATCCGCGGTCGCGTCGTCGTCTACACCGCCGTCGCCGTCGTCCTGCTCGTCTACGTCGCGTCACTGGCGATCCTCGAAACCGAGCGGTTCGAGCCCGATTCCAAAATCAAGACCTTCGGCGACGCGCTGTGGTGGTCGGTCACGACCATCACCACTGTCGGCTACGGCGATCTGTCACCGGTCACCGGCACCGGACGGGTGATCGCCGTGGTGTTGATGATCGGCGGTATCAGCCTCGTCGGCGTCGTCACCGCGACGCTCGCGTCGTGGATCATCCAGCGGGTCGCCGAAGAAGACTCCGCCAATCAGGCCGCGACGGCAGCACAGATCGACGCGCTGCGGCACGACGTGGAAGCGCAGAACGCCGCGCTGCGCGCCGAGATCAAACGGCTGGAAGAGATCGTCGAAAGCCAGCACTGACAAGCGATGCGCCGCGCTCGACAGGGCACGTCACAACGCACGCACCAAACCTATCCAGCCGCGGCGCTGATCGCGTCGAACTCGGCGTCGCTCAGCTCGATCTCGGCGGCAGCGACGTTGGGTTCCAGGTGGCTCACCTTGGAGGTGCCGGGGATCGGGAGCATCACCGGTGACCGCTTGAGCAGCCATGCCAACGCCAACTGCGACGGTGCCGCGTCATGGTCGACAGCTAGTTGATGCAACGGCCCGTCGCTGGCCGCCAGCGGACCGGCCGCCAGCGGGAACCACGGGATGAACGCAATGCCTTGCGCCTCAGCCTCATCCAGCAACGCTTCGGCGGATCGATTGGCCAGGTTGTACAGATTCTGCACCGACGCGATCGGCGTCACCTTCTGTGCGGCCTTGAGCTGATCGACATCGACTTCGGACAACCCGATGTGCCCGATCTTGCCCTCGTCCTTCATCTTGGCCAGCTCCCCGACCTGATCCTCGAGCGGGAAGTTCCGGTCGACCCGATGCAACTGCATCAGGTCGATCCGCTCCACCCCAAGGCGCCGCAGACTCATCTCGACCTCTTGACGCAGGTAGCTGGGGTTACCCAACGGGACCCAGACATCGGGTCCCGTGCGCAGCAGGCCCGCCTTGGTGGCGATGAGCACACCGTCCGCGTACGGATGAAGGGCCTCACGGATCAAGTCTTCGGCCACATACGGGCCGTAGGAGTCAGCGGTGTCGATGAAGTTGACACCCAACTCGACGGCGCGGCGCAGCACCCGGATCGACTCGTCGTGATCGGCGGGTGCCCCCCAGACACCCTTGCCCGTCAGCTGCATCGACCCGAAGCCGAGCCGATGCACACTCAGATCACCGATGGCGAGCGAACCCGATGCCGCTGCGCCGGCCGTCGAAGCAGACATCAGTTCTTCGGAGCGTTACCAGGCAGGTTGCCGGGGGCAGCCGTCTGCGGGCCGGGTGCCTTGACGTCCGGCGTGAACTTGTTGCCGCCGGTCGGGTCGATGGCCTTCTCGGTCGGCGACGGCGAGGTGGTGGTCGTGGTCGTCGTGGTGGTGGGCTCCTCGGTGCCCTTCTCGCTGGAGCAGCCCGCCAGGATGGCTCCCGACATTCCCGCGAGGAGCACGAAGCTGGCTGCAAATTTCCGCCGACGGGCAGTGTTCATGTTCGGGGCCCTTTCACCCTGGGGGTCGCAACATCTGAATGATGCCGCACAGCGCTTTATAACGCCTCAGTAGAAATATCGCATTCCAACCTGGAATTTGCCCGTTCGGGTGCCGATAACGCATTGCAATCCCGTTATGTCGCAGACCAACTGACTATGGTCGGCAGCCGGCGCCCCGCAGACCGGCGTCGTAGCGTCCTCGGCATGGCCATCGCGACAGTGAGCCCTGTGACAGGTGAGGTCCTCAAGAGTTTCACCGAACTGACCCCCGACGAGCTCGAGGACAAACTCGCACGAGCCGCCGCCGCGGCCGACAAATACCGCCTGACCAGCATCGACGACCGAGCGAAGTGGCTCAATCAGGCGGCCGAGAACCTGGGAAAGGACACCGATTCGGTCAGCGAACTCATCACAACCGAGATGGGCAAGCCGTACCGCTCCGCCCAGGAGGAGGTGGCCAAATGCATCCGTGGGCTCAGGTTCTACGCCGCCCAGGGCGCAGCATTCCTGACACCACAGCCCGGCGATGCCGCCGCGGTCGGTGCCCAGCAGACCTTCGTGAGCTATCAGCCCATCGGTGTGGTCCTTGCGGTGATGCCGTGGAACCTGCCGCTGTGGCAGGCGATGCGGTTCGCCGCGCCCGCCCTGACCGCCGGGAATGTCGGCATCCTCAAACACGCCTCGAATGTCCCGCAGACCGCGCTGTACATGGAGCAGTTGTTCCGCGAGGCCGGTTTCCCCGACGACGTCTTCCAGACACTGCTGATCTCGTCGGGCCGGGTCGAGCAGGTGCTGCGCGACCACCGGGTCAAGGCCGCGACCCTGACGGGCAGCGAACCGGCGGGACGGTCGGTGGCCGGAATTGCCGGTGACGAGATCAAGAAAGTGGTCCTCGAACTGGGCGGGTCGGACCCGTTCATCGTCATGCCGTCGACCGACCTCGAGCGGGCCAGCGACGTCGCGGTCAGGGCGCGGACACTGAACAACGGGCAGTCGTGCATCAACGGCAAGCGCTTTTTCATCCACGAGGACATCTACGAGCCCTTCCTGGAGAAGTTCGTCGCCAAGATGGGCGCGCTGGTGGTCGGCGATCCGATGGACCCGGACACCGATATCGGACCGCTGGCAACGGAATCCGGCCGCGACGAGGTCGCTGCGTACGTCGACGACGCCGTCGGCAAGGGAGCCACCGCACGCGTCGGCGGCGACCGCCCCGACCGACCCGGCTGGTTCTACCCGCCCACGGTGCTGACCGAGGTCCCGACCGACGCCCGGATGTACCACGAGGAGGTCTTCGGCCCGGTCGCACAGGTGTTCCGCGTGGCGTCGCTGGAAGAGGCGCTGCAGTTGACCAACGCACATCCCTACGGGCTGGGGTCCAACCTGTGGAGTGAGGACCAGGCCGAGCGCGACCTTTTCATCCGCGACGTGCAGTCCGGGATGGCGTTCATCAACGGCAACACCACCAGCTACCCGGAGATCCCGTTCGGCGGGGTGAAGCTCAGCGGTTACGGCCGGGAACTGTCGGACCTCGGCATGCGCGAGTTCATGAACGCCAAGACCGTCTGGGTCGGGGCCTGACCCCCAACAATCCCCCGCGAGCAGTCGCAAACTCGCACAATCGGGACCCATTTCATGCGAGTTCGCGGCTGCTCGCCAACAATGGGTCGGGAATGAAACCCGTCGAGGAGGTGTTGAGCAGCCCGTGACTGATGCCGAACTGAGCCCAACTGATTGGGTGCGCGAGCAGACCGAAAAGATCCTGGAACAGGGCACGACCGACGGTGTCGAGATTCTCGACCGCCCCGTGGTCCTCTTCACCACCACCGGAGCCAAGTCCGGTAAGAAGCGCTACGTGCCGCTGATGCGCGTCGAGGAGAACGGCCGTTACGCCATGGTCGCCTCCAAGGGCGGCGACCCCGAGCACCCCTCGTGGTACTTCAATGTGAAGGCCCACCCCGAGGTGACGGCCCAGGACGGCGACAAGGTGGTCAACCTGACCGCCCGCGAGATCTCGGGTGACGAGCGCGAGCACTGGTGGAAACTGGCCGTCGAGGCCTACCCGCCGTACGCCGAGTACCAGACCAAGACGACGCGGCAGATCCCAGTCTTCGTCCTGGAGTGATCCGGATCGGCCTGATCTACCAGGCCACCACCTCGTCCTTGTAGTCGAGGAACTGTAAACCCCTGTCCCCGGCGTGGCGGTCCAGAGTGTCCGCGACGCCGGGGATACTTTCGTCGATCGACAGCACGGCGCTGGGTCCGCCGAGGTCGGTGCGCACCCAGCCCGGGTTGATCAGCAGCAGGGTGCGCGTGTCGTCGGCATTGCGGGCGGCATAGGACCTCATCAACTGGTTGAGCGCAGATTTGCTGGCTCGGTAGACCTCGTGCCCGCCGTTGGTGTTGAGGCTGACGCTGCCCTGGCTCGACGACATGATGGCGAGCGTGCCTGTTGCCGGCACCAGGTCCTTCAGCGACTCGATGACCCGCATGGGGCTGAGCGCATTGGTCACCATGACGTCGACGAACATGTCGGTGGGCACGTCACCGACGGGGATGTCACCCCGCGTGATACCGGCGTTGACGAACAGCATGTCGAAACTCTGGCCGGTGAGCCGGTCGCGCAGGGCCGCAATCTGCTCCGGATCGGTGATGTCGATGCTCTCGATGACAAGCCGGCCCTCCGACGAGTCGGCCAGGTCATGCAGACCCGTGCGGTTGTCGCCGCGTATGGTGGCGGTGACATGCCAGCCGCGTTTGAGGTATTCGCCGGCCAGCGCCAGGCCCAAACCTTTTGACGCGCCGATCAGAAGCAGTGATTTCGTTGTGCTGTCGGTCATTTCGCTCCTCTGATGGCCGGCTCGAGTACCTCTTGGCACCACTGCCGGAACGTTGTCGGGGTCGAGTTCTCCGGCGTGCGAATCACACCGGCATCCAGGCCGTCGTCCTTGGCGCGCATCATGTCCACCATGCCGTCAGCCTCGGCGTCACTCCAGCCGAAGCTGCGCATCCGCGCCCCGAGGTCATCGTGTGACACCCGCACATAGCGGATCGGGCTACCCAGCACATCGGACATGATGGCGGCCATGTCGTCGGCCGAGATGTCCTCGGGGCCGAGCACTGCGACGCTGTCCACGCCCGTCCAGGACCGGTCCGTCAGCAGCGTCGCGGCGACGGCCGCGATGTCACGGGTGGCGGCCGACGGCGCCTTGCGGTCGGCGATCACCGTGTCGACGAAGACGCCGTTGTCGCGGATCGCGTCAACCTGTCGCAGCAGGTTGTCCATGAACGACGGGTTGGCCAGCGCCCGGTAGGCGACCCCGCTGGCGGCGATCACGTCGTCCATGGCCAGCGATGCCGAAACCAGGCCGGCGCGGTCGGCGACCGCGGTGCCCCGCCCCAGCGCCGACACCCCGACCACGTGACCGATGCCACGCGCGACGAAGGCGTCGGCGGCAGGCTTGGTGAACCCGGAGAAGGCGGCCTCGAGGCTGACGGCCCTGGGGTCTGGCGGCGGCAGCCAGAACACCGCGTCGGCGCCGTCGAACGCGCGGTCGACAACGGCGGCGTCACCGTGACTTCCCGCCACCACGTCGACGCGGTCGCGGATGTCATCGGACAGTTTTGCGGGGTCGCGGACGATCACGCGGACCTCCTCGTCCTGATCCAACAACAGCCGCAGCACTTGGCTGCCGATATCGCCCGTGGGCGTCGTGATGACGATCATGACTCCACCCTGCGCCCGGTTTGCCCCGGCGTCCAATACCTCTGGTCGAGAATTGATACGCTTCGGGTATGGATCTCGACCTGCGCAAGCTGCGGTACTTCGTCGCAGTCGCCGAGCATCAGCATTTCGGCCGGGCCGCCGAGCAGCTCTACATCGCCCAGCCCGTCCTGAGTCGCCAGATCCGTTCCCTGGAGCGCGATCTCGGCTGCACACTGTTCGTCCGGACCACGCGCAGTGTGGAACTCACACCGGCGGGGCAGAAATTGTTCGACGAAGCACACGGCGTGCTGGCAAGCGTCGACTCCGTCGTCCGCCGTGTGCACGAGGTTGATCGTGGTGTGCAGCGGCTCGTCGTCGCGTTCACCCCGGGGTTGCACGTCTCTCCCGCGATCCGCGAATTCGGCACGCTGCATCCCGACGTGCAGATCGAACTGTTCCAATCGAAATGGTGGGAGCAGGATGCGCCGCTGCGTGACGGCCGTGCCGACGTCGGATACCTGCGGAGGCCGTTCGACGACGCCGGGCTGCGTACCGTCACGATCGGCTGCGAGTCGAAGGTGGCCTGCCTGCCGGTGACCCATCCGTTGGCGCGGCGCAAGAAGCTGCGGATGGCCGACCTGGACGGCGAATTCATCCTCGACGCGCAGACCCGTCGGACATCATCGGTCGAGGAGAAGTTTGAGCTCATCGCGTCCGGGCACGGCATCGCGCTGGTGCCCCGCACCGTCGCCGAGTCCTACTCGCGGGCCGACCTGGTGAATCTGCCGGTCACCGACCTTGACCCGGTCGAGACGTGTGTCGCCATGGCGAAGGGCCGGCGGGAGCGCGCCGTGCGGGATTTCTTCGACGCGGCCGCCCGCACTCTCGGTGCGCAGCGACGGCTCGCTGCCGTGGAATAAGTCAGTATCAGTCGGCAGCAATTGGAAGATCCGGGCACGCTTTTTCATAGCCAATGTCTGGTGACACCCAGTCGCGCCACTGCTTGTGACTCATGTTGGTGGTCAGCTTGGAGCACAACGCTGCCAACGGTTCGGCGAACATCGGCCACAGCCGCAATGAACCGTCGATACTGCCCGAAACCAACGTGCTGCCGTCGGGGCTGAACGCCAAGCCATAAGCAGGTTCCACATGACCCGAGAGCGGCGCCCCCAAGGGTCGACCGTTCTCGGCGTTCCAGAGCCGAATGGTGTTGTCGTTCCCCGACGAAGCAATCCGCTTGCCGTCGGGACTGAAGGCCACACCGAACACATATCCGGTGTGACCAACCAGTGGTTCTCCGATCAGCTTGCCTGTGTTTGCATCCCACAGCCGAACCATATTGCTCGAGCTGCCGGCAACTATTCGTGTGCCGTCGGGACTGAACGCCACACTGTGTATCCAGTCCGGGGCGTCGGATAGGGGTTCGCCAATCGCTTTGCGGGTATGGGCATCCCACAACCGCACCACCCCGTCACCCGCACCCGTCACGACACGCTCGCCATCCGGACTGAACGCGACCGCGTTGACCGAGCTCGTACTACCGGCCAGCGCGGTTCCGATCTGCGTGTGGGTATTTACATCCCAGAACCGCACCGTGCCATCACCACCACCGGACACGACACGCTGGCCGTCCGGACTGAAGGCCACGGTGTACACCGCGCCCGAGTGACCGGTCAGCGGAGCCCCAATCTGCCTGCCTGCAACCACATCCCAGAACCGCACCGTGCCATCACCACTACTGGACGCAAGTCGCTTGCCATCGGGACTGAAGGCCACGCTGGTGACAGCATCAGTATGGCCGATCAATGGCGGTCCGATCTGTTTTCCCGTGTTGGCACTCCACACCCGCACCGCACCGTCGAAACTGGCAGACGCGATGCGCTCCCCGTCGGGACTGAAGGCAACGTCCGCCACACCACGTTGCGCGTTATTCGACGTCACTCCGGTACCGTCAGGCATCAAAGACTGGCCGAATGGCCGAGCGGTATCGACATCCCAGATTCTGATTGTGGTGTCGAAACTGCCTGATAACAAGTGATTTCCGTCTGGGCTGAACCCTATGCCGGTCACCCCTTTGAGGGGGTCGGTCGCCTGACCAGTGAGCGGCAGGCCGATAGGCTGCCCGTTGTCGGCGTTCCACAGCCGGACTGTCTTGTCCCAACTGCCCGCTGCAACTCGACGACCATCTGGGCTGAAAGCCACACTGCTGACGTAGTCCGCCGGACCGGCCATTGGTTTACCCAGCGGTTTGAGGGTGCTTACATCCCAGAGCCGCACAGTTTTATCCCAACTGCCAGACACCACTCGTCGTCCGTCAGGGCTGAATGCCACACTGGTGACGGCACTTTCATGTCCAACCAGCGGATCACCGATCGCGTGACCGGTGTCGGTGTTCCACAGACGTAAGGTCTTGTCGTCGCTGCCGGACACGATCCGCTTTCCGTCGGGGCTGAATGCCACGCTGTCGACGTCACTCGTATGTCCCGTCAACTCGCCAACTGCCGCACCAGTCTCCGCATTCCACAACCGCACCACGTCGTCGCGTCCGCCGGAAGCAATGCGCGTCCCGTCAGGACTGAAGGCGACGCAGAGTACAAAATCGGAGTGCAACATCGAGGAGCCGATCGGTTGCCCTGTACCCGCATCCCAGAGTCGCACCGACCGGTCTCCGGCAGAGGCGATGCGTGTTCCATCGGGGCTGAACGTGACGCTGTTCAGCGCATTCGTGTAAGCCGGTGGAGACTCCCACTCGAGTTCGCCGGTGTTGGCGTCCCAAACCCGGATCACCTGATCGCTGCCGCCCGCGACGATCCGCTGACCATCGTGGCTCATCGCGACACTGCCCACTGCCGCTGGTGTGCCGATGATCTTGACCAGGTTGACCAGTTTGGGCAGCACGTCAAGCAACGGGCCATCATCTGGCGAGCTCAGGAGTTGGCGCGCGGTAACCAACTGTTGATATGCGCGGACCGGCCCGCCGGGGCGATACCCCGTGAGCATCAAAGGCGTCTCGGTGTCCAGGCGGATGCTGACTGCCTCGCGAAGACGCTCGTTGGCTTCTCGCCGGAGCGAATAGCCCTCTACACCCAGAAAAACTGCCACAACAGCGACAACGGCCGTGACCACCGATACCGCGGCGAGTATTCGTGACCGCTTTCGCAGCGCCGCAGCGTGTTGTTTGGCGGCGTGCAGTTCGGCCTGCTGGCGCTCCTTCTCGGCATCGGTCCGCTCGTTCTCGCGCGTCCGAGCAGATTGCAGGAAGTCGCGAATCGTAGCGAGCCGGCTACGGAAATGAGGTTTGGCAGCCAGGGTTTCGGCTTCGACCAACCGGGTGCCCTGCGGCAGCCAGTAGCGATCTTGCCCGCTGCCCTGCCAATCAGCAGCTGCACGTTCAAGGGAATCCGCGTTCTTGAGGTCCTGCGCTTCATCACGCAGCCACGCCGCGAGCTCACGCCATTGGCGCAGCAAGCTTTCCAGCGCCACCTCCACGACCACGTCACCGCCGCGGGCGTCCTTGACCAGGAGTCGTTTATCGACCATCGATTGGATCAGCGGAAGACTCGCGACCGGTAGATCCTCCCAGCGGGCCAGGCGTCGCATCGGTTCGTTGTTGAGAGGATTGATCGTCGCTAGCCACGGAATGAAAGCATCGTGCAAGGTGTTGAGTTGTGCCCGCCGCTCGGCGGGATCGCTGTCGAGTGTGGTTACCACCGCATTCTGTACCACCATTTCCATGCCGCCCATGGCTTCGAATTCGGCCAGGGTCAAATCGCCGTCGGCACCGTAGTCGCCGTGAAGCCGTTCCAGGGTCAACGCGAGCAGCGGCAGCGCGTCGGCGCCATCGGCGGTCTCGGCCAACAGCCGTTCGAGAAGTGCCGGCTCGACCGTGAGTCGCCTGCCGGCCGCGGTGGCACGGCGGGCCGGGCCGGTGATCACCTCGGCATAGCCAGCCGCCGGCATGGGTTTGAGGTCGTCGAACACAATGCTGCGGACCGCGGTCAGCTGAGGTGCGACCTGCAGGGGTTCGTACCGGTCGGCGCGGATGGTCAGCGCCAAGATCATCATCGGCGTAAATCCCGCCTTACTGCCTGTGAGCGCGGCCATCAGTTCGAGAAAGCGAGCAGCTTCGGGGCCGGCGTCGACGTTGAACAACTCCTCGGCCTGGTCGACCGGCAGCACCAGAGTGGGACCGGGCTGCCCTGCCGGCTCCGCCAGCGATCGGCTGCCCGCGGCGTCACGCGACTCCTGCAGCCAATCCCGAAGTCGGTCAACGTCTTGCGAACGGCAAGCGCTCTTGATCTCACCAAGCACGGGATGACGAAGACCCAGCTCGGTGCGTAACCCGTGGATCGATCGCGCCAGCCCGATTTCTCCGCTGAGCACTGCCCGTTCGGGACGCACCATCGGCAAAGGCAGGAATCGGCGGTCATCGCGGCGCAGCCGTGGCATCAACCCGGCCCGCAAGAACGACGACTTGCCCGCCCCCGACGGCCCGAGGACGACGAACATCTGCTCCACCCCGGAGATACGCATCCCGTGGAGCAGATCCAGACCACGCAGTATTTGGGCGTCGCGACCGAAAAAGACCGCCGCATCAGCTTCTTCGAGTGGGGCCCAACCCCGATAAGGGGCGCGCTCGACGTCGTTCGGCGGTGGCCACGGAAAATACTCAGCGCCAATTCCCAGCGCGCGCAGACCCGCGAGCAGTCGCTTCAGACCGTCACCGGCCAACTCGACCGGTCCCCCGTCACCGATATCGACATGGACAACCGAACCGTCATCCGCAAACAGATCGCAGCGCTGCCATTCCGAGGTGATGTTGGTGTCCGGCAGCGGCTCGAGTCGGCCAACCAGAATCGACTTGTTCAGCGTCTCGGAATACCGGAACTCGGTCTGGCACTCGGCTGAGTCCAGCCAGTGTTGTGAAAGCAGGCAGATCACGGCTTCACAGCGACTGTTGGCCTGCTGCAGAGCCTGCTTCCATCGCACGCCGGGCCGAATACCGGTCAGCGGGTCGACATCCAGGTAGATATCGTCGACGAGCCCCGGCTCGTGCTGAATCAGCCAGGCTTTGACCGCCTTTGCTTGACGATTGTTCCAGCGGGAATGACTGACAAAAACGCGCGACACGATGCACCCCCCATAATCCTCCCCCGTGAGGACTCAGCTGATGATCGCAGCCGGCGGATGGCTTCGCGGTCAATTTGATCAGCGCCGCGCCAACAACCAGGCCTGCCCGTTGCCCTCCCCCGCATCGATGATGTCGAGCTCCGCGAACGCCGCCACCAGCTCACCCGGCCGCGCCCGGAAGTGTCCGGGCGCATCACCGACCTCGCTGCGCGTCACCATCGCCAGCAGCCCGCCCGGCGTGAGCCGCTCGACGATCGCCTGATCCAGGCGAGGGTCGCGAAACCGGTGACACAGCACGACATCGACCGCGGCGCTCGGTGGCAGACCGTCGTCGAGATCGAGCACGTCGAAGACGCAGTGCTCGCCAACACCGTTGCGGCGAGCCAATTCTCGCGCACGTTCGATCGCGACCAAGGAGATGTCGACACCGCAGACAGCCAGTCCGCGAAGCGCCAGCCAGACACTGTGGCGGCCCTGCCCGCAGCCGAGATCGAGCGCGAGGCCCGACTCCGGAACCACATGCTGGAACGGTGCCAGCATGTCAGGCGGGCCTACCGAGTCGGGTTCATCACGCTGGGCATACTTGTCGTCCCAGCGGATCCGGTCGGCGTCGCTCAATGTCAGATCCGGGTGTGGTCGACGATGGCAGTGACCACCCGCACGGCCTGGTCGGCCAGGCGCTCTCCGGTGACCCGCACATCGATGACGACGTCACCGTCGGCGCGCATCGCGTGCACGGTGCCCCAGCCTTCGTAAGACTGGGACTGGCAGTCGGTGACCTCATCGCCGCCGACGGCCCGAGGCGCGTCGATGGTGAACGTCCGAGGCGCGCGACCTGCCGAACTGATCGTGAGGACGTCGTCGGAGCAGCGCTGCCAGGTACCCACCGTGGCCGTGATGAAGTCGCGCGCATGCGCTGCGGTGTCGAAAGAGACCACCGCCTCGTCGACCTCGGTTCCGGTCTGCTCGTTGCCGAACAGCATTCCGCGCATATCCCCGCTGTGAGCGCCCTGATAGACCGACGCCATCGCGTTCCCACTGACGGCCAGGCAGTCGGCCGGGGCATAGTTGTAGCCGTCGGGCCACTGCTCGAGTGCCCGGTAGGTGTGGGTGGCGGTCAGCGGCGGCGGTCCCATGATGGCGTTGACGGCGGACTCGTCGGCGAGCATGTCGTCGAGCCGGGTCGCGGCGGGGGCGCCCGCGCCCGTCGCGGTGCTGGAGCACCCGCACAGAACCACCGCCGTGATCACCACCCCGACCCGCCATGTCATGCGTCAACTGTGGCAGATCGAGTCAAGGGGCCGCGCCTGAGCATCTACGCTTTGCCCATGTCAGGCGAGATTTCCCGGCAGGCGTTCGTCCGCCGGGCACTCGGTGGGGTGGTCGGCGCCGCCCTGCTGGGGTCCTGCCGGTCGGTGCTGCCCGAAGCAGCCTCACAGGGACCTGACTGGAATGCGTTGGACGGCATGGTCGACGGCCGTGTCGTCCTGCCGTCGGCGCCCGACTTCGCCGCCGCCAAAGGGGTGTTCAACACGCGGTTCGCCGGGTCGGCACCCTTGGCGGTCGTCAGCGTGACCTCGGTGGCCGATGTGCAGAAGGCGATGGGCTTCGCCGGCCAGAACGGCCTCGGCGTCAGCGCGCGCAGCGGCGGACATTCCTACATCGGGGCTTCCACCGCCGACGGGGTGATGGTCATCGATCTACGGCAGTTACCGGGCGGCACGACCCTCGATCCGATATCCGGCTTGGTGACCATTTCGCCTGCGGCAGATCTCGATTCGGTGCAGACCATACTTGCCGCGCAGGGCCGTTCGATCCCGTCCGGCAGTTGCCCCACCGTCGGTGTCGCCGGTCTGGCGCTGGGCGGCGGGCTGGGTTCGGATGCCCGGTCGGCGGGGCTCACGTGCGACGCGCTGGTATCGGCGTCGGTGGTGTTGCCGTCGGGCGATGTCGTGACGGCGTCCGCGGGTGACCATGACGACCTGTTCTGGGCGCTGCGCGGTGGCGGCGGCGGCAATTGCGGTGTGGTGACGTCGCTGACCTTCCGGACGTTCCCGACCACCGACCGCGACGTGGTCACGTTGGGTTACCCGCCGGCATCGGCGGCCCAGGTGATCGCGGGCTGGCACAACTGGCTCAGCGCCGCCGACCGCGCCGTCTGGGGCATGGTCAACGTCACCGTCGGTGGCGGCCCGTCGCGGTGCACCGTCATTCTGGCGACCCCGCCCGGAACCGGGCAGGGCCTGGCCGGGGCACTCAACGCGGCGGTGGGTGTGGCGCCGTCCTCGACGAGTATCAGGACCAAGAACCGCCTGGACTTCATCCACTATTTCGAGGGCGGGGCGCAGGCCAGGGTACCGCGGCAGTTCACTGCCGGTTCCGACGTCATCGGCGAAATGAACGCTGCCGCAGCCAATTCCATTATCGCAGCGACGTCGGCCTGGCCGACGGCCGCCGGGTCGGCGACGGCGGTGATCGAGTCACTCTCGGGGGCCGTGAACGATGTCGCCCCCGCGGACAGCGCCTTTCCGTGGCGGCAGTCGGCGGCCTCCGTGCAGTGGTACACCGAGGCGCCTTTCGACGTGGCGTCGACGTGGCTGGCCGACGCGCACACCGCAGTGGCCGCCAGCTCGGTCGGTGGTTACATCAACTACGTCGAACCGGGGCAACCGCTGAGCCGCTACCTCGGCCCGAATCTCGGTCGGTTCGATGCGGTCCGCCAGGCCTATGACGCGGGCGGGCTGATGCGGTCGGGTATCGCGTGACGATATCGGAACCTGCCCTTCGATGACATCTGTTGCCGGATAACTCTTTTCGACACATGATGCCCGCGGGCCGCGCCCCGTTCGGGAGAACTTGAGCATCCGGTCTTGCATCACGCCCGATTCCAGATGTAGCCTACCTCACAAATGTAACCGGTTACCTCGGAGGTTTGATGACTGACAAGACGGCCCGCGTGGAGTTCGCGACCGTAGGAGCGGTGGGCGTGATCCGGCTGGTGAACCCGCCACTGAATCCACTCACCAACGACATGCGCAGCCAATTGCGCGACGTCGCCCTGGACATTGCGGAGCGCACGGATGTGCGTGCGGTGGTGCTGACGTCCGGGAGCCCGAAGTCACTGTCGGTCGGGTCGGACATCAAGGGTTTTCCCACCAACCCTGAGGCGGGGCGCGCGGTGTCGGCATCGGAGCACGCCGCATACGACGCGCTCGAGAACATCCCGCAACCGCTGGTCGCGGTGCTTCGTGGCCACACCCTCGGTGGTGGCCTGGAGTTGTCGCTGGTCGCCGACATCCGCGTCGCGGAGGACACGGCATCCATCGGGCTACCCGAGGTCAAGGTCGGCGTGTTCGCGTCCGGCGGCGGCACCCAACGACTTCCGCAGATCATCGGCGCCGGCCGGGCCCGGCACATGCTGCTGCTCGGTGACAGCGTCGACGCGACGACGGCGCTGGCGTGGGGACTGGTCACGTCGGTCGTCCCCGACGGCGTCGGCGAGGACGAGGCGATGCGCATCGCCGAGCGACTCACCGAGTTGCCGCAGGCGGCACTGCGGGCCACCAAGCACTGCGTGAACACCGGACTCACCCGCGGCAGGGAGGCAGGCCGCGATGCGGAGATCGAGTCGATCGCCGAGGTCTACAGCACCGATGACGCCCGCGAGGGCGCGGCGGCCTTCATCGAGAAGCGCCCGCCGACGTTCACTCACCGCCTCGGCCTGCAAGGAGCCTCCCGATGAAGATCGTCGACGCAGACCAGGCCGTGCGCTCCATCGCCGACTCCGACACCATCGTCATCGGCGGGTCCGGCGGCGGTCACGCGGTGCCGGAGTTGCTCATCGAGGCGTTGGAGCGCCGCTTCCTCGCCGAGAATGCGCCCACTGCGCTCACCACCATTCACCCGGTCGGTATCGGGGACAAAGCCACCAAAGGTGTGCACCGACTCCGGCATCCCGGGCTGCTCAAGCGGATGGTGTGCGGCACTGTCGTCGACGCCCCCGGCATCGCCGAAGCCGCGACCCGC
This sequence comes from uncultured Mycolicibacterium sp., assembly GCA_945957405.1. Classification (GTDB taxonomy): domain Bacteria; phylum Actinomycetota; class Actinomycetes; order Mycobacteriales; family Mycobacteriaceae; genus Mycobacterium. Next base: position 11,981 of record CAMFLL010000025.1, on the reverse strand, counting down.
GGTGAGATCGAATTATTCACCGTCCCACAGGGTTCCCTGTCTCAGCTGATGCGCGAGTCGGCCGCCAAGCGGCCAGGACTGTTCACCGACGTCGGCGTCGGCACCTACGTCGACCCCCGTCAGGGCGGTGGCAGCCAGGGTGCACCGAGTGCCGATGGGCCATCCGTCGCGATCGACATCGACGGCAGGCAACTCATCCACTACAAGCCCGTCGTCCCGCAGGTGGCACTGCTACGCGGCACCACATCGGACACCCTGGGCAACATCTCGATGGACGGCGAGGCCTACTTCGGTGAGATGTTGTCCATGGCGCAGGCCGTCTACAACAACGGCGGAATGGTGATCGTGCAGGTCGCACGTGTCGTCGAAGCCCACAGCCTGCCGCCGAAGTCCGTGAAGATCCCGCACTTTCTGGTTAACCTCGTCGTCGTCGACGAAACCCAGCCGACCACGTACCAGTCCGCATCCAACCCCGGCTATGCCGGCCAGGAGCGGGTCGCCGTCGACACGCTCGAACCATTGCCGAAAGGACCGCGCGGACTGATCGCCCGCCGCGCCGCCCAGGAACTGTTCCGGGGCGCGGTCTGTAACCTCGGCTCCGGAATCTCGACCGGAGTCTCGATGGCAGCGGCTGAGTTCGGCGTGCTCGACGACGTCGTCCTCACCAACGAGCAGGGACTCGTCGGCGGACTGCCGATGAGCGGCCTCGACGCGGGCGCGGCGGTCAACTACGACGCCATGGTGGATCAGCCCTACCAGTTCGACTTCTACGACGGCGGTGGTCTGGACATCGCATTTCTGTCCTTCGCCGAGGTCTCGCCGCGCGGTGACGTCAACATCTCCCGGTTCGGCGGCCGCATCGTCGGGGTGGGCGGATTCGTCAACATCAGCCAGGGCGCCAAAACCGCGGTGTTCAGCGGCACCCTGACCGCCGGTGGACTCCAGACCACATGGGATCGGGCGACGGGCCGGCTCTCGGTGGCTGTAGAAGGCCGCTCCCAGCGGTTCGTCGCCGCCGTCGAACAGATCTCCTTCAACGGCATGCTGGCCGCCGAACGTGGTCAGCGGGTCGTCTTCATCACCGAACGTGCGGTGCTCGAACTCAATCCGCTCGGCCAACTCGAGCTGATCGAGATCGCGCCGGGAATCGACATCGAGCGCGATGTCCTCGCCCAGATCGCGTTCCCCGTGACGATCCCGCATGAGCCGAAGGAAATGGACCGCTCGCTGTTCGACCAGTCCTACTGAGCCCCCGAACCGACCCCGATCACCCCGTCCACCAACCAACCCGCCAGACTGTCAGAGACAAGGACGCAACTCATGTCTGAAAATCCGAACACACCGCCGCCCGGCGTGAACCCCGTACAGGAACGCCGGGTGCTGGTCGCCGGCACCGTCGGCTCCGTCGTCGAGTGGTACGACTTCGGCCTGTTCGGCGCTGCATCGGCGCTGATCATCGGCCCGCTGTTCTTCTCCAAGGACCTGTCCCCGTCGGCCGCGACGCTCGCAGCGTTCGCCACGTTCGCCGTCGGATTCTTCGCCCGACCGGTGGGCGGCATGCTGATCGCCAACTTCGGCGACAAGTTCGGTCGCAAGCCCGCCTTGATCTTCACGCTGGTGCTGATGGGTGCATCGACGTTCCTGATGGGCTGCCTGCCCACCTACGAACACATCGGCCTGTGGGCACCGGCACTGCTGGTGTTCCTGCGCCTGTGCCAGGGTGCGGGCGCCGGCGCCGAACTCGCCGGAACCATGACGATCATCTCCGAGACCATCAGACCCAGCCGGCGGGCGTTCGGCACCGCAGTTCCCAACGGCGCCACGGCAATCGGTTCGGCGCTCGGTGTGGTGACCTTCCTGATCGTGGCGATGCTGCCCGGCGACATCCTGCTCACCTGGGGCTGGCGCATCCCGTTCCTGTTCAGTGCCGTCATCCTGTTGGTCGCGGTGTTCATCCGTAAGCGCGTCGAGGAAGCGCCTGAGTTCCTGGCAGCCAAGCAACGCGCCGAGCGCAAGGCCGAGCGGCGTATCCCGGTGTTCGAACTGCTGCGTGGCCACTGGCGCAGCGTGGTCCTCGGTTTCGGTGTGATGGTGGGCCACCAGGCCATGTCCTACATCACCACGACGTTCGCGTTGAGCTACATCACCACCACGCTGACCATGCCCAAAAGCGTCGCGTTGACTGCCTCGCTGATCGCGTCGCTCGTGGGCGCCGTACTGGCGGCATGCTTCGGGCTGCTGGCCGACCGCATCGGCGCGCCGCGGGTCTTCATGCTGGGCGCGGCGTACTGCATGCTCATGGCGTTCCCGATGTTCGCGCTGCTCGACACCCGCACACCGCTACTGATCGGTCTTGCCCTGCTGCTGACCTACTCCATCTCCTTCGGCGCGATGGCCGGCTCGCAGGGCGCCTTCCTGGTCGACCTGTTCCCCGCGGACGTCCGGTTCTCAGGCGTGGCATTGTGCCGCGAACTCGCCGGGACGCTGATCGGCGGGCCGGCGCCCCTGGTGGCTGCAAGCCTCGTGATCGTCGGCGGTGGGCAGCCCTGGCTGGTGGCCGCGCTACTGGCCGGCTGCTGCGCGGTCACCGTGGTCTCGCTGATCATCGCGAAAGCCCGCATCCGCCGGAACGCCGATTCACCCGACGCCGGCCTGATCGCCGCATCGGCCATCTGAGATGGGGCCTACCACAACGGCCGTCGGCAGCCCCTTCCGGCTGGACGGCGAAGTCGCACTGATCACGGGCGGGACCGGCGGGCTCGGTGCACCCATGTGCCGGGCGTTCGCCGCCGCGGGCGCCGCCGTCATCGTCCACCACCTCGACGACGGGAAGCGGGCGCAGCATCTCGTCGACGAGTTGGTGGCGGGCCGGTCCGACGCGCTGGCAGTGGAGGCCGACGTCACCGACGAGGCGGCCGTCGACGCGATGTTCGAGCGGATCACCGCGCAGTTCGGCGGGTGCAGCATCCTCGTCAACAACGCCGGCATGATGGAGGAGGTGCCGTTCGTCGACATGTCGCTGCAGCAGTGGAACCGCACCGTCCGCGCCGATCTGACCGGACCCATGCTGGTATCGCAGCGCTTCGCCCGCCAGCCCGGCGCGCGCGGCGCGATCGTCAACGTGTCGTCGCAGCTGGGTTTCAAAGGGGCCCACAACTTCGTGTCCTACTCCGCCGCCAAGGCCGGCGTCGTCGGCCTGACGCGTGCCCTGGCACGCGAACTGGGGCCGGCGATCCGCGTCAACGCGATCGCCCCGGGCCCGGTGCTCACACCGCTGATCGAGGACCTCGCCGGCGATGGCCAGTGGGTCGCCGAACGCACCGGCGGCTCGGTCACGCGTGAGCTGGCCCGCCCGGAGGATGTCGCACCGACGACGGTGTTCCTCGCCTCGGCGGCCGCAACGCTACTGCATGGGCAGACATTGCATGTCAATGGTGGTGGGGTCATGTACTGACCCATAACATTCAGAGGTGACCGTGCGACCCGAGGCGAGAAAGCCCACCGTTCGAGACGTTGCGGCGGAGGCAAACGTGTCGGTGGCGACCGTCTCGAGGGTGCTCGCCGGCGCACCGAAGCAGGTGACCGACCGCACCCAGAAGCGCGTACTCGACGCCGCCCGCCGGCTAGGGTACGAGGTCAACATCGCGGCGAAATCCCTTGCCACGGGCCGCCACGGAAATGTCGCCGTCCTGGTACCCGACCTCGGCAACCAGCACTTCACCACCATCGTGCAGTCCCTGATCCATTCCTCGACCGGCGACGCGATGCACGTGTTCGTCGGCGACACCCTCAACTCCCCTGACCTCGAGGTCACCCTGGCCACCGAGATGCTGCAACGCTCCGACGGGCTGATCCTGTGCAGCCCGAGGTCTTCCGATGAGGGCCTGAACACCATTCTGGATGCGGGTAAGCCGGTGGTCACCGTCAACCGCCGCTTCACCGAGCCGGGCCGGACATCGTCGGTGCAGACCGATGTCGTCGACGCCACCACCCAGATCGTCGACGCCCTACTGAAATTCGGTCATCGGTCGTTCGCCTTCGTTGTCGCCCAGGGTGGTTCGCAGCAGAGCGCGCTTCGGTGGGATGTCACGCAGCGCCGCGTCACCGAGGCCGGCGGTACCGCGGTACTGACACCGCTCACCGAACCGCTGGGCGATGTCACCAACGAAGTGCGCACGCTCGTCGAGCGCGGGTGCACCGCGCTGGTTGCGTCGAACGACATCACGGCGACAGCCATCATCTACTCGTTGTCCGAATTGGGACTTCGTGTGCCCGACGATGTTTCGGTGACCGGATTCGACGACACCCCCTTGGCGCGGTGGGTGACGCCGAGGCTGACCACCGCCCGGATGCACGAGGAACAACTCGGCCAGGCCGCCTGGGACGCCATGAAACAACTGATGTCAGCCAAACCGGTCAGGACCGAGCGGACCTTCCATGCCGATGCCGTGTTCCGGGACTCGGCCGGCCCCGCACCGGCCTAGTCGAGCTCAGAGCTCGGCTCACAGGTCGGCGATGCCCGTGAGGATGGCATCGACGACATCATCCGGCGTGCGCTGTTGCCATGCGTCGCTGAGCACTTCGACCTCGACCAGGCCGCGGTAGCCGGTGGCGTGAACATAGGCCATGAACTGCCGGAGGTCGATGACGCCTTCGCCGGGCATGCCCCTGCTGCGCAGTTGGTGCTGGATCGGTGTCACCCAGTCGCTGATCTGCACCGTGTGTATCCGGTCGGCGAGTCGCTGCATCTCGTCCGGGTACCGGACATCCCACCAGACGTGGTAGGCGTCGAGGGCTATCCCGACCCCGCCGATGTCGGGGCCCACGAGGTTGTCGATCAGGTCGATCGCCTCGCGCAGCGAGGTCACCACCGACCGGTCGGCGATCATCATCGGGTGCATCGGTTCGACTGCCAGCGGAATGGCCGCAGATGCAGCGTATTCGGCGAGTTCGGCGATACCATCGGCCACCTGACGGCGTGCGCCCGCCAGGTCACGACCGGGCGCGGCGCCGCACACGATGACAAGGCATTCCGCGGCGAGGGTGTGCGCTTCGTCCACCGCGCGACGGTTGTCATCACGCACCTGAGCTGCCTGGGCCGGCGAGTCGACCGGGAACATGCCGGCCCGGCACACCGAACTGATCCGCAGCCCGGCATCGGCAGTGCGCCGCGCCGCGGCGACCGCACCGTCTGCCGCGTAGGCATCGCGCCACAATCCGATTCCACCAAAGGAATTCGCGGTGGCCACGTCGACCAGCTCCGGTACGCCCAGCCCGGGCATGGTCGCCGAGTTCAGGCTCACCGCTGATGCGTCCACGCTCAGCCGATCCCGTTGGCGGCGAAAAACGTACGGGCTCGCGCTTCGGTGAACTCCGGGTCCGGGAAATAGGCGATCTCGTCCGCGAGCCGGATGACATCGGCCAGATGCAGCAGATCCCGTCCGCCGTCCAGACCTCCGAGCATGCGCGGATGACTCTGCTTGCCGGTGAGATAGGCCAGCCACACGATGCCGACCTTGTAGTACTGCGTCGGGGCGCTGAAGACGTGCCGGCTCAGCGGCTGCGTCGGTTCGAGGATTGCGCGGAACTGCTTTTCGTCGCCGGCATCGAGTTGTTTCAGCGCAGCCGAGGCCCAGGGCGCCAACGCGGCGAAAGCGCCCAGCAGGGCATGGCTGTGCCCGTCGTCGTCACCGGCAATCATCTCGGTGTAGTTGAAGTCGTCGCCGGTGAACACCGCGACGCCCGCAGGTAGGCGCCGGCGCAACTGCACCTCGTAGGCCGGATCGAGGAGCGAGATCTTGATACCGGCGACCCTGTCGCTGTATGCGTCGATGAGGCCGACGACGGTGTCCATGGCGCGCGCCGGGTCCGGGTCGCCCCAGTACTGCGCCAGCGCCGGATCGAAAACCTCACCGAGCCAATGCAGAATGACGGGCTGCGACACCTCGTGCAACAGCCGCTCGTACACGGCGCGGTAGTCCTCGGGGCCGGTCGCGGCCTGGGCAAGATGCCTGCTGGCCATGATCACCGGGGTGCCGCCGCGTTGGGCCACGAACTCCAGCTGACGTAGGTACGCCGCGGTGACCTGCGCCAACGTGGCCGGGCCTGGATCGAGGTCATCGGTGTTGATGCCGACCACCGTTCCCGCGCCACCGCGGGGGTCCTCGGCGAGCGTCAGCGCGGCCAATGTCATGGCATCGGCGGCTGAGAGTCCCATACCGCGTTGGGCGGTGTCCATGGATTCCGCGACGCCCAGTCCCAGACCCCAGATCTCACGCCGCAGCGCCATCGTCGACTCCCAGTCGATCGCTGCGTGCGCCGTGCTACCGCACAACGGATCCATCACCACATGGCTCGCGGCGAAGGCCGACCGTGATTCAGGAGGGTTGGCCAGCACGTCGAGTTCGGGCCGTGGCGACAGCGCGATCTCGGTGAGGGCCCCGTCGGGGCCGGGAAGCTTCAATGACATTGTGAACACCTTAGGTAACCGGTTACATTCATACCGTAGCAACAATCGAAGGCAGGAGTAAAGCCTGATGACTAGCGGACTGGCCTGGTCGGACCTCTCGGTGGGGATGAAGCTGGCCTCGCCGGCGCGGACGGTGACCGAATCAGACGTCGTGTCGTTTGCCGGACGTACCGGTGACTACTCCCCCATGCACACCAATCGCGAGTTCGCGGAAGCCTCGCAATTCGGTCAGGTGATCGCGCACGGCCTGCTGGGTCTGTCCATCGCCCACGGCCTGATGTTCGGCGGCGGCCTGCTGGGCCAGAACGCCATCGCGTTTCTCGGCCTGTCCGACTGGAACTTTCGCGCTCCGATCTTCCTCGGCGACACCATTCACGCCGAGTTCGAAGTGGCCGAGCTCCGGCTCCGCAGATCGACCGCCGATCAGGGCATCGCCACCTTCGCCGTCGAAATCCTCAACCAGCACGACCGGGTCGTCCAGTCCGGCCGAAAGGCCCTCCTTCTGCACGCACCGGCACAACCGAAAACCGCGCCGTGACAGGCGATCTCGGCAGCCGAACCGCATTGGTCACCGGTGCCGCCGGCGGGATCGGCGGCGCGATAGCGCAGCACCTCGCCACGCGCGGTGCCCGCGTGACCATGACCGACGCGTCCCCTGCAGTTTCTGCGCTGGCCGGCACGATCGGCGCCAACGCCGTCGCGGGCGACATCCGGTCGCCCGCGGTGCAGGAACGGGCGTTGACGGAAGCCACGGCGGGTACCGGTCGGCTCGACATCCTGGTCAACGCCGCCGGAATTCAGGTCCGGACGTCGGCGATCGACATCGATGACGACGACTGGGCCAGGCTGGTGGACGTCAACCTGAGCGCGACGTATGCGCTGATCCGGCGCGCGGTCGACGCGCTGGCCGCGGCGCACGGAAGCATCGTCAACATCACCTCGCTGTCCGCCGACCGCGCCATGCCGGGCATCGTGCCGTATGGCGCAACCAAGGCGGGAGTCGAACAGCTCACCAAGGGCCTGGCCGCCGAACTCGGTCCGCGAGGCGTCCGGGCCAATCTCGTCGCGCCCGGCTATGTGCTGACCTCCATGACCCAACCCCTGCTCGAGCAACAGGATTTCAGAGACCGCGTCCTGCAACGCATTCCGCTGCGCCGGCTCGCCGATCCCGACGACGTGGCGGAGACCGTCGGATTCCTGGTGTCGGCCGCGGCGCGATACATCACCGGCGTCGTGCTGCCGGTGGACGGCGGGTACGCGATCACGTGAGCGCACACTTTCGCATTTGCCGCAGCCCACCGCGCTCTTTGCTATACCGTTCCACCTGACGAAAGGGTGGGTCATGATCAGCACTTCTCGAGGCTTGGCGACCATGGCGGTGGCGTTCGGTGTGATTGCTGCGGTGTGCGCCAGTCCGGTGTCCAGCGCGGACACCACCGAACCCACGCCGCCTCCGGCGCCCGCCCTCGACACCGGCGCACTGGCGGCGCTGATCCCCGCGCCCCCCAACAGTGAGCCGGGCGGCCCGGACACCATTCCCAACGGCGGCATCCACATGCATTTCAAGGCCAACGGGGGACCCAATGCGACGCTGGCCGCCTACAAGGCCGCGCTCGAGCAGAAGGGCTGGGACGTCACCACCATCGTGTCGTCGACCGGCGACAGCGGCGGTGGCGGGACGTACACCGGAACCAACGGTGACGCCTACGGCGTGTTCGACGGCGGCGGTTTCAACACCACCACCTACATCGACGTGTGTGCCTGGCCGACAAAGCCCGACGAGCCCAACTGCACGCGGGGCGGGCGCTGATCGTTCCCCGACATCCGTAGCGGTTGCCGGGCCGTCTCCCGCATGGTCAGCACGGTGAGCAGCGTGACGACAGCGGCGACCACGACGTAGATGGCCGGCGACAGGCTGCTGCCGGTGCGGTCCACCAGCCACGTCGCGACGTAGGGCGCCGTGCCGCCGAATACGGCGACCGAGGTGTTGTAGCCGATCGAGTAGCCGCTGGAACGCACCCGCGTGTTGAACAGTTCAGCACCGGCGGCCAGCGAGGCGCAGACGAACACCGACTCCAGGGCGGCCAACCCGGCATGCGCGGCGATGGCGCCGGCCAATGAGCCCGAGTTCAGCAACAGGAACAGCGGATAGGTGAACAACGCGAACCCGATGGATCCGGTCAGCAGTAAGGGTTTCCGGCCGATGCGGTCCGACAGTGCACCCAGCGGTGGGATCAGCACGATCGCGACCAGGCTGGCGACGGTCACCGACACGAAGGCGTCGGTCTTGGTGAACTGCAGTGTCTTGGTGAAGTACGTCGGGAGGTAGGTGAAGACAACGTAGAAACCGACGTTGTGAATGACGACCAGCCCGGCGATCTGCAGGATCGGCTTCCAGGCGGTGGTCAAAGCCTCCTTCAGGGGTGACTTCGCGACTTCGCCGGCGGCGCGGAGCTTCTCGAACTCCGGGGTGTCGGACAGCCGCAGCCGGATGTACAGCCCCACCAGGCCCAGCAGCCCGGCCAGCAGGAACGGGATCCGCCAGCCGTAGGAGTTCATGGCCTGCTCGGACAGCATCGCTTCCAGCGCGGTCACGGTCGCCGACCCGAGCAGGAAACCGACCACCACGGACCACACCAGGAACGACACGATGAAACCGCGGCGCTTGTCGGGGGCGAACTCGGCGAGGTAGCAGGCCCCGCCGCCGTACTCACCACCGGCTGAAAAGCCTTGCAGACAGCGCAGAAGCAGCAGGGCCAGCGGCGCGAACACGCCGATCGCCTGATATGTCGGCAGCAGGCCGATCAGGAATGTCGATCCGGACATCAGCAGGATCACGAGCGCGAGGACCTTCTGGCGACCGATCCGGTCGGCGAGCGGACCGAAGAAGTAGCCACCCAGTGGCCGCATGAAGAACGCCGCCGCGAACACTGCGAATGTGCTGAGCAGTGAAGCGGTTTCATTCTCAGAGGGAAAGAACTGGTCGGCGATGTACGTGGCGAGGAAGCCGTAGACCGCGAAGTCGAACCATTCGACGGCGTTGCCGACGGCTGCGCCGGCCACCGCTCGGCGCAGCATATTCGGGTCCTGGTTGTCAGTCCTGGCCATCGGAGGCCTCCTCCATGTCGAACTCGGTGTGCGACCAATCGGTGATGAACATGTGGCCCGGCGCGTGAAAGATCGCCAATGGCAACGCCGCCCGCTGGATCACCACCTGCGGTGTGACTCCACACGCCCAGAAGACCGGCACCTGCCCGTGCTCGACGACAGGTGGATCACCGAAGTCCGGGTGTTCCAGGGCGGTGATGCCCAGCTCGTCGGGATCCCCGACGTGCACCGGCCCGCCGTGCATGGCCGGAAACCGTTCGGTGATCTGTGTCGCGCGTTGCAGCTCCCTCGGCCAGAACGGCCGCATGGTCACGACCATGGGTCCGGCGAATCGCCCAACGGACGCGCACTGCCACCTGGTGATGTACATGGGCACGTTGAGGTGCTGTGCCGGCAGCAGCCCCGCTTGTGTCAGCGCCCACTCGAAAGTGAACGAGCAGCCCAGCAGAAACGCGACGAGGTCACCGCGCCACCAGTCGACGATATCGACGGGTTCGGCGACCAGGTTGCCGTTACGGAACACGCGGTAGCGCGGGATGTCGGTGCGCAGATCCGCACGGTCGGCCATCAGGGCAAGGAACGGCGACCCTATCTCCGTCACTTCGAGCAGCGGACACGGTTTCGGGTTGAGGGCACAGAACCGCTGAAAGTCCGGCGCTTCCAATTCAGGCAGGACCACCAAATTTGCCTGCGCGAATCCCGGCGCCATACCGCGGGTTGGGCCCGTGTGTTGCCCAGAACGAATGGAGGCCCGCGCAATGCGCGCCTGGTCAGCATCAGGTGTTTCGACCTGGCTGGTCTCCACCACGACCGCGTACCCGCGATAGCACCGCGTCACACCTCGATGGGCACACTTTGCTGCGGTCAAAACGTCTCGACATCTCGTGCGCCCCGGCGCACACTGGCCTGAGTCGCGTCGGGGCGGCGAGGGGGCGATGTGTCATGTCTATAGACGCGATCTCGGCTGCCAGGGTGCAGGCGCTGAGTGACCGCGAGCAGCAGCGGTTCGTCGACGCACGGCCGCGCGGTTGCCAACAGATCGACGGGGCCAGGGCGCACATGCCCAACGGTGTCCCGATGTCCTGGATGTCGACGCTCTACACCCATCCACCCTTCGTCGTCGACTGCGGCATGGGCGCGGTGTTCACCGATGTCGACGGCAACTCCTACATTGATTTCAACCTGGCCGACACCAGCATGTTCACCGGCTACGGCGTGCGGGCCATCGCCGAGGCCGTCGCGCAACGGATCACCGCCGGACCCCAGTTCCTGCTGCCCACCACTGATGCGAGCCGGGTCGCCGGCCAATTGTCCGAGCGATTCCAGCTTCCGCTGTGGCAATTCACTTTGTCTGCGACACAGGCGAATACCGAAGCCATCCGGGTGTCCCGAGCTGTCACCGGCCGCGACGGCGTGCTGATGTTTGACGGCAAGTACCACGGACATGCCGATGAACTGCTTGCCGTCCGCAACGCATCCGGCAACGTCGTGCCTGAGGGTCGCGGTGTGCTGCGTGACACCACCCGCCACGTCCATCTGGTCCCCTACAACGACCTCGATGCTGTCGCTCACGAGTTGGCCGGCGGCAACATCGCCTGTGTGGTCGCCGAGGCGGCCATCACCAACGCCGGCGTCATCATGCCGGACCCCGGTTTTCACTCAGGACTGCGGCGACTGGTCAGCGACGCGGGTGCGCTGCTGGTCATCGACGAGACGCACACCCTGGTGTCCGGTCCCGGCGGCCTCACCCGGCATTGGGGTCTCCAGCCCGACATCCTGGTGCTCGGGAAATCGATCAGCGGCGGCCTACCGCTGGGCGCCTACGGGATGACCGCCGACGTCGCCGATGTCTTCGTCGATGATCCCGAGGCCGACTGGGGCGACGGCGTGGCGACCGGCGGAACGCTGTTCGGCAATGCGTTGTCGATGGCCGCGGCCCGGGTGACGCTCGAGGACGTCCTCACCGATCACGCCTACGCGCACGCTGCGAGGTTGGGTGGGCGCCTCGCCAATGGTATCGAGGCTGTCGCCCGCGATCATGGCGTGGAGTGGAGCGCGCACCGATTGTTCAACCGCAGCGGCTACACGCATGGCCCGCGACTGCCCCGCAACGCCACCGATGCGTCGGCCTCCTTCGACACGGACCTGTTCGAGCTTCAGCGGGTCTTCATGGCCAACCGCGGTGTCTGGGAAGCAATCTCGTCGGCCGGACCGGCGGCGGGCATCCAGACCACGGCTGAACACGTCGACCGGTACCTCGAGGTGCTCGACGACTTCCTCGCCGAAGTCGTTGACAAGCCCTAGATTCCGCGTTCCACCGGCATTCGTCCGTTCTCGACGGCGGCCACCAGCGCGATAGATGGAGTTCGGACCTCGAGGCTCAGCTCTGTTCTGTCCGGCTTAC
>CAMFLL010000024.1 GCA_945957405.1 uncultured Mycolicibacterium sp. | reverse complement strand
ACCGCGGGGGACTCGCCAGTGAATCGACGACCATGTCGAGGATGCGATCGGCTTGGACCAGGCCCGCGTCGCCGGGAGGCACTCGCCAGAGTGCGCTGAGGAGTAACAGTACGTCTGCTGCATCGACCCCGGCGCGGATGTCGCCCGCAGCCTCGGCAGCATCGAGCAACTCCCCGATCGCACTCGTCACGGGTTCGTAGGTTGCGTCGATCACCGCCTGGGCCGCCGGGCTGGCCAGCGCCTCGCCGAGGCCGTGCTTGATACGCACGAGCTCGGCGAGCTTCCTTGCCCACCTGCGAAATGCCTCCAGTGGCGCTTCTATAGTGAGCAATTGCCCGACCGACGTGCCGAGCAACTCGATCTCCTGCTGGTAGACCGCGAGCAGCAACGCTTCGCGGGTGGGGAAGTGGCGGTACAGCGTGCCGGGTCCGACGCCCGCACTCTTCGCGATGGTGTTCAGCGATACGTCGGGGTCGGTCGCGAACGCCGAACGCGCAATATCCAGGATGCGCGACCGATTCCGCTGCGCATCAGCGCGTCGACTGTCCGCCACATATCCTCCTGGCTAAGCGGAGAGTTCTCCGCTATGTTCAAGTGGAGAAGTCTCCGCCTCGTCCTATTGAAGGAGTTCGCATGCGATACCGCAAGCTCGGCACATCAGGCCTCGATGTCTCGCCCATCGCGATCGGTGCGATGACCTACGGACAGCCCGATTGCGGTCACCCGGTGTGGTCGCTCGGTGAGGACGACGCCCGCCCGCTCATCCAGTACGCGCTCGAGGCCGGTATCAACTTCTTCGACACCGCCAACATGTACTCCAACGGGTCAAGTGAGGAGATCCTGGGCCGCGCGCTCAAGGACTTCGCCAACCGCGACGATGTGGTGATTGCCACCAAACTGCGTCACCCGATGCGGCCAGGACCGAACGGCCGCGGACTGTCACGCAAGGCGATCATGACCGAGATCGACCACTCGCTGCGGCGGCTCGGCACAGACTACGTGGATCTCTACCAGGTCCATCGCAACGACCACGCCACCCCGCTGGAGGAGACGCTCGACGCGCTCAACGACCTCGTGAAGGTCGGCAAGGTCCGCTACCTGGGCGCCTCGTCGATGCACGCGTGGGAGTTCGCGAAAGCGTTACATCTGCAGAACCGCAACGGCTGGGCCCGATTCGTCTCCATGCAGGACCACTACAACCTGCTGGCTCGGGAAGAGGAACGCGAGATGATCCCGTTGTGCCTCGACGAAGGTGTCGGGACCATCGTCTGGAGTCCTCTTGCCCGCGGCCGTCTCGCCCGTGGCTGGGATGACGCGAAGTCGACGGCGCGATCGGAATCCGACGGCGATTTCGCCGATCTGCTCTATTCGCCGGCCGACGAGAACGCCAACCGCGCCATCATCGACGCAGTCGGGCGGATTGCTCAGGCTCGCAACATGAGTCGCGCGTCGATCGCGCTGGCGTGGCTGCATCATCAGCCCGTCGTGACGGCGCCCCTGGTCGGCGCCGGCGCCACCAGGCATATCGACGACGCGGTCGCGTCCCTCGATGTCGAGCTGACCGACGACGAGGTGCGCTGGCTGCAGGCGCCGTACACGCCCCGGCACGACTTCCAGGGGATCTCCGATGAGGCCGAGCTCGACGCGATGCGGGCCCGAATCCCGGGGATGGCGTTGACCTGATGTTCGAGGTCGAGTGGGTTCAGCGCACCGCGGCGAGGAACGCTTGCAGCCTCGGATGCCGTGGATCGCCGAAGATCTGTTGTGCCGTACCGATTTCCACCACGCGACCTTCGTCGAAGAACGCAACCCGGTCCGCCACGTCACGGGCGAATGCGATCTCGTGCGTGACCGCGATCATGGTCATCCCGGTGTCGGCCAGCCGACGCATCACCGCAAGCACATCACCGACCAACTCCGGGTCTAGTGCCGACGTGGGCTCGTCGAAGAGCATCAACTTGGGCTGCATGCACAGGGCCCTGGCGATCGCCACCCGCTGCTGCTGGCCACCGGACAGCTGACGGGGATACGCGTCCGCCTTGTCGCCGAGCCCGACCTGCGTCAGCAGATCATGTGCACGGTCCCTGACAACGGACTTCGGTTCCTTCAGGACCCGACGCGGCGCCTCCACCAGATTGCCGAGAACCGTCATGTGCGGGAACAGATTGAACTGCTGGAACACCATGCCGATCTGCGTCCGGCGACGACAGATCTCCCGATGCGCGAGTTCATGGAGCTTGTCCCGACGCTGCTCGTAACCCACCACGTTGCCGTCGACCCAGATCCGGCCGGCATCAATGGTCTCCAGGTGGTTGATGCAGCGCAGAAACGTGCTCTTGCCGGACCCCGAGGGCCCGATGATGCAGACCACTTCACCGTCAGCGATCTCGAGATCGGCTCCGCGCAGCACTGCCTGGCGTCCAAATGATTTGCATACGTTCTCGGCCCGAACCAGCGGTGTGCTGTTCATCGCCGCACCCCCTCGGGAATGACCAGGCGCGTGAAGTGGTCGAACAGCGAGGGCGGCCCGGCGTTTCTGTTGCCCCGTGCGTATCGCCGTTCGAGATAGTGCTGCCCGATGCTCAAGACCGACGTCACGAGGACGTACCAGATGCTTGCCACGATCAACAGCGGCACGGTGGCGTAGTTGCGCGCATAGATGATCTGAGCGGAGTAGAGCAGATCCGGGACGGCCAGCACGCTGACCAACGATGTGGTCTTGAGCATGCCGATGACCTCGTTGCCTGTCGGCGGAATGATCACTCCCATCGCTTGCGGAAGAATGATCCGGCGGTAAGTGCGTGCCCTTGTCATCCCCAGTGCGGCAGCCGCTTCCGCCTGACCGTGATCGACCGACAGGATCCCCGCCCTGACGATTTCGGACATGTACGCGGCCTCATTCAAACCCAACCCCAGCGTCGCGGCGACCAGCGGTGTGATCAGAGTGTTCGCATCGAGGTGCACGCCAGGAATGCCCAACGAGATACTCGGGTAGAGCGCGGCCAGGTTGTACCAGAAGAGCAACTGCACAAGCACCGGCGTACCGCGGAACAACCACACGTAACAGGATGCGAATGACTGGACCACCGGGTTTGTCGAGAGGCGCATCACGGCCAGCACAACACCGAGCGCAATCCCGACGGCCATGCACACGACTGTCATCTGCAGCGTCACCATCAAGCCGCGCACGATCGATACGTCGCGGATGTAGGCGTACACCACGTCCCACCCGAAGCGGGGATTTGTCGCGACCGAGTGCAGCAATGCCGCGGAGATCACCAGTAGCGCACACGCCACCGCCCAGCGCAGTGGATGTTTGGAGCGGACGACTGTCAGTTCGGTTGCGCCCGAGGTGATGACGTCGGTCTTGGTGTCATTCATCGTCATCGTTCGCCGATCAACTCTGCGCGCCATTGATGGTGAAATCGGTGATGGCGCCGGCCTGAAGGTTCCACTTCGACAGAATCTCTTGGTATGTGCCATCGTCGGCGAGCTTGCGCAAGCCTGCCTGCAGGCCCTCGGCCAAGCCCTGGTACTCCGCGCCCTTCGGCACGGCAATACTTGCCAGCGCCGAATTGTAGGGCTGGCCCACCTCTTCGAGCGTGCCGTTGGACTGCGACACCGCGAATGCCACTGTTGGCCGATCGGCCAGGACGACGTCAGCGCGGCCACTCACCACCGCAAGATTCGCCCCGGTCTGATCCGGATAGGCCTGCACGTCGATCTGCGGCTTACCCTCGGAACGGCAGGTGTCCGACTGTTTTACGACGTCGTCGAATTGGATGCTCCCCTTCCCGACCGCCACATGCTTCCCACACAGCGCGGTCAGCGAGCCCAGGTCTTGGTTCTGTCCCTTACGAACCATGAAGGTTGCCCCGGCGGTGTAGTAGTCGACCATATCGACCACCTCCTGGCGGAGCTTGGTGTCGTTCAGTGATGACATGCCGATGTCGTACCTGACACCCAACGACGGCAGGATGGTGTCGAAAGCGACGTTGTCGAAGGCGAACTTGACTCCCATGACCGCGCCGAGCGCCGCGCCGAGGTCGATGTCCAAGCCCTGCAACGTTTTGTTGTCCGGGCCGAAGAACTCCATCGGTGGGTATGTCGCATCTGTGGCGACCCGGATGACACCGGCGGATTTGATGGCCGCGGGCAGCATCGCATTGATTTCCGGGTCCTTCGCCGACGTCGCCGCTACCGGCGACGCAGAATCGCGGGCCTCATCAGTTTGGCTGGCCGTGGTACACCCAACCGTGGCGGCTGCACACAACGCGAGGATCGCCATGCCACGCACACCCTGTGCCCTCAACCAAGGACTCATCGGCCGTTCTCCTCGGCTCCAGACGCCGACATCGGCGTGGGGTGGCGTTGGTTGCCGATGACGTTGATCAACAGGCGATTGATCGTCAGCGCCGTCAGGTCCTGGATATCCCGGGCCGGCTGAAACTCTGTGAAGACAATCGCGGCCACCCGATTCTTCGATGCGAGTCCCGCCACCAGCGTGCGGATCTCGTGGTACGTGAGGCCACCGGGCTCTGGCCAACCCACACCGGGCGCGATGCTCGGGTCCAGTCCGTCACAGTCGATGGTGATGACCCATCGATGCTCGGTCGACAGACTGTCCAACACTGCCCGAGCTCCGGTGTGGTGCAACTCGTCGGCTGTCACCAGTCGATTGCCCGCCGCGAGCGCCTCCGCGACGTCGGTCGGTCGGGCACTACCCACTGAACGCAAGCCCACTTGGACGATCTCACTGACGCAGTCCAGGTCGCGGATCCGCCGGATCGGGCTGGAATACCCCCTGGTGACACCGCCGACTTCGTCGCGGAAGTCGAGGTGCGCGTCGACATGCAGAACGTTGACCGTTTCGCGTCCCAGGAATCCCTCGACGACCATGGGTGGGATGGCGTCGAGGCCACCGACCACCAGCGGTACCTGGCCGTTGGCCACCACGGCACGGACCGTCTCGACCGCGGAGTCCCAGATTGCGTCAGGATCGCGGACGTCGCAGACGACGTCACCGAGATCCGTCACGGTCGGCCGCCCGTCTTCGAAGAGGGGACCACCCAGATCGAAATCAAAATGATGCCCCAGCGTGGCGTACTCCATGCGATGACTGAGTTCTCGGACCACCTGGGGCGCGTCAGCGCAGACAACGATGTCTTTTATCCCGTACGGCGGGCCAAATGGTATGCCCAGGAACGCATACGGCGTCTCGCTCCTTCGAGGATCGTCGATTCGGTCGCTGCCCAGGAAGGTCAGCTGAGAGGGTGTAGCAGAAACTACGGGAACAGTGGTCATGAACATCGGCCCCAGAACTCGATACATATCGAAGAGGACAATGCGACCCAGTCTGTGAGCCCTTGCGCTCGACAGATGCTTGGAGTCAAGCAGTCGGTCTGGGTGGTGTCAAGGAACAATTTTCACGCGTGCGACGCGTAACGCCGCCGGGTTGGGCCAGCGCCGTTGATCGTTGCGACATCGACTGGCATGAGTTCACTCCGACTTGATGGTTGCCCGGCACGGGACAGACAGCGCGGATACCGGCGCGGGCGGTATCGCATCCAGCGGGGTGCCCAATAGTGTTGCTCAGCAACGTAGTAGAGGAGTACCCGCGTCGGACGCCGACTCTGCCTGCATCGTGGTGGTCCGAGAACACTTAAGTGTCAGCACGTCCGTATCCGCACATTGCGTAAGTGACGGTGAAGTGCGGTTGACGTAACGCTCTATTGTCCAACGATGCCGGACAGCACATGCTGATGCGATGACGGCAGAGACTTTGATTCACCCCGAGGGCATGAGCCGGTTGCCGCGCTACGACGTCCTCTTCGAGCCGGTGCAGATCGGGCCGGTGACGGCCAGGAACAGGTTCTTCCAGGTACCGCACTGCAACGGTATGGGTTACCGCGACGTGTCGGCCCTCGCGGTGATGCGACAGGTCAAGGCCGAGGGTGGCTGGGCGGTGGTGTGCACCGAAGAAGTCGAGATACACCCGAGTTCGGATGTCACGCCGTATATCGAGGGTCGGCTGTGGGATGACCGCGACATACCTGCGCTGGCGCGGATCGCCGAGGCTGTTCATCGAGGTGGCGGACTGGCCGGTGTCGAGCTCACCCACAACGGTATGGCCGCAGCCAATCTGACGAGCCGAGAGGTACCGCTGGGACCGTCGGATCTGCCGGTCCTGTCTGATCATCCGGTGCAGGCGCGCAGGATGACCAAAGCGGATATCGAGGCCTTGCGCCGGTGGCATCGGGCGGCCGTGCGGCGTTCGCTGCAGGCCGGTTTCGACCTCGTCTACGTGTATGCGGGCCATAACCTGGGAGGTGCCCAGCATTTCCTGTCGCCTCGGTACAACCACCGCACCGACGAGTACGGCGGCTCGCTGCACAATCGCATGCGCCTGCTGCGTGAACTGATCGAGGGGGCCGTCGAAGAGTGCGCCGGCCGGGCCGCAGTAGCGGTCAGACTGTGCGTCGACGAACTGTCCGGTCCGGCGGGACTGACCGGTGAGGACACCAAGCAGGTAGTGGGCGAGCTGGGTGAACTGCCAGACCTGTGGGATTTCATGGTCGGTGAGTGGTCCGACGACTCCTCCACATCGCGCTTCAGCCCCGAGGGCGTGCACAGCGAAAGACTGCGCGGACTCAAGCAATTGACCACCAAACCCGTCGTGGGTGTCGGGAGATTCACCTCGCCGGATCTCATGGTCGATCAGATCCGTTCTGGGGTAATGGATCTCATCGGTGCGGCGCGGCCTTCGATTGCCGATCCATTCCTGCCCCGGAAGATCGAGCTGGGGTTGCTCGAAGACATCCGAGAGTGCATCGGTTGCAACATCTGCGTGTCCGGCGACCACACCATGTCGCCGATCCGATGCACGCAGAATCCCACCATGGGGGAGGAGTGGCGCCGAGGGTGGCACCCCGAACGTGTGAAGACCGCCGATCATGCGCGCCAAATACTCGTCGTCGGCGCCGGGCCGTCAGGTATGGAGGCCGCTCGGATCCTGGGCCATCGCGGTCACGACGTCGCACTGCTCGAAGCGGGGCGCGAACTCGGTGGCCGCGTGCGGCACGAGGCACGCTTGCCGGGGCTGTCGGCATGGATCCGCGTCGTCGACTACCGCGAGTATCAACTGACCAACCTCAAGAACGTCGAGGTGTACCGACAGAGCCCCGTCACGGCCGACGACGCACTGCAATTCGGCTTTTCCCACATCGTGCTGGCGACGGGCGCAACATGGCGTCGCGACGGTATCGGCCGTTGGCATCAGCGACCCATCCCGATCGACGACGCCGCCGAAGTGCTGACCCCCGACGACATCTTCGCCGGCGTCCGGCCACAGGGCGCACGGGTCACTATCTTCGATGACGACCACTACTACCTCGCGGGTGTGCTGGCCGAAAAACTTGTCGGCGATGGTTTCGAGGTCAGGGTTGTCTGCCCCAAACCGCAGGTCTCGGGCTGGACGCGTAATACGTTGGAGGTCGACAGGATTCAGGCGCGCCTGATGCGTGCCGGAGTGCAGTTGACCACCAACCAGGCGCTGGTTGCCGTCGGCGCTGCCTCTGTCACACTGAGCTGCGCCTATACTGCGGCCCTCACCGAGGTCGCCACCGACACAGTCGTTTTGGTGACGGCGAGAACACCCAACAGTTCACTGTTGGAGCAACTGAACGATCGCCGGGCGGAGTGGTCCGACGCCGGCATTGCGCAGGTCGTTGCCGTCGGCGACGCCGAAGCCCCGTCGACCATCGCGGCAGCGGTCTATGCGGGGCACAAGCTCGCCCGTGGATTCGGACACGATGTCGATGATCCGGCGTTGGCGATCCGTCGCGAGGTCACCGGGCTGTCCGAGGACTATCCGGTGTCGATGTGATGACCGTCGCACGCGTGCAATGACAATCAACACCTTCGTGGTGTGAGCTGACCGGTGTTTCGCAGCACGGTTGCGCGTCGGCGCGCTCTCTCGGCCAGCCGCTTCGCGTCGCCGGCATCCTCTCCGTGTTCCTCGGCGATCATCTGCAGCAGTTCGGCTTTGGCATCAAGCCAGGCTGTGAGGACGTCTGGGTCCGCGGCGGTGGATGGCTGCGTGATGGGCAGTGTGGTCAGCAGACCGAGGATGCTCATTCGGACTCATTCACTGTGTTCATGACGTCGAAGGACGGTTCGGGTGGTTTGGCTGTGAGATCAGCGGTGCGGCGCAGGGCTGACGGTCTGCTCGGTCACCGCCTCGTCCTCGATGAACTGCTCGCCGATGCGTGCGGCCAGTCCGGGAACCAGGACGACGATCAACAGTCCGACCAGCAGCCACGCCGCAACCAGATAGGGGAACAGCGAGTACGGCGCTTCGGGAACGGGATAGATGTTCGTGTAGAGAATGAACCCGATCGCGAGAAGTCCCAACAACGGGATCACGCACTCGAGGACCTGAGCGGGTCGCCGTCCGCGGGACAACAGAAAGCGCGTCGCCCCGATCAGGCAGAGCGCGTAGGCGGCCATCAGGGCCAGCGACCCGATGGTGGCGGCCCAGAAGAAGATGTCGGTGACATCGGCAGTAGCGAAGAGGCGCAGTAGGACGAAGGCGAGAGCGACCACGATAAGTGTCGTGCCGACGGCGGCTTGCGGCACACCGTCGGACTGCCGTACGCGGCCCAGGCTCGGATGGCCGAATCCGTCGCGTCCCATCGCGAACAGCAAGCGCGATGCTCCCACCGTGCAGGCCAGCGCCGATGCGAACGCGCTGATCGCCGCGCCGAGGGTGACGGCCGGACCCAGCCACGAGCCCACGTAGGTGGAGGCCAGGTCGCCCATCAGGGAGGGGGAGGCGATCAGATCGGCGATGCCCTGCGCGTCGGTGCCGAAACCCAGGGCTTCGGCCGAGGTGACGACGACGAAGAACACACCGGCCAGGATGACCGTGCCGAGCAGGGCGATGGGGATGGCGCGGCGCGGATTGCGGGTCTCCTCGCCGAGCGTCGATGCGGCCTCGAAGCCGGCGAATGACAGGAACCCGAAGGTCATCGCGAAGAGCAGGCCCGAGGTAGGCATGTCGGGGGGCAGGGTGAAGATACTCGTGGTGAGGTGTTGCCCGCGGGGGACGTCGCCGAGTCCGATCTTGATCAGGACCACCACGGCCAGGACCAGGATTGCGACCATGGTGATGATCTCCAGCGCCAGAAGCACTTTGGTGGCTGTCACCGCGGGACGTGACGCCAGTAACGCCACGCCGAGAAGTGACAGCGTTCCTGGTACCAACCAGTTGGCGCCGGTCCAAAGGCCGGTGCTGTGCAGAAAGCCGGTGAAGAACAGCGCGGCACCGGAGGTGGTGCACACGATGAACGCGGTGTAGGTGGCGAGCAGCAGCCAGCCGGCGACGAATCCGGTCCTCGGACCCAGGGTGGCGCCGGCGAATCCGTACACCGAGCCGGCATGGGCGAAGTTCTGGCACAACCGGACGAAGCCGTAGGCCACCAGCAGCACGGCGACCGTGGACAACGCGAACACCAAGGGCACCGCGCGTCCGACGTGGCCTGCGGGGGCTTGGGGGTTGATGTTGGCGGCCATGCTGGGCCCCAGCAATGCCACCGACAGGCCGATGGCACCCCAGATGGACAGGTTTCGGTGCAGTGTCGGTTTGCCGTTGTTGGACAAGGTGGTCCTCCTGTGATCGATTGCGGCGCTGGGTGAATGCAGGGAGGGGCGCCCCCTCGCCCATCCGAAATGGACGGCCATTCTGGGGCTCTTCTGAACTGCAGCGGTGCTCAAAGTGTGCGGCGTCGCAGCCCAGACGTCAAGAAATAATTATTCCGAACTGCTATTTGGTGCAACGATTGAAATAAAAATTTCAGACTGCGACGCGCGAAATCATGCCTGAGTACTGCCGAGATCGGCTGTTGGGGGAGGGGCGGCGTCAGTCGCCGGTGTGGTGGTGGACCGCTTCGATCTGTTCCAGGCGGGCGCGACCACGGTCGCCGAGGGCGTCGGACACCGCAGCGATGATCGCCTCCGTCATCGCCATCGCCGGGACAAGCGAGTCGAAGGGGGAAGGGGAATCCACGCGGCAGGGCAGCACGATGCTCGCCTGCTTCGCGATGGGTGACAACCACGTATCGGTGAACAGCACGATGGTGGCTCCGCGGCCCTTCATCTCCGCAGCGAAGTGTTCGGTGGCGCGGTCATAGCGCCGGTAGTCGAAGACGATCAGCACGGTGGAGGCTCCGGCATCGGGCACCATCGCTGCGCGTGACAATTCCTCGCGCGAGACGATCTGCACGCGAGGCCGGATCAGCTGCAGATGTGTGGTCAAATAGTCGGCGATCATTCGACTGAACCGGCCGCCCACCAGCCTGATCTCACGAGACTCATCGGCCAGGTACCGCACCAGACGTTCGAACTCCCCATCGGGCAGGCCGTCGAAGCTGGCGTCCAGGGCTGCCACAATGGTGTTGCGGGCCCGGCCCAGCGCGCCCTCGCCTTCGGATGGCGGTCGGAGTTCGTACTGGCGTAAGGGTGAGCCCATGTCTTCGTTCACTTCGTGGACGAGGGCTTTCTGGAATTCGGAGAATCCCGAGTATCCGAGTCGTGACACGAAGCGGACGACGGTCGGTGGACTGACGCCGGCGGCTGTTGCCAACTCGGCCACGGTGGTCAACCCGGCCGCGGGGTAGGCCGCCAGAAGCGACCGCGCGACCTTGCGTTCGCCGTTGGTCAGGATGTCCATGGAGGCATAGACCGCCGAGGCGACCGAATCACTGCGCAGCGGCTCGGCCGGAACGTTCATCCGGCGATCGTACCAACCGGACGCCATTGCGAAACAGATATTACAAAGCTAGAGTCTGACAACTGAATGTTATAGAAATTCCGTCACTACGGAGACGCCATGCCTGCTGATCTCACCAACTTCATCGCCGCGGTCCCGCTGATCGACCACCACTGCCACAGCGTGGTGAACGGTGACCTCGAGCCCGCGGCGTTCGAACAGTTGATGACCGAGTCGGACTGGCCGGCGCCATTCGGGCACAGCAATTTCGACAGCCCTTTCGGAGTGGCGATCCGAGCGGTCTGCGCCCCGGCTCTGGACCTCGAACCACATGCCAGCGCCGCGTCGTATCTGCAACGGCGTGGATCGCTGTCTGCTGCCGACCTCGCCCGGCGACTGCTGGGAGAAACGGGAATCGCACGCTACATCGTCGAAACCGGCGCCACAGCACCCGATTTCATGTCAGTCGACGAACTGGCGGCGGTGACCGGGCGTCCTTGTGACACCATCGCTCGTCTGGAAGTGATTGCCGAAAGATCACTGGCCCAGGCAGGTTCGTCTACAGAAGTGCTCGATGACGTGCACCAGGCGCTTGACGACGCGGCACGCGCCGGGTTGGGCTTCAAGTCGATCGTGGCTTACCGCTACGGCTTGGACTTCGATCCCGACCGGCCCAGCATGCACGAAGTACGGTCGGCCGTCGAGGAGGTCCTTACAGAGCGTGGGATAGCCGGCACCGACGTTCGGTTGAAGCACCCGGTCCTGCTGCGACACCTGTTGTGGGAGGCCATCGATCGCGCGAAACCCCTCCAGATTCATGTCGGCTACGGCGACTCGGACATCAATCTGCACCGTTGCGATCCCAGCCAGATGACCGAGTTCATTCGCCGCACACGGACATCAGGCTCGGTGATCACGCTGCTGCACTGCTACCCGTTCCAGCGTGAGGCGGCGTTCCTGGCGCAGGTGTATCCGCACGTCTACCTCGACACCGGTGCGGCCGTGAACTACACGGGCTTCGGATCGACGCACGTCGTGCGGGAGTCGTTGGAATTGGCGCCTTTCCACAAGGTGCTGTTCTCCACGGACACCTACGGACTGCCCGAGCTGTACCTGTGTGGCGCCGCGCTCTGGCGGCGGGCGGTGGACATGGTGTTCGGCGCGTGGGTCGACGAAGGTGTGATGTCCTCATCCGACGCGATCCGCTACGTGCAATGGATGGCCAGTACAAACGCCGAGCAGGTGTACGGGCTATGAATGGGTTTGTCGACGGCGAGTCGTTGGGTGAGCGGCTCCGGCTGCGAATGCCTGACGCGGTGCGGTTGCGCCGCGAACTCCACCGGCAGCCCATGGTCGGCGGGCAGGAGGGCCCTGTCGCCGAGCGACTGGCGACCCTCTTGCACATGCCCGACGCGGACTCGATCGCCGACGGCCGAATACTCCGTTTCGGACCCGATGGCCAACCAGCGGTGGCGATCCGCGCAGAGTTGGATGCGCTGCCCATCGTCGAACAGACCGCTGTCGCCTGGGCATCGCGCAACGGCGCCATGCACGCCTGCGGGCACGACATCCACATGGCCGCGGCCATCGCGGTGGCACTCACTGTGATCGAGGTCGCTCCCGATACGCCGCTCGTGGTGCTGCTCCAGCCGCGCGAAGAGGTGTACCCCTGCGGTGCCGTGGACCTGCTGGCCTCAACGCAGTTCGGCGCGGCCCGCATCGGCGCGGTCATCGGCGCACATGTCCAGCCCGCGCTGGCTGCCGGGCAGGTCTCGGTGGCCGGCGGCCCCGTCAACGCATCCTCCGACGAATTCACGCTCCGCGTGATCGGGGAGGGTGGCCACGCCGCCTACCCTCATCGAACCCGCGATCCCATTGTCGCCGCGAGCGCGATCGTCGGCGCTCTGCAACAACTCGTCGCCCGCCGCACCGACCCGATGCTGCCGGCCGTGCTGACCATCGGATCGATCTACGGCGGGGTCTCGGCGAATGCGCTGCCATCTGAAGTCGTCCTGCGAGGCACGCTCCGCTCGTTCTCCACCGAGCATCGTGTGCAGATGGACCGCGAACTGCGTGACGTCGCCACGCATGTCGCCGCAGGTTACGGCTGCCGGATCGACACGACAGTGATCAAGGGGGAGCCGGTACTGCACAACGACCCCGAACTCGCCGCCAGGATGCGACCGCTGGTGGAACAGCATGGTTATCAGGTGTCACCGGAATTGCGGTCCTGCGGTGCTGACGACTTCGCCTATTACAGCGAGAAGGTTCCGTCGGTCATGGCCTTCGTCGGCACCGGAGACGGCCTCCCCGGTACACCGGGCCTGCACCATCCGAACTTCCTTCCCCCAGACAGTGCTGTCGTCGACGTCGCGTTCACACTGCTCGCCGGATTCATCGCTGCCGCTGAACATCTCAGCGTCCAGGACGCTCTTCTCACCACGTCGATCGGACAGTAAGAATGCCCTCTGCCACCGCCACATCAGACCCCGGTCAGGCGATGCTGACCACCATTGTGGACAACTCCGGCGTCACGCGAGTCAAATTGGTACCGGCAAACAAGGTTTCAGCCGTGACGAAACGCGGCGTCGGACTGTCCCCGGCATTCGCCACGATGTGCGTCGACGACGCGGTCGTCCACGTCGATGACGCCGCTCCCGTCGGCGACATGCGCCTGCGACCCGACCTCGATGCCGCGGCAGAGTTGTCGGCGTCGCTTAGATGGGCACCTGCCGACCAACTGACCCAGGACCTGGAACCCGTGCCGTTCTGCCAACGTTCGGCTGTGCGTAGGCTCACCGAAGAGGCCGAACGCGCGGGCTACCGCTACCTCATGGCCTACGAGTTCGAATTCACCCTCTACCGTTCGGCATCTGATGGCGCCGCCGACCGGCCCGCGCACGATGGACCCGGATACGGGCTGCTGCCGTTCCTTCAGAACGAGGACTTCATCCTCGACGTGCTGCGCGCTCTGGAGAACGCCGGGGTCGAGGTGGAGATCATGCACCCCGAGTACGGAAAGGGCCAGATCGAGATCTCGGTAGCGCCGACGTCGCCGGTTTCCGCGGCCGACCGTGCAGTGCTCGTGCGGCTGGTTGTGATGCGTGCGGCGGCCCGCCACGGTTGTCGAGTCTCATTCGCACCGTTGACTGCCCTGGGCGGTATCGGCAACGGGGCGCACCTGCACTTCTCGGCGAGTACCGACGGCGGCAACGTCTTCAGCACCGGCGACCAGCACTACGGCATGAACACCGCGGGCAGCCAGATGATCGCCGGATTGCACCACAACCTCCCAGCCGCCACGGCACTATTCGCCCCCAGCGTGGTGAGTTTCGAGCGACTCGCCCCCGGCATGTGGTCGGGCGCCTGGGCGTGTTGGGGGCTGGAAAACCGGGAAGCGGCACTGCGATTCATCGCAGGCACAAGAGGATTCGGTGATTCGTCGGCCAACTGCGAAGTGAAGCTGCTGGATCCGGCGGCGAACCCCTATCTCGGCGTTGCCGCAGTGCTCGCCCTCAGCCAGCACGGTGTACGAGCAGGTGCCCAGTGCGATCCACCGGTCGCCAGCGATCCCGCCTCGGTACCGCAGGACCAGCGAGTGGCCCGAGGGATACGCGAGTTACCGACCTCGCTGCCCGCTGCTCTCGATGCACTCGGCGCCAATGCCGTGTTACGCGAGTCCTTGGGCGGTGATCTGGTCGATCTCTATTGCGCTGTACACCGATACGAGCACGCCACCTACGGATCGATCCCCATCGAGGAGCGGATCGAGCTGCTGCGGTGGCGCTACTAGCCGATGTTCGACATTCGGCAGTTACGTCTCATCACTGCCCTGGCGCAGGAAGGCACAGCGGCTGCGGTTGCCGCCAAACTCGGGTTCTCGGCGGCGGCGGTCAGTCAACAGTTGGCCTCGATGAGCAAAATTGCCGGACATCCTTTGACACGGAAGGAAGGGCGGCGGCTCGTACTGACCTCGTCAGGCCAGCGATTGGCGCAGCATGCCGAGGAGATCCTCGCGGCGATGACGCTCATGGAGGCCGAGGTGACTGGAGCGGCCGCGGGGAGCCGGCTTCAGGTCGCCGCGTTCCCTTCCGGGGGTCGCAGGTTCGTCGTACCGGCACTGGCCGAATTGATGGGGACGGCTCCCAATGTCGAAGTGCGTGTGACCGAGGCTGAGCCCGAGTTGGCCCTACCGCTCCTCAAGGATGGTCGGGTGGACATCGCGGTGATGTACTCATACAACCTCATGCCCTGGCGCCCCGATGCAGGCCTGGTCCCCATGCCGCTGGCCGACCAGGTCATGAGTTTCGTCTGCGACGATAAGATCGCGGCCCGCCTGCGACACGGACTGGCCCGGTCCGGCCGGGCGCTTCAGGACCTGCCCTGGGTTGCCGGGCCGATGGGTTCCGATGATCGTGAAGTGCTACGCCGGGTCTGCGCCACGATCGGATTCGAGCCCCGGGTGCTCCATACCGTCGATGACTACTCGTTGACCGAGACCATCGTGGCCGCGGGCCTCGGTGTGGCCATCGTTCCGCTCGGGACGTTCAGCGGCACAGCACACCGATTGCGCACGTTTCCGCTGCCGGGCTCTGCGCCGGTGCGTCACGTGTGGGCGGTGATCCAACGCGGCCACGAGCGTCGGCAATTGATCGCGGAGGCATTGGAGGCGTTGGCATCTGCCGCGACAGAGACTGCCGCCATCAGTTGAGCTCACTCGACCGGGGACCGCGCCCCCTCATGCCTCTTTCGACGACCGGCGCAGCACACGTCGCTCGAAGACCAGGTCCCAGGCAGTGTTCATGGCGGTCGAGATGGCGCCGACCAAAACCGCATCATCACCCAGGTGTCCGCCGACGATCTCGGGAACCTTCGGAGTGGTCAGGGCGAGTTCACGACGCATGGGGTCGGCCAGCAGGTCGGCGTTGCCGCCGATCCCGCCGGCCAACACGATCAGGCCCGGATCCAGCACCGCGGTCACCACCGAGACGACGTGCGCCAACTGCGAAGCCTCGCCTGCGACAACAGCGGCCGCCCGTTGGTCTCCACTGCGAGCCAGCTCGAACACCGCCTTGGCGGTCGTGACGTCCAGACCGACGTCGCGCGCGGCGGTGACCACCGCCTGACCGGCAGCGACCACTTCCACCGGACCGGGGCGGTGTGCCGTCACCCCGGCCGGGACCCCGCTGTAGGGCAGGTCCGCGATCTCGCCAGCCGCACCGTGCGCGCCGCGAAACAACTTGCCGTCGATCAGGATTCCCATCCCGATACCGGTGCCGACGGTGAGGCACGCGACCACGTCGACGCCCTTCGCGGCGCCGCGTGCATGCTCTCCGACCGCGCAGAGGTTGGCGTCGTTCTCGACCATCACTTCGGAACCATCGGCCCCCAACACTGCCACCAACTCGTGCAGCAGGCCGCGACGCTCCCAACCGGGCAGGTTCGGTGCGCGGTCCATGCTGCCCGTCTGGACATCGGGGATGCCCGGTGTCCCAAGGACAGTCACCACGATGTCGTCAGGAGCCAAGCCGGCCTCCGCTATGACGCGTCCGACGGAGTCCGCCACGCCGCGCAACAGCGTGGTGCCGGAACGGCTGCGATTCGGTTGCTCGAAGCGCGCGACGACAGTGCCCTCGAGGTCGGCCACCGCTGCGTGCAGCACGCGCCTGCCGACATCGACGCCGACGATGTAGCCCGCGTCCGGGGCGGTCCGGTAGATCACCGCTGCCCGGCCGGGCCGCGGCGCGCTGTGACCGATGGCCCGCACCAGGCCGTGCTGCTCGAGATCCATCAGCGCCTGCCCCACGGTCGGCTTCGACAGGCCGGTGTCGCTCGCGATCTGAGGTCGGGTCGCCTCACCGTGGTGCCGGAGTCGGTTGAGCACCAACCGTTGATTGAGCGCGCGCATGCTCGCCGGCGTACCGGCCTGCGGCGCAGCCTGCTCTACCAACGGTGCTCCCCTCGGCGAAATCGTGGAAGTACGACACGCACTCTTCCACACTTGACGAAAGTATGTTAAGAAACTTTCCTAACAAACAACGGAGGTGCGTCGTGAGTGCATCCATGGATTCCGGGTCGGCCCACGCCGTGGCGTCCCCGCAACCCGCGCTGGAACGCAAGATCGGCCCGCTGCAGGCAACAGCGATCAACATGACGCAGATGTGCGGCATCGGACCGTTCGTCACGATCCCGGTCATGGTGGCCACCATCGGTGGTCCCGAGGCGATGTTCGGCTGGATCATCGGCGCGGTGCTCGCGCTGGCGGACGGATTGATCTGGGCTGAGCTCGGTGCGGCCATGCCCGGCGCCGGCGGGACCTACCTCTACCTGCGGGAAGCGTTCCAGTACCGGACCGGCCGCCTGATGCCGTTCCTCTTCGTGTGGAGCGCCGTGCTGTTCATCCCGCTGATCATGTCGACCGGCATCATCGGCCTCGTCCAGTACCTCGGGTACCTGATCCCCGGCGTGACGGATGACTCGGGGAACACCGCACTGGGCAAGGTCATCGGGGTGGGCATCGTCCTGGTCATCATGGTGGCGCTGTTCCGCAAGATCGGGCAGATCGGCAAGCTCACGACCGCGTTGTTCGTCGTCATGCTCGCCGCGGTGTTGTGCACCATCGTCGCGGCCTTCACGCACTTCAGCAGTGCGCAGGCGTTCGCGTTCACGCCCGGCGCGTTCGGCAGCCACGGCACATTCTGGGCCGGCCTCGGCGCGGGATTGGTGGTCGCCATCTACGACTACCTGGGCTACAACACCACCGCGTACCTCGGCGCCGAGGTGCGCGATCCCGGCCGGACGATCCCGCGGTCCATCATCATCTCGATCCTCGGGATCATGGGCCTGTACTTCCTGCTCCAGATCGGCGTGCTCGGCTCTATCCCGTTGGACGAGTTGAAGACTGCGACATCAGTCGCCTCAACGGTGCTCGCCCAGGCATGGGGTCACACGATCGCGCAGGTGGTCACGGTGCTCATCGTCGTGGCGGCCATCGGATCGGTGTTCGCCGGTCTGCTCGGCGGTTCCCGGGTGCCCTATGAGGCGGCCCGCGACAAGGTGTTCCTGCCGGTCTTCGGGCGCCTGCATCCGAAACTGAATCTCCCGACGGCCGGAGTGCTCACCATGGGTGCCATCACGATCATCGGCTCGCTGTTCACGCTGACCACGATAATCAACGCCGCGGTGGCCACGTTGGTGCTCATCCAGTCCCTGGCCCAGGTCGCCGCGATTGTCGTGCTGCGGCGGCGCCAGCCGAATCTGGTACGCCCCTACCGGCAGTGGCTGTATCCGGTCCCGACGATCATCGCGCTGGCCGGCTGGATCTACATCTACATTTCCGCAGCGTGGTCGTCAATCCTGTTGTCGCTGTGCTGGATCGCACTGGGCGCCATCGCCTTCCTGGTGTACGCAAAGGCCGAGCACACGTGGCCGTTCGGGCCCAAGGAGATCGACGAAGCGTTCACTGCTAGCTGACGTCGACGATCAATCCACCGGGTACGACAGCGACCGAACACACCGACAGGTCGTCGGCCACCGCATCCGCCGACGCGCGAAGCTCAGCGAGCGGATGCGAGGTCCCCACGCCGAGCACCTGCGCACCGGCGGCGCGCCCTGCTCGTAGGCCGGCCGGCGCGTCCTCGACCACGAGGCAACGTCGGATGTCGAATCCCAGTGCGCCTGCGGCTTTCAGGTAGCCCTGGGGATCGGGCTTGCCCTGTGCGACGTCTTCGGCCGCGACGAGCACTGCAGGAACGGGCAGCCCGGCAGCGTTCAACCTAGCCGTCATGAGCCGGCGAGAGCCTGACGTCACGGCGGCCCAGCGATTCGAGGGAAGGCGGCCCAACACGTCACGGGTCGCCGGAAGCGCCACGATGTCGTCGAGATCGTCGAGCTCCAACTCTTCCAAATAGCGGACGGCAGCTGCTCTTTCGTGGGCAGGTAGGAACTCGGCGATGGTGTCCTCGCTGCGACGCCCATGGCACACGCGCAAGACGGCCTCGACGTCGACGCCGTACTTCGCTGCCCACGTAGTCCACGTCCGCACCACTGCTCGGGTCGAGTCGACCAGCGTGCCGTCGATGTCGAACAGGACTGCCTCGATGTCAAAGCGCACACCGCGAGCGTAGCCACTGACCGGTTTCAGTCGGTGAAGCGAATGTCCACCGCGACACCGTGCGCAGGGAGGTCTTCGGCGTTGGCCAGGGCAGTCACGTATCCGGCAACCTCACGCAACGCGGGTTCGTCGTATTCGACCACATGGATGCCGCGGAGGAAGGTCTGCACCGACAGACCACTGGAATGGCACGCGCATCCGCCGGTGGGCAGGACATGATTGCTGCCGGCGCAGTAGTCACCGAGCGACACCGGGGAGTGCGGGCCCACGAAGATCGCACCGGCGTTGCGCACGCGCGCAGCGATTTCGGCGGCATCGCGGACGTGGATCTCGAGGTGTTCGGCCGCGTAGGCGTCCACCACCGCGAGGCCGGCTTCGAGATCATCGACGATCAGGATTGCCGACTGCGGTCCGGCCAGGGCCTGCCCGATGCGGTCGACGTGTTTGGCGGCCGGCACCTGGAGTTCGAGTTCGCGCTGAACACGTTGGGCCAGTTCAGCACTCGGTGTGACCAGGACCGAGGCGGCGATGACGTCGTGTTCGGCCTGGCTGATCAGATCGGCGGCCACCCAGGCCGGGTTCGCGGTGTCGTCGGCGAGAATGGCGATCTCGGTGGGGCCGGCCTCGGAGTCGATGCCGACCTTCCCGCGCAGCGCGCGCTTGGCCGCGGCGACCCAGATGTTGCCCGGACCGGTGACGATGGAGACCGGACGGCAGGTCCACGCGTTGTCGGCGCCGCGCACGCCATGGGCGAACATGGCGATGGCCTGTGCCCCGCCGGCGGCGAACACTTCTTCGACGCCGAGCAGTTCCGCGGCGGCCAGCACGGTCGGGTGCGGCCAGCCACCGTTGTCGCGCTGCGGGGGCGAGGCGACTGCCAGCGAACGCACGCCTGCCTCCAGTGCGGGCACCACGTTCATCACCACTGAACTGGGATAGACCGCGCGACCACCGGGCACGTAGAGCCCGACGCGTTCGACGGGCACCCACTTCTCGGTCACCGAGGCCCCGGCGGCGACCTGCGTGACCTGGTCGGTGCGTCGTTGATCGCGGTGAACCAGGGTGGCACGCCGGATCGACTCCTCCAGGGCGGTGCGGACCGTCGGGTCCAATGATGCAAGCGCATCGCGCAGCACCTCGCGCGGCACCCGAAGTGCGGGCGGTCGCACTCCGTCGAAGCGTTCGGCGTACTCGAACAGCGCCTCCTGCCCACGGGCGGCGACATCGTCGATGATCGGTTGCACCATCGTCAGGGCCGCGTTCACGTCGAGGGTTGCCCGCGGCGCGACCTCGTCGAGATCGACGGACGTGCCGCGGAGATCGCGAACAGTGATCATGGGTGTCTCGTTTCTGGTCTGAATGGATCTGGGTCTGAACGGATCTGGACGGGCGGAGGTGGGCTAGGCGTCTGCCGTCAGGAAGCGCCGCTCGGTTTCCGAACCGGGCTGGTACTTGCGCGTCCACGCGTAGCCGAGAAGCGCCGCGACGGCGATGACGACCAGGGTGCCGATCGTGAACGTCTCGAAGGTGACGCGTGAGACACCCCAGGTGTCGGTGAAGTCGTACTCGACCCCGAACAGTGGCTCCAGCGTGCCGGGAAAGACGGCGACCCAACCGCCGAGCGCCACCCACAGATAGATCAGGACGGTGCTGATCCACAGCCCGGCCTTGCCGCCGGGGACCTGGTACGGGCGATCGACGTCGGGGAAACGTTGGCGCAGGCGGACAATGGTCGGAAAGATGATCAGGTAGCTGAGCAGCAGCGTCGTGATGGCCACTGTCAGCACGACTTGGAACACCGATGCCGCGCTACCGGAGACCAGCAGGCTGGCCGCGATGGTGAACACGGTGGCGATGACACCGGACAGCAGGTTCATCCGCACCGGGGTGCCGAAGCGCGCCGAGAAGGCGCCGAAGTAACGGGGAAACGCGCCGTCGGCGGCCGCACTGGCTTGCACCCGGTCCGAGGCGATCATCCAGGCGCTGCCCTGGGTGAGCACGACGAAGATGAACAGCAGTGCCGTCACCACCATCATCGGCGCCGCGGCACCGCCGTAGACCTTGAACACTTCGCCGACGGCGTCCAGGAAGCCGCTGGCGCCGGAGATCTGGTCGGCGGGAATCACGGCCAGGATCGCGAAGATCGGGATCAGATAGCAGGCCACGGCGACCGATCCCGAGGACGCCACGGCGACGGGCACGTCCCGGCGCGGGTTGCGCATCTCTTCGGCGGCGCCGTTGGGTGCCTCGAATCCGACGAACGCGAACAGCAGGACAGGGGTCACGGCCAGGAAGCCGGCTGTCGTGGGGGAGAAGTCGCCCATCGCGTACCCGTGCACGCCGTTCTTGACCGCGTAGATCGCGACGGTGACGACGAAGAAGGCGATCAACGCGATCTTGCAGATGGCGCCGGCGGCCACGATCCACTTGCCGTACTCCAAGCCGATGATCGCCGTGGCGATCGCCAGCCACACGAACACGATCTTGAACATGAAGTCGCCGACGGAATTCGGCGTCAGCGGATGGATGTAGGCGTCCCAGGTCGCAGCCGAGATGAACACCAGCGAGCCGCCGAGCCAGATCGGATTGGTGATCCAGTAGAACATCGTCGACACGGCGGCCGCGAGCCTGCCGAACGCCAACCGCACCCACACGTAGGGGCCGCCCTCCTGGCGGAACGTGCTGCCGAGTTCGGCAGTCACCAGGGCATACGGGAACAGGAACGTCACCGCGATGACCACTGACCAGGTGAATGCCTCCGCACCGCCGGTCGCCGCGATCTGGGCAATGGTGTCGATCCCGATGATCGCCGCCACTGCCAGAAACACGATGTCGAGACGGCCCAGGCTCTTGCGCAGGACCGACCCCTCCTCGCCGTGGACATCGGTGGTGATGCTCATCCGGACACTCCCTTGGTCGACGGCCAGTCCAACCTGACCATTTGTTCAACTTGAACATATGGTCAGCATCACGGTGTGATTTGTCAAACGGGTGGCATGCTGTTCTGGTGGGACGTAGTGGGGATCCGAGCCGCCGCAGCGTGCTGGATGCGGTGGGCCGCATCGTGACTCAACGCGGTATCGAAGGGATCCGGCTACGGCAGATCGCGGCCGAGGCCGACCTGTCGCCCGGCGCGGTGAAATACCACTTTCCCCAGCACACGGATCTGTTGTTCGCCGTGCACGAGGACACCGTGCGCCGCTATGTCGAGGGGCGAAACGAGGCCGCGGCCAGTAGCTCCGCCCCGGTCGAGCGCTTGTCGGCGGTGATGCGCGCCGGCGTGCCGCCGTGGGCCAACGATCACGTCATCCGTCTGCTCTATGAGATGCACGGCCTGGCGCGACGTAGCGAGCCGCACGCCGAACTGCTCAGCGAGCTGTGGCGTCGCGAACACGCGCTCTACGTCGAGATCATCGAAGACGGAACGGCCGCAGGAGTTTTCAGTCCACGCGAACCCATCGCAGAACTCGCCACGCACCTGCTCGCCCTCGAGGACGGTCTGGTGTTACACCTGATCGGGCACAACACAGCCCTGGACAGCCAGCGCGTGCTCGAGAAGCTCGCCGGGTTCGCGGCCTTACAGCTCGACTGCCCGGACGTGATCGAGAGTGTGGCGACGCCCGCCTGATCGGTTGTCCGGCAGCCACGTTGATCAGGACACAACGCATAACATATGGCGATGCCATCGAAGCCCCGACGAGACGATCTCGCGGCGATGCTGCATCCGCTGCTGCGGGACCTCGTGGCGGCCGAACTGCCGATCCTCGCCGCGCACGATGTGAGCATGTGGGGGTACGTGGTGCTCAACGCGTTGGACCGATCCCCGGTGCGTACCCAGGCGGCCCTCGCCGACGCGATCGGTGCCGACAAGACACGGATCATCGGCACACTCGACGAATTACAGGCTCGGGGCTACATCGAACGCCGCCCCGATCCCGATGACCGCCGGGTCCGCCTCCTCGAGATCACGCCGGCCGGTCGCGCCGCCAAGAACGCCGTGCAAGTCGACATCCAATGCGGCGAGGAACGCCGACTCTCGGTGCTGACGGCCAACGAGCGCGCCGTCTTCCTACGAAGCCTCGCGCGCCTCAACGACGCGCAATCCTGACCCGGTTTGGCGAGTTCGCACAGCATCGTCTGCCAGACTGAGATCAGACGACCAGATGAGCAGTTGATGGGGAGACGTGATGACAGGCCAGATGGGCCAGATCGACCGGCGGCCACTCTATGAACAAGTCGGGGAGCGTCTGCGCGAATTCATCGACACCAGTGGCATGCAGCCCGGAGACAAGTTGTCCAACGTGCGCGATCTTGCCACGGAATTGCAGGTCGGGCGGTCGTCCATCCGCGAGGCCATCACCGCTCTGCGTGCCCAGGGCATCGTCGAGATCAGGCACGGTGACGGCATCTATCTGCTGCAGCGACCCGAGGACGTCATCTCGTCGTTGGCCGCCGAACTCGTCGAGACACATGTCGATCACCCCTACATCTGGGAGACCAGGCAGGCCCTGGAAGCGCAGTGCGCGAGATTGGCTGCCGTGCACGCCGATGCCGACGACCTCGACGAACTCGATGCGGCGTTGGAACAGATGAGGAACGAGATCGCCGCGGGGTTGCCCGGGTTGGACGGCGACCGCCGCTTCCATCTGGGTGTGGCCACCGCCGCGCACAATCCGCTGCTGTTGAAGCTCCTCAAAGGACTGAGGCTGGCTCTCGACCGGACGTCGGAGACCTCGTTGACGCGGCCCGGTCAGCCGGCGCGATCGCTGGAAGACCACCAGGGAATCGTCGACGCGATCCGCGCGCGGGAAGCCACCGATGCCGCGAACAGGATGCTGTTGCACCTGGTAGACACCACCGACAAGCTCGTCCGACGGTGATCTCGGCGCGGCGCGCCGCGCCGCGTGGAGGCCGACTTGCAAATTGGGTAGTGACGACGGTCTCACAGCCTGTTACATTTCAGGTGATCTGATCACCAGCTCACCCCATCTTCGGGCCGCTGCCGAAAGAGATCAGATCACCAGAACTTTACGAGGAGGAACAATGGGCTCGTCATTCATCGCCGCCAACGGTTTGTGGTCTCAGCAGCAGGAAGAAGCCGGGGCCAAGCTGCTCTCCCAACTCAACGAACTCGACCTGCGACAGGTGCGCATCAGCTGGGGTGACCAGCACGGCATCCTGCGCGGCAAGACTCTGGAGGTCGACGCCTTCCGGTCGGCGATGACCGAAGGGAAGGACTTTCAGACCGCGACATTGATCTTCGACACCACCAACAACCCAGCGGTCCCGCCCTTCGAAGCCCACGGTTTCGGTGACGACCGGCTGACCGGTCTGCCCGACGCGGTACTGGTACCCGACCCGACCACGTTCCGGGTCCTGCCCTGGGCCGACCGGACCGGCTGGGTCCTGTCCGAGATGTACTACCGAAATGGCGAACGGGTGCCATTCGACACCCGCGGCGTCCTGCAGCGCCAACTCGCCAAACTTCAGGACGAGGGGTACAGCTTCACCACGGGCGCCGAACTCGAGTTCTACATCACCCGACTGGTCGACCCGAAGCTGAGTTTCGCCGATTCCGGCTGGCCCCCCGCGGCGCCCACCGTGACGGCACTGTCCCATGGCTACCAGTACCTGACAGAGAACCGCGGCGATGAGGCCGACGCGATCCTGTCGATTCTGCGCGACGAGATCGTCGCGCTCGGAATGCCTTTGGCCACTGTCGAAGACGAGTGGGGCCCGGGACAGGTCGAGATGTCATTCGAGCCGACCACCGGCATCGAGACGGCCGACAACGTGCTGCTGATCCGCAGCGCCATCAAGCAGATCTGCCGCCGCCACGGATACCATGCCACGTTCATGTCTCGGCCGGCGTTCCCGAACATCGTGTCCAGCGGGTGGCATCTGCACCAGTCGCTGGGTGTGCCCGGTACGGCGAACATCTTCCCCGGTGAGGACGGCAACCTTCTGTCCCACACCGCCATGGCTTACATGG
Organism: uncultured Mycolicibacterium sp.; assembly: GCA_945957405.1. Lineage (GTDB taxonomy): Bacteria > Actinomycetota > Actinomycetes > Mycobacteriales > Mycobacteriaceae > Mycobacterium. Next base: position 14,046 of record CAMFLL010000024.1, on the reverse strand, counting down.
CCGGTCTCCTCGAACACGCCAAGGCCAGCTCGGTGCTGACCACACCCACCATCAACGGCTACAAGCGTTACATCGCGAATTCCTTTGCGCCCGACCGGATCGCCTGGGCCGAGGAGAACCGCGGCGCCATGATCCGTATCTCCGGTGCTCGCGGCGACGGCTCCACGCATCTGGAGAACAGGATCGGCGAACCCACGGCCAACCCGTACCTGTACATGGCCTCGCAACTCATCAGCGGCCGCGACGGCATCGCGCGCAAGCTCGACCCGGGACCGTCGGCCGACGAGGCGTACACCGCCGATGTACCGCTGGTGCCCGCCACGCTCGAGGAGGCTGTCCGCCACTTCGAGACCAGCGACGTGATGAGGCGCGAACTGGGCGACGCGTTCGTCAACTACCTCACCACGCTGAAGAAGAAGGAGATCTCGCGGTTCAACGCCGCCGTCACCGACTGGGAGCAGCGCGAGTACTTCGAGGTCTACTGACCCCGCCGAGCACACCCCGACCACAACTCGAGAGCCGAGACGGAATGCCACTGAAAGTAATTGCCGAGCACCGGGAACCGCAGCCGGGATCCAACGCGATCACGGTCGCGGCCGCCCAACTCGGAGGGCCGTGGCTCAAGCCCGCGGCGCGCCTGGCAAGGATCATCGAGGCCGCGCACGTCGCGGCCGCGTCGGGTGCCACGCTGATCGCATACCCGGAGACCTATCTGTCCGGGTATCCGTTCTGGCCGTCACGCACCCAGGGCGCGCTGTTCGACCACCCTGACCAAAAGGACTGCTACGCCTACTACCTGGACGCCGCGATCGAGGTGGACGGTCCCGAACAGCGTGAGATGCAGATTGCCGCAGCAGATCTCGGCATCACCATGATCGTCGGAGTCACCGAACGCGGTCGAGGGCTGGGCCGGGGCACCGCATGGTGCACCCTGCTGACCCTCGATCCGCGACACGGTCTGGTAGGCCACCACCGGAAGTTGGTCCCCACCTACGACGAACGACTGGTCTGGGGCCAGGGCGACGGCGCGGGCCTGGTCACGCACCCGGTCGGACCGGCCCTGGTGGGGAGCCTGAACTGCTGGGAGAACTGGATGCCACAGGCGCGCACCGCGTTGTATGCGCAGGGTGAGACCGTCCATGTCGCGGCGTGGCCCGGGTCCAGCGCATTGACCGGCGACATCACGAGATTCGTCGCCGCCGAGGGCCGGGTATTCGGCATCGCCGCGTCCGGGTTGATCACCGCCGATTCGATCCCCAGCGACTTCCCGCTGGCGGATCAACTCCGCGAGGCCTCTGACACCGTGGTCTTCGACGGTGGCAGCGCCATCGCAGGACCGGACGGGCGCTGGGTCATCCCGCCGGTCGTCGGCGAGGAAGGAGTGATCGTCGCCGATCTCGACCTCGATCACGTGTTCCGGGAACGGCTCAACTTCGATCCCACCGGCCACTACACGCGGCCCGACGTCTTCAGCACTGTCGTCAACCGCGCACGCAACGAAGCGGTGCGATTCACCACCGATGAGCGCTTGCGCGACGGGCGCACGACTGAGGACTCGTTGGAACAGGAACTGAGGGCCTACCCGTGAACGACGGATCCGACGGTGTGATCCTGATCCTGCAACACCAATCCGACGACGGACCAGGCAATCTCGCGGCGTGGCTCGACGACCATGCGATGCCGTACGTCGTGGTCGACGTAGCCGCGGGACCCCTGCCGCCGCCGGACCGCTACCGTGCGCTGGCCGTGCTGGGTAGCAGTCGATCTGCATACGAGACCGACGAGCCCTGGATCCGGGCCGAGCACGAGTTCGTCGGCGCCTGCGTCGAAGCCGGCACCCCTGTGCTCGGAATCTGTTTCGGAGCACAGCTTCTCGCGCTCGTCCTCGGTGGCGGCGTACACCGGATGGTTCAACCGGAGCTTGGCTGGTACGACATCGCCGGTGATGAGCCGTACGGCGGCAGGTGGTTCGTGTGGCACGGCGACGAGATCTCGCCCCCGCCGGACAGCGCCGTCGTGGCCACCAGCCCGCGCTGTGTGCATGCTTTCATCCACGGCCGACACATCGGCGTGCAGTACCACCCGGAACTCACCGCGGATCACATCGACTACTGGCTCGGCACACCGAGACGCCGTCGGTCGATCACCGACGCTGGCGGCAACATCGAGCAGATTCTCGTCTCCACACCGACTTTCGAGCCCGCGGCCATTGCCGCCGCGGGTCGGCTCTACAACCAGTTCTTCTCCCGCCTAGATTCAGGAGTGACCCCATGTCCCCACGTATCGCCAGCACAGTGAGCATCGGTCTGCTGGCCGGCTTGTCCTGCCTCCTCACCGGCTTCCTCGTTCCGGTGCCCATCTGGGTGCTGTTCATCGCCTGGGCGTCGTTCTTCGCCGCGGGTGGCGGGCTGGATGGTGCAGCCCGATCGCTGGTGATGAACGCCCTCGGCGTGGCCAGCGCCACCGCGACCATGCTCGCGATCACCGCGCTCGGCGGCAGCACGTGGGCGGTCGCCGGATGCGTGGTCATCGGCGCAGGCATCCTCGTGTTCATCACCAGGGAAGGCCTGGTGAGTTTCACGCCTGCGGGGTTCTTCGGCTTCGCCTCCGTGGTGGGGACCATTGCGGCCACCGGAACCGCGATCACCGCTCCCGTCAACGTCTCCCACCCCGTCGTACTGGTGGTCGGAGCGATAGTGCTCGGCACCGCCTTCGGTTTCGCTTCAGAGTGGCCGGGTGACCTGCTCACCAAGAAGCCCGCCCTGGAGCGTGCGGACGTCTGACCTTGTCCGATGCCGACCATGTCAATGGAAACGGCTGCGCGAAAGAGAGATTCAATCATCATGGCATACATCAACAGTTCCGGTTTCAACCACGTCCGCCTCACCGTCACGGATATCGCCCGTTCGAAAGACTTCTACGACAGGGTATTCGGGTGGCCCGTCGCCGTCGACGCATCGACCGCGGTGGCCGATCTCACGGTGAAGAATTCGCCGGACCACTTCTTCGGCGGCACCATCTACCAAACTCCGCAGGGCACGTTGTTCGGATTACGCCCGGCAGGTGAAGATGTATTCAACTCGACTCGAACAGGCTTGGACCACATCAGCTTTTCCGTCGATACGCGTGCCGGTCTCGAGGCCGCCCAGAAAGCACTGCGCGACGCCGGTATCACTCACGGCGAGATCATCGACCTGGCCGGCGCCGGCATTGCCATCCTGTCCTTCCAGGACCCTGATGACATCAACATCGAACTGACCGCCCCGCTCGCATAGGCGGTGGATGTGTGTCGTGTTTGTGACGCGATGCCGCGCTACCACCGCCTGATCCACGGGCAGGTTTAGTCTCGGCGCGTGACGCAGTGCCGCCGCGCCGGGCATGTCGGTACCCCGCGCCTGGGTGCCGGTACCTAGGGCCCGACGCCGATGCCTGCAACGATCGCCATCCACTTCTTCCTCGAACTGGCCGTCATTCTCGCAGCCTGCCGTGTGGTGGGACTCGTGGCACGGCGGCTGGGTCAACCGCAGGTGGTCGGCGAGATGATCGCCGGCGTCCTCCTCGGGCCGTCGCTGCTGGGGCTGGTGGCACCCGGTGTGCAGCAGTCCCTGTTTCCGCCGGGCCAAGCCAACACCGTGCTGTACACCTTGGCGCAGATCGGCCTGGTGCTCTACATGTTCCTCGTCGGTCTGAACTTCGACGTCGACCTCATCAGGCACCGGGCGGGTACCGCGGCCGCCGTGTCGGCCGCAGGTATCCTCACGCCACTGGCACTGGGCGCGTTGATCGCCGCGCCGCTCGTTGCCAGCGGCGTGTTCTTCGGCGAGGACGTCACGCTGATCATGGCGATGTTGTTCCTCGGGGCCTCCATTGCGACCACCGCGTTCCCCATGCTGGCGCGGATAATATTCGAAAAGCGACTCACTGGAACATCTCTCGGGACGCTCGCGTTGGCGTGCGGGGCGGCCGACGACGCGTTGTCGTGGTGCATCCTGGCGGTGGTGCTCGCCATCCACCGCGGCAGCCCCAGCACGGCGACGTTGGCGATCGTCGGCGGAGTCCTCTACGCCCTGGTCCTCCTGACGGTCGGGCGGCGGGTGTTGCGCGTCCTCGGCCCCATGTCAGAGCGCCGGAACACCATCAGTGCACCGATGCTCAGCGCGGTCCTCGGCCTGCTCATGCTGTGCGCCTGGTTCACCGACATCGTCGGTATCTACGCGATCTTCGGCGCATTCATCCTCGGTGTGGCCATGCCGTCCGGGTTCTTCGCGGACCGTCTCACCGCGACCCTCGAGCCCCTGGTGACGACATTCCTGCTGCCGCTGTTCTTCGTCTATTCCGGGTTGAACACCCAGATCGGGCTGCTCGACAGCCCGGTGTTGTGGGCCGTGACGCTCGGGCTTCTCATGGTCTCGATCGCGGGCAAGGGAATCGCGTGCACGGTGGCGGCGCGGCTGAGGAAGGTTCCCCTTCGCGAGTCCGTCGCGTTGGGTTCCCTGATGAACGCCCGCGGACTGATCGAACTCATCCTGCTCAACATCGGGCTGCAAGCCGGGATCATCACACCGACCCTGTTCACCATCCTCGTCATCGTCGCCATCATCACGACGCTGATGACCTCGCCGATCTTCGAGTTCGTGTACGGGCGGCATCGCCCCGCGGACGTCGTATCGCCAGCAAGGGAAAACCAGCAATCCGGCGTTGATGCAGGCGAAACGTAAGGATTCGGTAATCACTCGAGAAAGGTCCCGGTGCGGCCGTCATCACGTCGTTGCTACACGGAATCTCAGCGTGCCATCGAACAGCGCCACGAGATGCGCCGAGGTTTAGCTGTTCCCCCAGGCGGGCATGTGCCTGCCGTGACCGGCGCGGTGGTTCCGGCAGGTACCCCGGATCCGTCTTGGCTGGCCGCGGCAACGTTTCGGGTAGCGTGCGAACTGCTGAACGGCTTCATCGACCGACACACGGGAAGGTGACGCGCGTGGACGTGCGAGCGCGGCTGTCGCAAATGGATGCGGTGACACGCGAAGCCCTCGCGCAACGGATAAAGACGCGCCTGTCAGACACCGATGCCCCGGCGGCGGACCACGATGTGGTGATCGTGGGTGGCGGCGTCGCGGCGCTCACTCTTGCACTGGAGATCCGCCTCGTGCGACCGAGCACACGGATACTGGTCATCGAGTCGAACGCCCACCCGGTGCCCGAGATCACCCACACCGTCGGAGAGTCGACCGTCGAGGTCTCGGCGCACTACCTGAGGGACCGCCTCGGCCTCGCCGAGCACCTGCGCACATCGCACATCCGCAAGATGGGCCTGCGGATGTTCTTCTCACACGGCGGTAACACCGATATCGCACAACGGATGGAATTGGGAAGTTCCTCGTTCGTCCCGCAGGTGACCTACCAGATCGACCGCGGCAGGCTGGAGAATGAGCTCAACCGGCGATGCCTCGCCGCCGGTGTCGACATCGTCTGTGGCCGCGTGCGGTCGATAGACGGTGGTCACGACGGGCCACACACCATCCACTTTCAACACGATGGCACGAATGACCACACCACGGCCCGGTGGGTGGTTGACGCATCGGGCCGGAACCGCACGCTACCAAAGCAATTGGGTGTCAAGCGGGCCAACGACCACAACTGCAATGCGGCGTGGCTGCGCGTCGCGACGGAGATCGATGTCGGTCGGTGGAGCGAGGACCCGACGTGGCAGGGACGCCTGGTCGAGGGCGACCGCGCGATGTCAACCAATCACCTGATGGGAGAAGGCTATTGGGTGTGGCTGATCCGGCTGGGATCCGGTGCCACCAGCGTCGGAATCGTCGCCGACCCGGCGTTCCACGCTTTTGCCGCGTTCAACACCCTGGAGAAGGCAAAGGCATGGCTTCGTGACCATGAACCGCAGTGCGCCGCGGTGCTGGCGGAAAGCGACCACCTGATCAGAGACTTCCGGGTCATGAAGAATTACAGCCACGGCGTGACCAAGATGTTCGACGGCCACGACCGGTGGTGCCTGACAGGCGATTCAGGGATATTCCTGGATCCGCTCTATTCGTCAGGGCTGGACCTGGTCGCGATCGGCAACGGCCTCATCACAGACATGATCATCAGGGAACTCGACGGTGAGGACATCGCCGCGCGATCGCAGATCAGCGACACGCTGTTTCGGTCGTTGACCGACATGTGGCTCAACGTGTACCAGGACCAGTACACCTTGATGGGTACGCCCACCGTGATGTCGGCGAAGATCATCTGGGACGTCGCCTTCTACTGGGGATTCATCGGCCTGCTGTACATGAACGGCCGGTTCGTCGGCGTCGCGGACAACCCCGAGTTCGTTCCCCATCTGCAGGGGCTGATCGACCTCAGCAACCGTGCCCAACGATTCTTCCGTGAGTGGGCTGCGGTCGAAGGTGGCACGCCCGCAGTGCCGTTCGTCGATCTGTATGCGCCGTTGAACTTCATGGTGACATTGCACACCGCGATGATGAGCGCCAGCCCGAATTTCGCCGAGCAGTTCGACACCAACACTCGGTTGCTGCGTCAGCTGGCGGGTCAGTTGGTCGAGACCGTTCTCACGGAGAAGTCGGCTATGTTCGGAGAGGACGACGTCATGCGACAAGTGCAGGCGTGGCAACGAGATTCGCTCCTGCGCGAACTGCGTTCGGCCTACCGTCGCGACCAGCCGATCAACCCGCTGTGCGGTGACTGGATTGTCACCGCCTCACCGGCATTCCAGACGAGTTGACCCGGGCCATTGAGCGTGACCATGCTCACTGAACGTGATGACCACGCACCGCTTGCCCTCGTCGGCATCGGATGCCGATTTCCGGGTGGCGCCGATTCCGCGGCCGGCTTCTGGGATTTGCTGTACAGCGGAACCGACGCCACCTGCACAGTCCCCGAAACACGTTGGAATGCCGCGCGGTATCACGACCCGAATCCGGCGAAGATCGGCAAGATCGCCACGCGCCGAGGTGGGTTCCTCGGTGAGATCGATCAATTCGATCCACAGTTCTTCGGCATCTCGCCCCGTGAGGCGCACTCGCTCGATCCGCAACAACGCCTCCTGCTGCAGGTTGCCTGGGAGGCGCTCGAGGACGGTGGGATACCCGCCGACACACTCGCGGGCACCGACGTCGGCGTCTTCGTTGGCGGGTTCACGCTCGACTATCAACTCCTGCAGAACCAGGGCCGCACCAGCCGCTACCGATTCAAGTCTCATTCCGCCACCGGGATGATGATGACGATGCTGGCGAACCGTATCTCGTACACCTTCGACTTTCGCGGGCCGAGCATCACGATCGACACGGCGTGCTCGGGCTCGCTCGTCGCGGTACACCTTGCTGCGCAGAGTATCTGGAACGGGGAGTGCGACGTCGCGCTCGCCGGCGGTGTCAACATCATGATCGGCCCCAACACCGCCATCGCGGAATCAAGAAGCGGGTTCCTCAGCCCTGAGGGACGTTCCAAGGCGTTCGACGATTCGGCGGATGGCTACGCACGGGGTGAAGGCGGCGCGATCGTCGTCATCAAACCGCTCGAGCGGGCGCTCCGCGACGGTGACGAGATCTACGCGCAGATCCTCGGCACCGCGGTATCGCAGGACGGCCACACCGACGGCATCACCGTGCCACGTGAAGAGGCTCAGGAAGCAGCCATCAGGACGGCCCTGCGACGCGCGGGTGTGCAGCCCGTCGACGTCGGGTATGTGGAAGCACACGGGACCGGTACGCCCGTCGGGGACCCCATCGAGATGCGAGCACTCGCCGGCGCGCTGACCTCGGATCGCCCCCCGACGAATCCTCTGCTGATCGGATCGGTCAAGACCAACATCGGTCACCTCGAGGCCGGTGCGGGTGTCGCCGGGCTCATCAAAGCGGCGCTGGTGCTCAAACACGGTTACATCCCGGCGAACCTCCATCTCCAAACGCCCACCCGCCATGTTTCTCTCGGCGATCTCAACATCGATGTCCCCCGTACGGGCCGGGCATTTCCGGACTGCCGGCGCCGCATTGCAGGGGTCAACTCATTCGGGTTCGGCGGCACCAACGCCCATGTGGTGCTGGCCGAACCGGCCGTCCCGGACCGCGAACCCGCATCGGATCGTTCCGTCGGCCCGCCGCTGGTGATCCTGCCGATCTCGGCACGCAGCGAGGAGGCACTGGTCGACACGGCCGCGCGGTTGGCCGAGCATGTGGGCGCCCACCCGGACATCGCGCTGCCCGATCTCGGTTACACGCTCGCGCGGCGTCGTGCGCACCTCAGCCATCGGCACACCGTGGTCGCCGAGAACCTCGTCGAGGCGCGCCAACGGCTCGGCGCCCTCGCCGACGGCGGGCAACTCTCCGTCGGCCGCACCGCTGTCGCGCCCAAGCTGGCCTTCGTCTGTACCGGCATGGGTCCGCAGTGGTGGGGCATGTGTCGTGGGCTACTGGACGTCTTCCCGGCCTTCACCGAAAGCATCGTCCGTAGTGACCGCGAGTTGACACGATATGCGGGCTGGTCGCTGATCGACGAGCTGCGACGCGACGAAACCTGTTCTCGGATGGCCGAGACCGACGTGGCCCAACCCGCGAACTTCGCGATCCAGATCGCACTGGCAGAACAGTTGGCGCAGTTCGGAATCACCCCGGACGCCGTGGTCGGCCACAGCGCCGGTGAAGTCGCCGCTCATCATCTCGCCGGCCTGCTCACCTTCGAGCAGGCGATCGGAGTCATCTACCATCGGAGCCGCCTGCAACAACGCACGACCGGGCGGGGCCGCATGCTGGCCGTCGGCCTTGATGCCGAGTCGCTGATGCGGACCCTCGACGAGCGGACACTCGACGAATTCGGGCGGCGGGTGTCGGTGGCTGCGATCAACAGCCCCTCAGCGGTGACCGTCGCCGGTGACAGCGACGTCCTGGACGATATCGCCCGGCAGTTGGACGGGGGCGGGATCTTCAACCGGTACCTGTCCGTGAAGGTGCCGTACCACACCCATTTCATGGAGACGGTGAAGGCCGATCTGGTCAGCGCCTTCGAGGGGTTGTCGTCGAAACCGGCGATGCGCCCGCTGTATTCGACTGTCACCGGCGAACAGTTGGACGGATACCAGGCCGGCGCGGCGTACTGGTGGCAGAACACCCGCGCAACAGTTCTCTTCGAACCGGCGATGCGGCGGATGCTGGACGACGGCTACACCCACTTCGTCGAGCTGGGGCCTCATCCCGTTCTGGCCGCTTCGATCGCGGAAACCGCCGGTTCGCAGCGGGTCTCGGTGATACCGAGCCAGCGGCGTGGCGACGACGACGGTCGCACCTTCCTGAGTTGTGTCGGCGCTCTGCACTGCCACGGCGTCGACGTCGCCTGGGATGCCGTGTATCCCACCTGCGGCACTCACCCGGTGAAACTGCCGTCTTACCCGTGGCAGAACAAGCGCTTCTGGAACGAGACCCAGGAGGCGACCGAAGCGCTTTTCTATGATCCGGTGCACCCCCTGCTGGGGCAGTCGGTCAGCGCCGTGCATCCGACCTGGGAGGCCGAGTTCAGCACCATCCTCAACGCATTCCTCGCCGATCACCGGATACAGGGAAGTGTCGTCGTACCGGGGTCGGTATATGTCGAGATGGCCCACGCGGCAGGCCAGGCCACCTATGGGTCGCACCACAGCGTCGACAACCTGGTGCTGCACCGCGCCGTCATCCTCGACGACACGTGCGATCCCATCCTCAGGACGACACTCAATCAGGACGACGGCACACTGGAATTCGCCGCGTTCACGGCAACGGCTGACGGCGAACTGAAGTGGACCATCACGGCGACCGCCGAACTCAACACTCTGCCCACGCCGCCGTGCCGCCGGGGCGCGCCCGACTCCACGGAGCCGGTGACCTCGATCGGTGGTGACGACTTCTATGGGCGCACCCAGGCCATCGGATTCGACTACGGCACCGCATTCCGATGCGTCCAGAGGGTGACCGCCGGAGAAGACTGGGCTGTCGCCGAGATTGCGGTCCCGGCTGCGATCGCCGGCGAGCTGGACGCATACCGATTCCATCCGGCCCTCATCGACGGCGCCTTTCAAACACTGTTCGGTGCACCATTTCTCGGGCAGGAAGAGAACGAAGACCCTTACCTTCCCACCCGAATCAGGCACTGCGCGGTCTACGGATCGCCCGAAGAACGTATGACGGTGCACGCCCATGTGCTCTCCGCAACCAGAGAGGCGGTCGAGTGCGACATCACCATCACCGACGCGCTCGGAAACCCGTTGGCGGTCTTCGAGGGATTCGTCGTGCAGTCGCTGAGCGCTTCGTCGCGGATGTCGCCGGACCGCATCGACAAGGGACTCTACGAACTGCAGTGGCGTGCCAAGGCCGATGACGACGACGCGGATGCCCACCAACCGGTGGAGGCCCTGGTCGACGACGCGTCGTGGCTTGTCCTCGTCGACAGCACCGGTGTCGGTGCGGCTGTCGCGGACGCACTGCGCGGCCGCGGCCATCGCGTGCACACGGTCGAACACGACTCTGCCGGTGCGCTGACCGACGTCATCGATCGGTATCTGCGCCTCGACGACGACGTCGCGGGCATCGTCGACTGCTGGCCCCTCGACATCTGCGCCGAGACCGACGCCGACGCGAATCAGCAGATCGGTGTCTTGGCCGTCCTACGGGTCGTCAAAGCCCTCGCCGAGCACGGCTCTGGAACGTCGCGCCTGTTCCTGATCACCGCCAACGCGCAGCCGGCACCCGGTACCGACCTGACCGGGATCGACCAGGCCGCCCTCTGGGGACTCGGCCGGGTCATCGGGCACCAGGAATTAGGCGACCGGTGGGGCGCACTGATCGACATCGACGACGCGGACGACCCGGGTCAGACCGCCGCGCACATCTGCGAGCACCTACTCGGCGGCGACGCGGAAGATCAGATCGCGATCCGTGGTGACACGACATACGTTCCGCGCCTGCGCCCGTGCAGCCGCTTGACTAAACCGTTCCCCACCAAGCTCAGCCCCGATGCGACGTACGTCGTGACCGGCGGCGCGGGGGCACTCGGCCGCGTCGTGGCCACCTATCTCGCCCAACGGGGCGCACGGCACATCACACTGCTGAGCCGCCGCGCGATCCCGCCAAGAAGTCTGTGGTCAGACCTGACCGAAGGCGACGCCGACTTCGCGACGGTCACCACCATCCTCGCCGTCGAGCGCCTCGGCGTGCACATCGACACCGCGAGTGTCGACATCACCGACAAACGGCAAGTGGCGGCGTGGCTGAACAGCCATACCGGTGCCGGGGGCCGGCCAGTTCGCGGAGTCGTCCATGCGGCGGGCTCGGTCGCCGACCAACTTCTGGTCAACATCAGCGAAGAAGATTTCGTGAAGGTGTTGGCGCCCAAGATCACCGGTACCCGCGTGCTGCACGACACCTTTGAACAGCACGACCTGGAGTTCTTCGTCATGTTCGGGTCGGCCGGGTCGACCATCGCCGCGCCGGGGCAGGGAAACTACGCGGCTGCCAATGCCTTTCTCGACGCTTTCGCGCACTACCGGCGGGCGCGGGGACTACCGGCGCTGACCATCGGGTGGGGGCCATGGTCGGTGGGCATGGTCGAAGAGCTCAAGCTCGAGAAGCTCTACGCGCAGCGTGGAATCGAATTGATCACCCCCGCGGTGGGCACGCGGATCCTCGATCGGCTCATCAATCAGACAGTGCCCGCCATCGTCGCCATCAGCGCCGACTGGGGCCGCGCCAGGCAGGCCGGGTTCGGCGGACAGCTACCGATGATGTTCTCAGAACTCGAGACCGCCGAAACGGCGATCCGCCACAATGATTCGGGCCCGTCGATACTCGACGTACTCGCAAACACCCCGGAAGTCGAGCGATCGGCGGTGATCGCCGATCATGTGCGACGCATCGTGGCCGCTGTCTTTGACTGCGCCGCCGGCGACATCGAGCCCGACGACATGCTGGACGACATCGGCCTGGACTCCATGATGGCAATGGATTTCCGCGTCCGGATCAACACCATGTTCTCGATTGATCTCCCCGTGCTGGAGATCCTTCGGGGCGTCAGCGTGAACTCCCTGTCCGACCGCGTACTGACCGAGCTCCACGCCACCCACGGTGCCGCACCCGTCGTCACGGACCAACCGCCGCCTCCTGGCGTGGACAGTGACGTGGACGGTCTGATCGACGACCTGTCGGAGGACGAATTGCGGGAACTGCTGGCCGAACTCGAGGGGCAGCCTGGTCCTGGCCCAGGTGGTGTGCATCCGTGAAACCCGTTCAGGTACGGGGACTGTCGAAGGCGTACGGGCAACTGCGCGCGGTGCAGGGTCTCGATCTCGACGTCGGCTACGGCGAAGTCTTCGCGATTCTCGGCCCCAACGGAGCGGGCAAGTCGACCACCATCGAGATTCTCGAGGGCCACCGGAAGCGGGACTCCGGGGATGTCCTAGTGCTCGGCGAGGACCCCGGCACAGCGGGTAGGAGTTGGCGCGCCAGGATCGGCATCGTGCTGCAGGAGGCCAGCGACTTCGGGATGCTGACGGTGTCTGAAACGCTGCGGATGTTCGCGAGATGCTACGGCGATTCTCGAGCCCCGGAGGAAGCTCTCGACCTGGTGGGTCTCGGTTCGGTGCCGGGATCGAAGGTCAGGACGCTCTCCGGTGGGCAGCGACGACGGCTCGATGTCGCTCTCGGCATCATCGCCAGGCCTGAGCTGCTCTTCCTCGATGAACCGACCACCGGTTTCGATCCCGAAGCCCGCCGCCAGTTCTGGGGCCTCATCCGGCTGTTGGCGGACGAAGGCACGACCATCGTGCTCACCACCCACTACTTGGAGGAAGCGGCGGCGCTGGCGGACCGCGTCGCGGTCATCGCGGGTGGCCGAGTGGTGGCGGTGGATTCGCCGGACCGATTGACCGCGTACGTCGACTCCGTTGCGACTGTGAGATGGATGGAAGGCGACGAGGTCCATGAGGAGGAGACCAGCGAGCCGACCGAGTTGATCAGGCGACGGTCGACGGCCGGTGTTGAGCTGGCGCAGTTGACAGTCAGCCGCCCCACCCTCGAAGACGCCTATCTGCACTTGATCGGCCAGGTGTGATGGCGATCGAACACACCGAGAAGGTGCCACGAGCCTGGAATCGCGCAGATGGGGTCTCCCCTGTGCTCCCATCGCCACTGCGCATCGGCCTGTCGCGCGTCGTTCCCGAGCTGAAGATGTTCTACCGCCGACCCGAACAGGTGGCGCTGACATTCTCGATGCCTGCGGTGATCTGCGTCCTCCTCGGCGCGATCTTCTCCGCGAAGCTGCCCAACAGCGAAACCAGCACCGGCGCAGTGATCGCGGCGAGCATGCTCGCTTACGGTGTCCTCTCGACGTCGTTCATCAACCTGGGTATCAGCATCGCCGCCGACCGCGACACCGGTGCGCTGCGGCGGCTGCGGGGGACGCCGGCGACGGCGGCGTCGTACTTCATCGGAAAGATCATGCTGGTCGCCATCGTCAGCTTCGCCGAGGCCGTCCTCCTGCTGTGCGTCGGGGTGTTCATCTTCGGACTTCATTTGCCGACAGACCTTTTCGGCTGGTTCACGCTGATGTGGGTTTTCCTCCTGGGTGTCGTCAGCTGTTCGTTGCTGGGCATCCTCATCAGCAATCTCGCGAGCAACGCGGTGTCCGCCGCAGTCCTGACCAACGGTCCTGCCGTGGGCCTGCAGTTCGTGTCGGGCACCTACGTGCCACTCATGGTGCTCCCGGCGTGGATGCTGATCGTGGGCTCCATCTTCCCGGTCAAGTGGATGGCGCAAGGATTCCGGTCGGTACTGTTGCCGCCGCAGATGGTGACCTTCGAACCGGCCGGCAACTGGGAGCACGGGCGCATCTTCCTCGTCCTCGCCGCATGGAGCATTTTGGGTTTGGTGGCCTGCCTCCGCGTTTTCCGGTGGTCGGACACGAAGTAGTAGAACCCGTTCAGCGCGTTGCGCGTCCCACGGCCAACGGGTGCACGATCGCCGGCATCCCGTGCCACACAGCGCTGTGTGATTCGACGGTGAAGCC
>CAMFLL010000023.1 GCA_945957405.1 uncultured Mycolicibacterium sp. | reverse complement strand
TCTTGACGGCGTCGATGTCGTGATCGTGCACGGCGGCGACGGCACGGTCAACGAGGTCGTCAACGGTCTGCTGGGCAAGCCGGGCCACCTGCCGCTGGGCCACGTGCCCGCCGTCTCGGTGGTCCCGGGCGGGTCCGCGAACGTATTTGCCCGCTCGCTGGGCATCCCGTCCGACCCCGTCGACGCCACCAACATGCTGGTGGACCTGCTCGGCGAGCACGGGCCCGCACGGTCATGGCGACGGATCGGCCTGATGGACTGCGGTGAACGCTGGGCGGTCTTCACTGCGGGCATGGGGGTGGACGGCGAAGTGGTCGCAGCTGTCGAGGCGCGTCGCCGCAAGCACAAGGGGGTGACGGCCATGCGCTACATCAGTGCCGCCGTCCCGACCGTGCTGCGCAGCGCCAGCCACGCGCCCCGACTCACACTGCAACTTCCCGGCCGGGACCCGATCACCGGCGTGCATTTCGTGTTCGTGTCGAACTCCAGCCCCTGGACCTATGCCAACGCCCGCCCCATCTGGACCAACCCGGACTGCCGGTTCGAAACCGGGCTGGGAGTTTTTGCGACGACCAGCATGAACGTCTGGCGCAATCTGGGCCTGGTGCGGCAGATGGTGTCGAAGCGGCCCACGATCGACGCCAAGCACGTAGTTCGCGACGATGACGTCCCTCAAGTGGCCGTGACGAGCGACACGCCCATCGCGACTCAGATTGACGGTGAATACATCGGACTGAGGGAAAACATGACGTTCCAGGCAGTGCCCGAGGCCTTGGGCGTAGTTGCACCCCCGTCAAATACCCCATCTGACCTGCAATAACAAAACTGCTGATGGTAATTTAGGGCGCAGGTGGATTTAGTGTAGTACAAACGAGTGAGTGATCCGGTAACGGACCCCAGCAGTGAGATTGCCCACGTGTTAACTGAGTCCTATTGACATCTGTTCAGCCTCTGGAACGATCAGATGCAACAGTGCAGAAACATTTCAGTGCACGCGTTAACAGCCGAAGACAAAAACCGGCGCGTATTGCTGCGCGCCAAGTGAGGAGTAATAGCCATGGATTGGCGCCATAAGGCGGTGTGTCGCGACGAGGATCCCGAACTGTTCTTCCCCGTGGGGAACAGCGGGCCCGCGCTCGCCCAGATCGCTGACGCGAAGCTCGTGTGCAACCGGTGCCCGGTGACCACCGAGTGCCTCACCTGGGCATTGGAGTCCGGCCAGGACGCCGGTGTCTGGGGCGGGATGAGCGAGGACGAGCGTCGCGCTCTCAAGCGCCGCAACGCCCGCACCAAAACGCGCACCGGAGTCTGAGCCCAACGGCTAAAGCAAGAACAGCGGCCCCGGCAACATGCCGGGGCCGCTGTTTTTGTTCTCGAGCCGCCTCCTACTGAGCGGCACGCACCCGCCTGCCGATGGGAACCCGCAGCACCACGTCGGTGCCGCCGTCTCGGCCGCCGTGCATGCCCAGCGAGCCGTCGAGTTCGGCGGACACCAGCGTCCGGACGATCTGCAGCCCCAGGCTGTCGGACTTCTCCAAGCTGAAACCCTCGGGCAGGCCGCGCCCGTCGTCGTGGACAACCACGTCGAGCCACCGTGCGGAGCGCTCGGCCCGGATCGTGATGCACCCACGCTTGGCTCCGGTGTCGAAGGCGTGCTCCAAGGCGTTTTGCACCAACTCGGTGACCACCATGACCAGGGCCGTGGCGCGGTCGGCGTCGAGAACACCCAGCGCGCCGCTGCGGCTGATCTTGATGGGCGCGTCCACCGACCCGACATCGTTCATGATCGGCAAAATCCGGTCGATCACCTCGTCGAGGTTCACTTCTTCGTCCACCGACATCGACAGCGCATCGTGCACCAGCGCGATCGAGCTCACCCGACGGACCGATTCCATCAACGCCTCGCGGCTCTCGGCATTGTTGGTGCGACGGGCCTGCAGCCGCAGCAGCGCAGCCACTGTCTGCAGGTTGTTCTTCACCCGGTGATGGATCTCGCGGATCGTGGCGTCCTTGCTGAGCAGCGCACGATCCCGGCGCTTGACCTCGGTGACATCGCGGATCAACACCGCCGCACCCACGGCGGTGCCGCGGACCACCAGCGGAATCGTGCGCAGCAGCACCGCGGCGCCGCCCGCGTCGACTTCGGTGCGCATACTTGCCCCGCCGGCCAGCGAGACGCGGATGTGCTCGGCCAGTTCCTGGGCTTCGAACGGATCGGAGATCAACGGCCGGGTGACGGCCACCAGATTGTGCGACTCGAGCTCTGATGTCAGGCCCATCCGGTGATACGCGGAGAGCGCATTGGGACTGGCGAACATCACGTCACCATTGACATCCAGCCGGATGAAACCGTCGCCGACCCGTGGGCTGGACCGTGAGATACCCAGATCACCGACATTGGGAAATGTGCCTTCGGACAGCATGCGCACCAGGTCGCCCGCACAGTCCAGGTACGCCTTCTCCAGGGGGCTGGACTTGCGCATTGCCGCCAGCGCCGTCTGATGGGTCAGTACCGCGACCACCTCGTCGGCATGCCGAACCGGCACCGCTTCGACGTTGAGGCCGGTACGCCTGATCGACAGCCCCGGGCTGGGATCCTCTTCACGGCCGATGGCACCAGACCGGAACGCCGCGGCGACCAGCGGCAGATCGGCGGGCACAGCCGTGGTGCCCACGGCGTCGCTCAGCAGGACTGTGGGGGCCGTATTGGGCCGGCACTGCGCCACGCACACCAGCACCTCGTCATCGCGGCGCACCCACATCAGGTAGTCGGCGAACGACAGGTCGGCCAGCAGCTGCCACTCGCCCACCACGGCATGCAGGTGGTCAACGGCAGCGCCAGGCAGAACGGTGTGCTCGGCTAGGAGGTCACCGAGCGTCGACATCGGCGCCTAGCTGATCACGGCGATGAGGTCACCCGCCTGGATGACGTCACCCACGGACACGTTCACCTTCGTGACCGTGCCGGACGCCTCGGCGAGTACCGGGATCTCCATCTTCATCGACTCCAGCAGGACCACGGTGTCGCCCTCGCCGATCTGATCGCCCTCGTGGACCACTACCTCGAGCACACTGGCCACGATCTCGGCGCGAACATCCTCGGCCATCTTCACCCCACTCACTCCTGCTGTTACGTGCCGCTCTATCGAACCACACCCGGCGGCTCACGGGCGCGTGGACAGAGCCATGCCGCGGCATGAGACAATGGAGGCAACGTCTGCCCCTGAGCGGACAACCAATCGTCAAGATCTCGGAGGTACACCATGGCCAAGCGTGGCCGTAAGAAGCGCGACCGGAAGCACAGCAAGGCCAACCACGGCAAGCGCCCCAACGCCGGCTCGAAGTCAGTGCGCTGACTCGAACCGCAAAAAAAAACCGCCCGGACTCCTGCAGGAGCCGGGCGGTTCTCGTTGGCGGGCGAAGTGTCAGCCGCGCCGGATGATCGTGGTCTTGCTGATCTCCAGCTTGAGCCGGGCCCGCAGGCCGTCAGGGGCGCGCTCACCACTGCACCTGGACGCGATCAGTTTCTTGATCCGCTCTTCGACGCCGTAGAAGCGCAGACAGGTGGGGCACTCGTCGAGGTGGTGTCGCAGCTTCTCACGGGTGTCGTCGGTGCACTCACCGTCGAGCAGCGTCCATACCTCGGCGATCACCGAAGCGCACTCGGGATGCTCGGGGTCGATGGGGCCGATCGGCGGGGTCCAGCGTTCGTCGCTGCGGGAATCCGAGCTCACGACGACACCTCCTCGGGCTCGTCGAGCTGCTGTCCTCGGATGAAGCCACGGTCCTTGGCCACATCGGCCAACAATTCACGCAACTGGCGTCGTCCCCGGTGCAGCCGGGACATCACAGTCCCGATCGGCGTATCCATGATCTCGGCGATCTCCTTGTAGGGGAAACCCTCGACGTCGGCGTAGTACACGGCCATCCGGAACTCTTCCGGCAACGCCTGGAGGGCTTCCTTGATCTCGGTGTCGGGTAGCGCTTCGAGCGCCTCGACTTCGGCGGAGCGCAGGCCGGTCGAGGAGTGCTCAGCGTTGGAGGCAAGCTGCCAATCGGTGATTTCCTCGGTCGGATATTCCGCCGGCTGCCGCTGCTTTTTGCGGTAGCTGTTGATATAGGTGTTCGTCAGAATGCGGTACAGCCACGCCTTGAGGTTGGTTCCCTCACGGAACGAGCGGAACCCCGCATACGCCTTGACCATGGTTTCCTGCAGCAGATCCTCGGCATCGGCAGGGTTGCGGGTCATCCGCAGTGCACCACCGTAGAGCTGATCCAGCAGCGGGATCGCGTCGCGCTCGAACCGTGCCGTGAGCTCGGCGTCCGTCTCGTCGGCTGCGCGGTTGGGCGCACCCTCAGCGGCTGCCGAGACGTCCGGTTCGAGCTCGGTACCCGAGCCCGTCACGCCGTCGATATCGGTCATGTTGTTAAACACAGTCCCTTCCGTAGCAGTGCTGCTGAAGATTGCCTCGACCGACTCAGCCAACGAGTCGGACGACGGTGGCTCCAGGCAAACTGCTGACACCAGACTCCCCTATCGGTCAATCCTAGGACTGCGTACTGACGAACTTCGGCCCGCGTGGGCCGATGCGCCGAAGCGCACACGTTCCAAACAGCATTTACCGCCCCGCTATTTCCTCGACTTCACACCGCTACCCTGACGCCGTGGCACGGGCAGCAACACCGGCGATCGCGGCTCTGGTGAAAGCGGGCATCATTCATGAGGTGGTGTCGTACCACCACGACCCCCGCACCACCTCGTTCGGCGACGAGGCCGCCGCCGAGTTGGCCCGGACCCACCAGATCAGCCCTGAGCAAGTGTTCAAGACCCTGGTTCTGGCGTTGCCCAAGGGCCTGGCGGTGGCCGTGCTGCCCGTCCCGAGCAAGCTCTCGCTGAAGGCCGCCGCCGCAGCCCTGGGGGTGCCGAAGGTCGCGATGGCCGATCCGGCCGATGCCCAACGCTCGACGGGCTACGTCACCGGCGGCATCTCACCGCTGGGTCAGCGCCGGCCGTTGCCGACCGTGATCGACGATTCGGCGCTGATGTGGGACCGCGTGCTGTGCAGCGCCGGGAAGCGAGGCCTGGACATCGCGCTGGCGCCACGGGACCTCGTCGACCTGACTGCTGCCGTCGTCGCCGCCATCCAGGCCTGAGGCGTTCACCGGTCATCGATTCAGAACTCACGCAGAGGTCCACTCGCACTTCTTCTGCGCCAGTTCTCACTCGACGCAGAAATAGGGCCGCAACTGCTGTCGATGCGCCTCCTCCTCGGGTTCGTCCCTCACCCGCATCGTCGCCCCATAGAGTGCAGGCCATGTGTATATACGGGAAGACCAGGTTAATATCGGGGGCCACCCCCGGAATAGGCCGCGCAAACGCCAAGAAGGTCGCCGCCGACGGCGCCAACATCGCGCTGGTGGCCAAAACCGCCGAGCCGCACCCCAAGCTCGAAGGCACGGTGTACACCGCCGCCAAGGAGATCGAGGAGGCCGGTGGGCAGGCCCTGCCGATCGTCGGCGACATCCGGGACGGCGATTCGGTGGCCGCCGCGGTAGCCAGCGCCGTCGAGCAGTTCGGCGGTATCGACATCTGCGTCAACAATGCGTCGGCGATCAATCTCGGCTCCATCGAGGAGGTGCCGCTCAAGCGCTTCGACCTGATGAACGGGATCCAGGTGCGGGGCACCTACACCGTTTCGCAGGCGTGCATCCCGCATATGAAGGGACGGGAGAACCCGCACATCCTGACGCTGTCGCCGCCGATCCTGCTCGAATCGAAATGGCTCAAGCCGACGGCGTACATGATGGCGAAGTTCGGTATGACGTTGTGCGCCTTGGGTATTGCCGAAGAGATGCGCGCCGCCGGGATCGCATCGAACACCCTGTGGCCGCGCACACTGGTGGCGACGGCGGCCGTGCAGAACCTGCTCGGCGGTGACGAGGCGATGGCACGCGCGCGCAAACCGTCGGTGTACGCCGACGCCGCCTACGCGGTCATCACCAAGCCGTCGACCGAATTCACGGGCAATTCGCTGCTGTGCGAGGACGTGTTGGTCGACTCCGGCGTGACGGACCTTTCGGTCTACGACTGCGTGCCGGGCTCCGACCTCGGTGTCGACCTGTGGGTGGAGCAGCCCAATCCGCCGGGCTACATTGCGCCCTGACGGCCGGTCAGCGCAGCCGCACCGGCCTGCCGAACCGCGCCCGCACGCCGGGTGAGTACAACGCACGAAGCCTCTCCCCGACCGGCGTGACACCGGCGGCGGCCACCAGTTCATCACTGAGATCGACGATTTCGGCGGCGCGCAGCGGCCAGGGTCCGTGCTCGTTGGGCACCCACCACGTGCGTCCGGCCTTGCGGGTGTGCGCTCCCCATCGGGCGGTGAGCCAGACCTCCAAGGCTGTCGGCGTGACGGCCGCACCGATGTCGACCGTCAGCCTGCTGCGCACCACCGGGCGCGGCCAGCGCCGGGCACTGTCGTAGACGGCGCGGTCGCCGACACCGGTCCTGCGCATGCGCGCCCACGTGTAGGGCACGCCCAGCGCGCCGCGGATCAACGGCACCACGGCCAGGCGGGTGGTTTCCAGGGAGCGGAACACCACGCCGTGCCGTCCTTCGTCGTCGACCGAGTACAGCCGCACGTTGGTCTCGAGGAACCGGCCGAAATACGGGATCGACGGGATCATGGCGACCCCGGTGTGACGCATCGAAAACGGCACGAGCGCAACATACGTCCGCCCCTCGAAGACATCCGGCCGGGTGCCGGGCGGGAGAAGATGAGCGACGGCATCGGCATCGACCGGCCAGTGGACGAATGTGACATCGGCCCAGAACTGGTCGAAGACAGCGGCCCCCGGCAACGCCGGGGCCGTCACCGGGTATCCGGCCAGGGCGTCGGTCACCGCATCATCGTGGCATGCACCTTCCGGCCTAGCGCCCGGAGGACCGCCTGGGCTTCAGCCCGAGTCGCCGCCGCCAGTCATGCGCCGCGAGACCACGCAGAGCGGCCTGCGCCACTCTCGCGCGGCGTTTCGTCGAGGGATACCAGAGCAATTCGGACTTCTGCGTGGGTAGCCGCGGCGCCGTGATGGCCTGTTGACGGCAGAACTTGATCAATCCGCTGGCTCCCCCAGAGCGGTAACCCATCCCGGATTCTTTCCAACCACCCATCGGGATCGACGGGCAGAAGAGGTTGGTCAGGGCGTCGTTGACATTGACCGCACCGACCTCGAGCCGGCGCGCGATGCGTTCACCGCGGGCCGGGTCACCGGTCCACACCGTTGCCGACAACCCGTACTGCGAGTCGTTGGCCAGCCGGACCGCCTCGTTCTCGTCGGCCACCTTGACCACCGGCAGCGTCGGTCCGAAGGTCTCCTCGGTCATGCACGACATCTGTTGCTCGACGTCGGCGAGCACGGTGGGCTGGAAGTAGGTTCCGACACCGGTGGGCTTTCCGCCGGTGAGCGCCCGGGCTCCCGCCGCGACGGCGTCGTCGACGTGCCGGGACACGATATCGCGCTGCGCCGCGGTGGCCATGGCTCCCGTGTCGGCATCGTTACCTTGTTTGACCGCAGCGACTTTGGCGGTGAGCTTGGCCAGGAACTCGTCGTAGACCGGCGCCTCGACGTACACCCGCTCGACGGACACACATACCTGGCCTGAGGTGAACATCCCGCCCCACGCGATGCCGTTGGCGGCCCGATCCAGATCGGCGTCCGCCAACACGATCGCCGGGTCTTTCCCCCCGAGTTCAAGGCTGAACGGGATCAGCCGTTCCGCGCAGGCCACCGCGACCTTGCGGCCCGTGCGGGTGGATCCGGTGAACTGCAGAAAATCCGCGTAATCGATGACGGCCGCGCCGGTGGCCCCGTAGCCGGTGACCACGCCCACCACCGGAGGCGCCCCGATCTCTTCCCAACCGCGGGCGATTTCCATCGCCGACAGCGGCGTGACTTCGGACGGTTTGATCAGGACAGCCGCCCCGGCGGCCAGTGCCGGGATGCAGTCATAGGCCGGCATGGTGAACGGGAAATTCCACGGCGTGACGATGCCGACCAGTTGATGGGGCCGGTACACCGTCGTCAGCCGTTTGGTCTTGAACAGCAGGTTGTGTGGTTTCGGATGCCTGTCGGCGAGGAACGCTTCGGCGTTGGCGGACCAGTAGGTGATCACGTCGGCCACCGCGAGCGCTTCGAGCCCGGCGTCCGTGCGTGACTTACCGCTCTCCGACATCACCACGTCGGTGATGCGGTCGGCATTGTCGAGAACCCAGCCCTGGAACTCGATCAACCACCGTTTACGTCCGCGCGGACCGATGGCCTCCCACTCCGGCTGCGCCTGACGCAGCGCGATGGCCGTCGCCGCGACCGTCTCGGCGGAGTCGATCGGCACGCTGCCGACAGCGCGGCCGTCGGCCGGGTTGTGCACGGTGATCTCGGCCGTCTCGATGCGCGGCTGGGTTGAGGTCATGACGCCCCCCTGCAGGTTGACCTTGGAGAAGGATGACACCCGCAGGTCGGCGGCGGAAGAGATTACGTCAGATCGACGTGGGTTGACCTGCCTGGTACAGGATTCCGCGTCCGATCGCCTCACGGACCACCGGAAGCGCGGCAACGGCCAGCGCGTCGGAGTCGACACCGTGGTGGGCGGCCAGCAGATCGATCAACGCGCCAAGAGGCACCTCGCCCCGACAGCCGGCCAGCAACGCCCGCGACACCTCATCGACGCCGATCACGGCCGCCGGCCCACCGGGCCGTCGCACCGCGGCCCCCACCGTCTGCCACCCCTGGGGACCGGGCAGGGACTGCTCCTCCAGGATCACCGGCGCGGTGCTGAGCTTCGCAGCGAGCAGATGCGCGTCGTCGGTGTCGTGCAGGTACTCGCGACGGGCGAAGAACGCCTCCACCTCGGGACCGGTGAGCGCCTCGTCGGCACCGGTGATCTCTTCCAGGACGTGGTCGGGTCGCCGGCGCTCACCGCGCCTGGGCGCCCGCAGCGTGATCATGCCCATCCCGACCCCGGCAATGCCCTCCCCGTCGAACCAGTCCAGCCACTGGCCGCCGCGGCGCGCGGCTTCCTCGGGCAACTCGCCCGCATCCGAGGTCCACAGCGAGACGTAGCTGATCGGATCGGCGAACTCACGCTGCACCGCCCAGGCATGGAGGCCGGTGGTCGCCAGCCAACCGCCGACGCGGTCGCGCCACGCGTCACGTTCCTCGCCGTGCCGCACGATCCAGTTCGCCATGATCTGTGCGGTGCCACCGGGCTCCAGATGCTCACCGACAGCTTCGATCAGATTCTGCGACAACGAATCTCCGGCCATCCCGGAATCGCGGTACATGTAGTGCAGCGCGCCTGTGCCCACCACGAACGGCGGGTTGGACACGATCAGATCGAAGCGTTCACCGTCGACCGGCTCGAACAGGCTGCCACACCGCAGGTCCCACGACATCCCGTTGAGCCGCGCGGTGGCGGCGGCCAGTGCGAGCGCGCGCTCGTTGGTGTCGGTGGCGACGATCGCGTCGCAATGCGCATCGAGATGCAGCGCCTGCACTCCGCAGCCGGTGCCGAGGTCGAGGGCTCGTCCGACGTGGGTGCGCACGACGGCATGGGCCAGCGTCACCGATGCGCCGCCGATACCGAGGACGTGATCATCGTGGACAGGCCCCGGCCGCAACGCGGCGTCGAGGTCCGAGACCACCAGGAAGTCACGCCTGCCGTCGCCGTGTGGGCGGATGTCCAACGCGGCCCGCACCGCCCCGCTCGGCGTGGGCTCGACGACACCGTTGGCGATCAGCGCATCGACGCCGGAAGTGGGTACGGCCACCGCGACGCGGTCGCGGGATTCCTCCGCTCCGAGCAGGAACAGCCGCACCAGCACCGCGAGCCGCTGTCGTTCGGCGGTGGCGCGTTCGGTGATACGCAGCGCCGACCACCACTGCCCGCGACTGAACGCCGCCCCGGCATCGGCGCCGAGCAGGTCGCCCACCCCGTCGGTGGTGTAGCCCGCACTGCGCAGGTCGGCGCCCAGCGTGTCGATCACCGCGGTGTCCGACAGCGGTGACGTCACAGCAGCGTGCCCTGCTCGGGCTGCGGTTCGGCCGGTTCGATCAGTTCCGGTCCGTTGTTGCGGACGCTGTTCACCAGCGTGGACACCTCGCGGATCGCGATGCGGTCCAGGTCGCCGTGGCCGCGCAGCAGGCCCTCGTCGATGGGCGCGTCGGGGTCCAGCCAGCGGTCCCAGTCGGGCGCGCTGACGGTCAGCGGCATCCGGTCGTGGATGTCGGCCAGCGGCCCGGCCGCGTCGGTGGTGATGATGGTGCAGCTGACCAGCGGCCTGGTGTCCTTGGGCGCACCCTTGGGCCGCCATGTCGTCCACAGTCCCGCCATGAACAGCAGCTCACCGTCCTCGCCGTACATGTAGAACGGCGTCTTGGGCGCCTTCTTGCCCTTGGCTGTCTCACCGTTGGGCCGCCACTCGTACCAGCCGTCCATCGGAATCAGACAGCGTTTGCTCTTCGCCGAGTTCCTGAAGGCAGGCGACTCGGTGACCTTCTCCGAACGCGCATTGATCAGCAGCGGCGCCTTGCTGTCGGGCGCACCGTCCTCCCCGGTCTTGGACCACGGCGGGACCAGGCCCCATCGCATGAGACGGACCCGCCGCGTCGACTGGTCGTCCGGCTCGCTGTGTCGTTTCACCACGACGCTGATGGTGGTGGTGGGCGCCACGTTGTAATTGCCACTCGACTGACCGTCTTTGCCCTTGTCGCCGTCGTCGGCCGACCCGGTGGCCTCATCGAGGGCTTTGATCTTCTCGGCCAGCAGCGCCGGGTCGGTGGTGACCGCAAAACGTCCACACATACCTGCCATAGTTCCAGAGCTCACAGACAAGACAGGAGCACGGTTAGGGCAGGATGGGCACCGTGGCAGAACTCCCTCCCTGGCAGGCACCGCACACGGCAACGCCCGTGCACGCCACTGTGACCGTGCCGGGATCCAAGTCGCTGACCAACCGCACGCTCATCCTGTCCGCACTGGCGGCGGCACAGGGATCGGGTTCGTCGACCATCGGTGGCGCACTGCGCAGCCGCGACACCGACCTGATGATCGGCGCACTGCGCACCCTGGGCCTCGACATCGAGGGCGATCAGACCGATCTGACCGTCGCCGGCCGGATCTCACCGGCGGCCGGGGCCCGGGTCGACTGCGGGCTGGCCGGCACGGTGCTCCGGTTCGTCCCGCCGCTGGCGGCTCTCGGCGATGCGACGGTCGAATTCGACGGCGACGAGCAGGCCCGCGCCCGCCCGATCGCCCCTCTGCTGTCCGCCCTGCGTTCGCTGGGCGTCGGCATCGACGGCGACGCCATGCCGTTCCAGGTCGCAGGCACGGGCGTCGTCAAGGGCGGCACCGTGGCGATCGACGCGTCGGGGTCCTCCCAGTTCGTCTCGGGACTGCTGCTCACCGCGCCTGCCTTCGACGACGGACTGACCATCGAGCACACCGGCGAATCGGTGCCGTCGGCGCCGCATATCGCGATGACGGTGGCCATGCTGCGCCAGGCCGGCGTCGACGTCGACGACAGCGAGAAGAATCGCTGGCGCGTCGACGCGGGCGCGGTGGCCGCCCGTCACTGGGTGGTCGAGCCCGACCTGTCGGGCGCGGTCCCGTTCCTGTGCGCGGCCGCGGTCACCGGCGGGGCCGTCCGCATCGCCAACTGGCCGGCGCCCAGCCTGCAGCCCGCCGACACCATTGTCGAGATCCTCGGCCTGACGGATGCGACTGTCGCGCAGACCGATTGGCACCTCGAGGTCAACGGCGCCCACGAATACGGCGGTTTCACCGTCGACCTGCATGACGTCGGCGAGCTGACCCCCGCCGTCGCGGTACTGGCCGCGCTGGCACAACCGGGATCGGTGTCGCGGCTGTCCGGCGTCGCGCATCTGCGCGGGCACGAGACCGACCGGCTGGCAGCACTCACCGCCGAGATCAACGGGCTGGGCGGGCATTGCGAGGAGACGCCGGACGGGCTGCTCATCACGGCGCAGCCCCTGCACGCCGGCACGTGGCACGCATACGCCGATCACCGGATGGCGATGGCCGGGGCAATCGCCGGGCTGCGTGTCGAGGGAGTCGAAATCGACGATATTGCAAGCACTTCCAAGACACTGCCCGAGTTCCCGGCGTTGTGGTCCGACATGCTGGTGGGACAGGGCTAGGCAGGCCGCGGTGGTAGGCGGTCGCGACTACGACGAGTCCGACGTCCGGATCCGTCCGGGCAAGGGTTCGCGACCGCGCACCAAGACGCGCCCCGACCACGCCGACGCGCTGTCGGCGATGGTGGTCACCGTCGACCGCGGACGGTGGGGATGTGTTCTCGGCGGCGATCCGGAGAACCTGGTGACGGCCATGCGGGCCCGCGAGCTGGGTCGCACCCCGATCGTGGTCGGCGACGACGTCGACGTCGTGGGCGACCTGTCCGGCAGACCCGACACCCTGGCCCGCATCGTCCGGCGCGGTGAGCGCCGAACAGTGTTGCGGCGCACCGCAGATGACACCGACCCGACCGAACGTGTGGTGGTCGCCAACGCCGACCAGCTCATCGTCGTGGTGGCCCTGGCCGATCCTCCGCCCCGCACCGGATTCGTCGAGCGGGCGTTGATCGCCGCATACGCCGGCGGCCTGACGCCGATCCTGTGCCTGACCAAGTCGGATCTGGCCCCGGCCGAACCGTTCGCCGCCCAGTTCGCCGACCTCGACCTGACCGTCACCACCGCGGGCCGTGACGATCCGCTCGACGCGGTCGAGCCTCTGGTGGCGGGCAAGCTGACGGTCCTGCTCGGGCACTCCGGTGTCGGCAAGTCGACGCTGGTCAATCGGCTTGTGCCGGAGGCTGATCGGGCTACCGGTGAGGTGTCGGGAGTGGGCAAGGGCAAGCACACGTCGACGCAGTCGGTGGCGCTGCCGTTGCGCGACGGAGGATGGGTCATCGACACGCCGGGCGTACGGTCGTTCGGACTGGCGCACATCGAACCCGATGATGTCCTGCTGGCGTTCTCGGACCTGGCCGCCGCCATCGAGGACTGCCCGCGTGGTTGCGGCCACATGGGCCCTCCGGCGGATCCCGAGTGCGCGCTGGACAGTCTGAGCGGGTCTGCGGTCGGACGGGTGGCCGCCGCGCGCCGCCTGTTGGCCGTCCTGCGGGAGGGCTGAAACACCACGGGCGACCATCCGGAGATGGTCGCCCGTGGGTCTAGCTGTGATGGACTATGCGGCCAGGTCGGCGCCGCCCTCGATCTGCTTCTCGCGCCGTGACTTTCGAGCGCCGCGCACCTTGGCGATGGCACTCTTGAGTCCGCGCTTGCGTCCGGTGCCCGGATCGATCGCGGCGAAATCCGGACCGAGCGTGTCGAACATCCGCTCACTACGGGTTTCGGGCGCATCGTCGGCCGTGTCGCGCAGATACTTGTTCGGCAGCGACAGCTTGGCGATGGTGCGCCACGACTTGCCGTACTGCACCAGGAAAGACCCGGTGGTGTAGGGCAGGTCGTATTTGTCGCACACCTCGCGCACACGGAACGAGATCTCGTAGAGCCGGTTGCTCGGCAGGTCCGGGTACAGGTGGTGCTCGATCTGGTGGCACAGGTTGCCACTCATGAACCGCAGCACCGGACCGTTCTCGAAGTTGGCACTGCCCAGCATCTGGCGCAGGTACCACTGCCCCTTGGACTCACCGACCATGTCGGTCTTGGTGAACTTCTCTGCGCCGTCCGGGAAGTGGCCGCAGAAGATCACGGCGTTGGCCCAGAAATTGCGGATGACGTTGGCCAGCGCGTTGGCAGTCGCCGTCGAACGGAACGTGGCACCCGGCGACAGTGACGTCAGTGCGGGGAACGCGACGTAGTCCTTGACCACCTGCCGGCCCGCCTTGATGCCGAACTCCTTGACCCGGACCAGCGTGGCGTTGCGATCGTCACGCCCCTTGGAGATCTTGCCCAGCTCCAGGTGCTGCAGACCGACACCCCACTCGAACAACGCCGCGAGCATGGTGTTGTAGAACAGGTTCAGCAGGTTGAAGGGCTTCCACCGCTGATCACGCGTCACGCGGATGAGGCCGTAGCCCACGTCGTCGTCCATCCCGAGGATGTTCGTGTACTTGTGGTGCATGAAGTTGTGGGTGAACCGCCAGTGCTTGGAGGCCCCGCTCATGTCCCACTCCCAACCAGAAGAGTGGATCTCGGGATCGTTCATCCAGTCCCACTGGCCGTGCATGACGTTGTGGCCGATCTCCATGTTCTCGATGATCTTGGCCACGCCGAGGGTGGTGGCTCCGGCCCACCAGGCCGACCGCTTGGAGCTGGCCGCCAGGATGGCCCGCCCGGTGATCTCCAGCGCGCGCTGAGCTGCGATGGTGCGGCGGATGTAGCGCGCATCGCGTGCACCGCGGGAGTCCTCGATGTCCTGTCGGATCGTGTCGAGTTCGTTCGCCAGGCTCTCGATGTCGGCGTCCGTGAGGTGCGCGAACGCGGGAACGTCGGTTATCGCCATCGTGTTCCTCCTTTCATTACCTACGCTACCGTAACCTACGATGTCGTAGGTTACCAGTCAGTAAAAGTTACACATCCAGTGTGCAGTCGCCGGACGCTGCCGAAACGCAGGTCTGGATGCGAGTACCCGGTTCGTGCTCGACACCCGTCCGCAGGTCGCGGACGTGGCCGTCGAGCAGGCTCACCACACACGACTGACAGATACCCATCCGGCAGCCGAACGGCATCCTGATACCCACCTCTTCGCCCGCGTCCATCAACGAGGTCGCGGCGTCGGCTGTCACGGTCTTGCCGGCGCGTTCGAAGGTGACCGTGCCACCGGTGCCGTGGGTGGCCACCCGCTTCGCGGCGAACCGCTCCAGGTGCAGGCGGTTCTCGATACCCGCCGCGGACCAGACCTTTTCGGCCTGGGCGAGCATGCCCTCGGGGCCGCACGCCCAGGTCTGGCGTTCACGCCAGTCAGGAATCTCGGCGTCCAGGCGGGCCAGGTCGAACCGGCCCTGCGTGCGGGTGGACTGCAGGGTCAGCCGGTAACTGGGATGCGAGGTGACCAGTTCGGCCAACTCCTCACCGAACATCACGTCGGCTTCGGTCGGCGCCGAATGCACGTGCTGGATGTCGGTGATCTGGTCGCGCCGCGCCAGGGTCCGCAGCATCGACATCACCGGTGTGATCCCTGACCCCGCCGTGATGAACAACACCGACGCCGGCGCCGGGTCCGGCAGGACGAAGTTGCCCTGCGGTGCGGCCAACCGCACCACGGTGCCGGGAGCCACCCCGCCGACCAGGTGACTCGAGAGGAACCCGTCCGCCATCGCCTTGACCGTGATCGTGACGGTGCGCGCACCGGTGATGGGTGCCGATGTGAGCGAGTAGGACCGCCAGCGCCACCGGCCGTCCATCAACACGCCGATGCCGATGTACTGGCCCGGCTCGTAGTCGAACGAGAAGCCCCAGCCCGGCTTGATCACCAGTGTTGCGGAGTCTTCGGTCTCCCTGCGCACCTCGAGGATGCGCCCGCGCAATTCGCGTGCCGACCACAAAGGGTTGGCCAGATGCAGGTAGTCGTCGGGCAGCAGTGGCGTGGTGATGCGCTCGGCGATGGTGCGTAGCGCGTGCCACCCGGGACGTTTGTCGGCGCCGGCAATCGTGGGCCGAACGGTGTCGACGACGTTGGCGTTGATCTTGATGTTGTTTTTGGCCATGACAGCTCCTGCCTGAGTGGCGGTGTGCAGAGCGGGCAGCCCGCGCCTAGAACCTACGGTACCGTAACTTACGGTTCCGTATCTAGTCCCGCGGCCTGAATCACAGCAGTTCGAGTAGGAACGGCAACTCCTGTGTCGCGTACCAGGCCAGGTCGTGATCCTGGGCGTCGCCGACAGCCAGTTCGGCGTCCTCGTCACCGAGATCGGCTTCGTCGATGACAGCCATCGCCGCACGTACAGCGGGTTCGGCGGCCACGGTGTCGACGTAGATGGCCGCGATGTCGCCGACCTCGACCGGGGCGCCGACCCGCACCACCGCATCATCGAGATCCGGGCGCAGTGTCACGGCTTCGACGTCGGCCACCAGCACCGCGCGCCGCGGCGGCAGCACGTCGTCGCCGCCGGTCTGGCCGTCTTCGTCGATGGCCAGCAGCCGCAGCGATCCCAGCGCGGCCTCCCGCAGGGCGACCTCGGCGAGTTCCTCGTCGTCGCCCTCGGCGTAGGCCTCACGCAGCGTGGGAGTGACCGCGAAGGCGGTGGCGCTGACCGGAAACAGGGAGCCGTCGGCGACCAGTCCGCGCAACATCGCCAACGTGGCCGGAACGTAGATCCGCATCAGTCGCGGTCCCCCAGCAGGGTGGCGACGTGATCGTCGACGTAGGTGGCCAGGTCCCGGGCCGGTCGCTCGTAGTCGCCGGACAACACCGGCCGCTCGGGCAGCCGCACCTTCGGCTTGCTCACATCGTGATAGTCGATGGTGGACAGCAGGTGGCTGATCATGTTGAGCCGCGCATGCTTCTTGATGTTGGATTCGACGACGAACCAGGGGCTGCCAGGTGTGTCCGTGCGCGCCATCATCTCGTCCTTCGCGCGCGAGTAATCCTCCCAGCGATAGACGGACTCGAGATCCATCGGCGACAGTTTCCATTGCCGGACAGGGTCTTTCAACCTCTTACGAAACCGCTTCAATTGTTCGTCGTCCGACACCGAGAACCAGTACTTGCGCAACAGGATTCCTTCGTCGATGAGCATCCGCTCGAAGACGGGTGCCTGCGCCAGGAACAGTGCGTGCTCCTGCGGAGTGCAGAAACCCATCACCTTCTCGACCCCGGCGCGGTTGTACCAGGAGCGGTCGAAGAGCACGATCTCGCCCTTCGTGGGCAGATGCGAGACGTAACGCTGGAAGTACCATTCGCCACGCTCGCGGTCCGTCGGCGCCGGAAGTGCTGCAATGCGGGCCACCCGGGGGCTCAGATATTCGGTGATGCGCTTGATGGTGCCGCCCTTGCCTGCGGCGTCCCGCCCCTCGAACACCACGACGATCCGCGCACCGCTGTGTTTGGTCCACTCCTGCAGCTTCACCAATTCGGTTTGCAGCCGGAACAATTCGGCTTCATACACATTGTTGGCGATTTTGGCCGGGCCGGCGTCGGCCGAACCGGAATTCTTCTTGGCCTTACCCACTGCCGAATCGTACTGCCCGGCAAACTCTTACTGCGCGGCGTCCAGCAATTCGTCCAGTGACTCCTTGAGCAGCACCGGCAGCATGTCGACGTCACTCATGGCCTCGCGGTCGGCGTTGATGCCGAAATACAGCATGCCCAGATACGACGTCACCCCGATGGCCAGTACCTGGTTCTGCAGCAACGGCGGCACAGCATAGGTCTCGAGCAGCTTGGTACCCGCGACATACATCTGGGACTGAGCGCCGGGCACGTTGGTGATCAGCAGGTTGAACAACCGGGCCGAGAAGCTCGTGGCCACCCGGATTCCCATCGCGTGCAGTGTGGGCGGGGCGAACCCCGACAGCGTCACGATGGTGCGCGCGTCGACCAGGCTGGCCGCCGTCGAATGCGATTCGGTGGCGTGCGCGATCTGCGACAGCCGCACCACCGCGTTACCTTCCCCCACCGGCAGGTCGACCAGGAACGGGGCCACCTCGCTGATCGACTGGCCGGGTCCGGCGGAGCCGTCGGCGTCGACGTCGGTGTACACCGACATCGGCGCCATCGCGCGCACGGTCGACGTCGGCGTCACCGGTTCACCGCGGGACAACAACCAGTTCCGCAGCGCGCCGGCGACGACAGCGAGGATGACGTCGTTGACGTCGCAGTCATAGCGGGCACGCAGTTTGCGGTAGTCCTCGAGCTGGCCGGTGGCGACAGTGAACCGCCGGTTACGCGAGACGGTGGTGTTCAACGGACTGCTGGGGGCGGTGCCGCGCGCCACGGTGCGGGCCACGTCGGCGACCCGGCGCCCGACCTCCACGAGTTGCCCGGAGTTCGTCACGACACCGGCGACCGCGGATTGCACGGCCTCGAGCTGCTGGCGCGGCCGCGAGATCCAGTCCGCCACCGCACCCAGGACCAGTGACGCGGTACCGGGTTCGCGGGCCGGAATCCAGATGTCCTCGCCGAATACCGGCGGCTTCTGGGTCCGGTCGGCGATGACGTGGCCGATCTCCAGCGCCGTCATACCGTTGACCAAGGCTTGGTGGCTCTTGGTGTAGATCGCGATGCGGTTCTTGGTCAGGCCTTCGACCAGGTACATCTCCCACAGCGGTCGACTCTTGTCGAGGGGTCGTGAACCCAGCCGGGCCACCAGGTCGTGCAGCTGCGCGTCGCTGCCCGGCGACGGCAACGCCGAGCGGCGGATGTGGTAGGTGATGTCGAAGTCGCGATCGTCGATCCACACCGGCCGCGCCATCCCGAGCGTCACCTCGCGGACCTTCTGCCGGTAGCGCGGGATCTGCGGAAGCCGCTTTTCGACGGTGGCCAGCAGGGTGTCGTAGCTCAGCCCGGCCCGGGGTTTACGCAGGATCGACAGCGACCCGACATACATCGGGGTCGCCGTGTTCTCCAGTTGGTAGAACGACGCATCCGACGCAGACAACCTTGCCACCATGCCGAACGCCGCCCCCTGCCAAGTCGAATTGCTGCGACCGTCACGCTAGCCGACCTGCCTGAATGTTTCGCGCCACGGGTGCACACATGGATGCCACCAGCTGTGCCAAGATCGTGCCGTTCGGCCTGCACTCTCCAGCGGGCACAGCGGTCACATCGCGTCCACTGGAGGGCTGCCGTCATGGCGATCACCGACACCACCGGCACCGTCACACCCGTCGTCGACTACGAGCCGCAACTCGTCGTGACCGTCGACCGCGCGCCGCGAATCAGCTCGCACCGCCCGACGTTGCATACCGACGTCCGGCGCCCGGTGCACCCGCCTGCGGGTGCCCCGGTGCTCGACGTGTCACCTCGGT
This sequence comes from uncultured Mycolicibacterium sp., assembly GCA_945957405.1. Taxonomy (GTDB): domain Bacteria; phylum Actinomycetota; class Actinomycetes; order Mycobacteriales; family Mycobacteriaceae; genus Mycobacterium. Next base: position 19,930 of record CAMFLL010000023.1, on the reverse strand, counting down.
ACCGCAGCGCCACCGCATTCGCCGACGCGGCACTGCGCACCATCCTGGAAGTCATCGACCTGCGCCGGCCGGCCACGCAGCTGCGGCCGTTGATGGGTACCGGGTTGACCGATTCCGTCGTGGCATTCACCCGGGCCACCCGGCACCGCCCTGCCGCGGCAGTGCTGAAACGGGTCCGGCTGCAGCCGTGCGGCGCCGACGAGCACGCGTTCGAAGTCACGGCCGCCTACGCGCGGCATCCGCGGCTGCACGCGATCGCCGGCCGGGTGGAACACGTCACGACCCTGCAGGGCCGCCGATGGCAGATCGTGGCCCTGCATATCGGCTGATGGGCCGGCTACCCCCGGCGGGTCTTTGCCGCCTTGCGCGCTGCCTCACGACGTTCACGGCGGGTGGCTCCACCGGCTTCCGGCGCGGGCTGCTGCGCCCCGCCGTTGCGCCGCTTCACCTCGGCATTACCGTCCTCGGACGGCCCGCTGTAGGTCAGCGCCTTCGACTCACCTGAGTCGTCGATTCCCTTGGCCCGCAACCCCGCAGGTGCGGCGTGCCGCGGACCACTGGGCGCAGGCGCCACCTTGGTGTCACCGCGCGACTCGGTCGCAGCACTGCTCTCGGCATTGGCGGCGGCCTGCCGGGCGAACTCGGCAAGGCCCTCGGGTGCCGCGATGGGCGCCACGGCCGGCGCCGTCGGAACGGCCTCGACCTGCACGTTGAAGAGGAAGCCGACGGACTCCTCTTTCAGGCCGTCCAGCATGCCGGTGAACATGTCATAGCCCTCGCGCTGGTATTCGACCAACGGATCGCGCTGGGCCATGGCACGCAGGCCGATGCCCTCTTTGAGGTAATCCATCTCGTAGAGATGCTCACGCCATTTGCGGTCGATGACATTGAGCAGGACATTGCGCTCGAGTTGACGCATGGCGCCCTCGCCCGCGAGTTCCTCCAGTTGGGCCTCACGGTTGGCGTACGCCTGCTCGGCATCCTTGATGAGGGCGTCGAGCAGTTCCTCGCGCGTCAACTCACCGGGCTCGCCGACGGCGTCACCGTCGACCAGGTCATGGTGGTCGATACCGACCGGGTACAGCGCCTTGAGCGCCTCCCACAGCTTCTCGAGATCCCAGTCCTCGGCGTACCCCTCGGCCGTCGCTCCGTCGACGTAGGCGGTGACGACGTCGATGAGCATCTGATGTGCCTGCTCCTGCAGGTTCTCGCCCTCGAGGATCATCCGGCGCTCGACGTAGATGACCTTGCGCTGCTGGTTCATCACCTCGTCGTACTTGAGGACGTTCTTGCGGACCTCGAAGTTCTGCTGCTCGACCTGCGTCTGCGCGCTCTTGATGGCGCGGGTGACCATCTTGGCCTCGATCGGCACATCCTCGGGCAGGTTCAGCCGCGTCAGCAGCGACTCCAGGGTCGCGCCGTTGAACCGTCGCATCAGCTCATCGCCGAGGGACAGGTAGAACCGCGACTCACCCGGGTCGCCCTGGCGACCCGAGCGGCCGCGCAGCTGGTTGTCGATCCGGCGGGACTCGTGCCGTTCGGTGCCAAGCACGTACAGGCCACCGACCGCACGGACGTCCTCGGCCTCCTCGCCGGCCTCCGACTTGATCTGCGCCAGCATGTCGTCCCAGGCGGCTTCGTAGTCCTCGGCCGTCTCGACCGGATCGAGGCCGGCCTCGCGCAGGCGCTTGTCGGCCAGGAAGTCGACGTTGCCGCCCAACACGATGTCGGTACCACGACCAGCCATGTTGGTGGCGACCGTGACCGCGCCCAAGCGGCCGGCCTCGGCGATGATGTTCGCCTCCTGCTCGTGGTACTTGGCGTTGAGCACGTTGTGCGGGATCTTGCGCTTGGTGAACTGCCGCGACAGGTACTCCGACCGCTCCACGCTGGTGGTACCGATCAGGACGGGCTGCCCCTTTTCGTACCGCTCGCCGACATCGTCGACGACGGCGATGTACTTGGCTTCCTCGGTCTTGTAGATCAGGTCGGACTGGTCGGTGCGGACCATCGGACGGTTGGTCGGGATCGACACCACACCGAGCTTGTAGATCTCGTGCAGCTCGGCGGCCTCGGTCTGGGCCGTACCCGTCATCCCGGCGAGCTTGTCGTAGAGCCGGAAGTAGTTCTGCAGCGTGATCGTGGCCAGAGTCTGGTTCTCGGCCTTGATCTCGACGTGCTCCTTGGCCTCGATCGCCTGGTGCATGCCCTCGTTGTAGCGCCGGCCCACCAGCACGCGGCCGGTGAACTCGTCGACGATCACCACTTCGCCGTTGCGGACGATGTAGTCCTTGTCGCGCTGGAACAGCTCCTTGGCCTTGATGGCGTTGTTCAGGTAGCTGACCAGCGGCGAATTGGCGGCCTCATAGAGATTCTCGATGCCCAGCTGGTCCTCGACGAATTCGACACCGACCTCGTGCACACCGATGGTGCGCTTGCGGATGTCGACCTCGTAGTGGACGTCCTTCTCCATCAGCGGGGCGAGACGGGCGAACTCGGTGTACCAGTTCGACGCACCGTCGGCGGGCCCGGAGATGATCAGCGGCGTGCGGGCCTCGTCGATCAGGATGGAGTCGACCTCGTCGACGATGGCGAAGTTGTGTCCCCGCTGGACCATGTCCTCCACCGAATGCGCCATGTTGTCGCGCAGGTAGTCGAAGCCGAACTCGTTGTTGGTGCCGTAGGTGATGTCGGCGTTGTAGGCGGCCCGGCGTTCCTCCGGTGTCATCTGCGACAGGATCACGCCGACATCGAGGCCGAGGAACCGGTGCACACGGCCCATCCACTCCGAGTCGCGTTTGGCCAGATAATCGTTGACCGTGACGACGTGCACTCCCTTACCGGACAGCGCGTTGAGATAGGCGGGCAGCACGCAGGTCAGGGTCTTACCCTCACCGGTCTTCATCTCGGCGACGTTGCCGAAGTGCAGCGCGGCGCCGCCCATCAGCTGGACATCGAACGGACGCTGGCTGAGCACCCGCCAGGCGGCCTCGCGGGCCACGGCGAACGCCTCGGGCAGCAGGTCGTCGAGGCTCTCCGGGTTCTTCTCGTCGGCGAGCCTCCGCTTGAACTCGTCGGTCTTGGCGCGCAGCTCATCATCGGTGAGCTTCTCGACGTCATCGGAGAGGGTATTGACGTAGTCAGCGACCCCTTTGAGGCGTTTGACCATGCGACCTTCACCGAGGCGCAGCAACTTAGACAGCACGAATGTATCCCCTACAGGATCGGAGTCTTTTCCGCTCCATCGTAGGCGACACGCAGTCGTGCCCCGCCTGATCTGCCCCCGTAATGCCTGAACCCTGGGCGTTGCGCCCAGGGTTCAGGGTCATTCGAGGACTGTCAGGCCAGCCGGATCAACCCGTAATCGAACGCGTGACGCCGGTAGACCACTGACGGCCGGTCACTCTCCTGGTCGTGGAACAGGAAGAAATCGTGTCCGACCAGCTCCATCTCGTAGAGCGCGTCATCGACGCTCATCGGTTTGGCCGGATGGTCCTTGACGCGGACCACCTGGCCGGGCTCATGGTTGTCGGCCGCGGCAGCGCCGTCGGTGTCCGGCTGGGCCGACCGCTGGGGTGGTTCGAAGGCTTCCGGCACCACCGCGGTGGCCTCTGCCAGCGATTTCGGGGTCTTGTCCCCGTAGTGGATCTTGCGCCGGTCCTTGTGCCGGCGCAGCCGCGCCTCGAGTTTGTGAACGGCGGATTCGAGCGCGGCATAGAAACTGTCCGCGCAGGCTTCACCACGGACGACCGGACCGCGCCCTCTCGCGGTGATCTCGACGTGCTGACAGCTCTTACGTTGACGACGGTTGCGTTCGTGGTCGAGTTCGACGTCGAACATGTAGATGGTGCGGTCGAACCGCTCCAGGCGTGCGAGTTTCTCCGAGACATAGATGCGGAAATGATCGGGCACCTCGACGTTGCGGCCCTTCACGACCACCTCGGCTTGGGCGGTGCGGGGCTGCTCGTCGTCGGCGCTGAGCGGGGGGGCCAGCATCTGGGCGGAATCAACGGATTGGCTTGTCATGCTTGACAACTCGTTTCTGTGTCGCGTTGCACGCACGCGTGCGTGTTGGCCAGTCACAAATACGCCGAGGGAATTGCGGATCCGCGCCACCCTCAGGCGCCAGGGGTCGAAATTCACCTCCTACGCGCTAGGGCTTCATACGAAATCCCGTTAGGGCCTCTTGGTGGAAGCCCTCCGCGGAGTGCTGTGTGCGCTCGCGGGTCGTTGGCACCGAAGGTAGTCGCTGTTCACCCAGATTTGCCACCTTTTTCGCGCACCTGTTGCCAGAACTTTCGGCCCTTGTTACCCGTGACCCGCGTCTTCCCGGGCCTTCCCCGGGTCTTCCCGCGTCAGGCGTGGGCCAGCGTCAGCACAGCCGTCACTCGTGCACCTGCCGACACGAGCACCCGCACCGATTCCGACGCCGTCGCACCGGTGGTGATGATGTCGTCGACGAGCAGGATGTCGCCGTCGCGGCACGGAGATGCGGTCAACACCACGCGTCCGGCGATGTTGCGTTCGCGACCACCACTGCTCAGGCCCACCGAGTCGCGGGCCAACGCCGTCATCCGCAGCGCCTGCTGCACCACGATGGCGGGATGCCGGCGGGTGGCCGCCGTTGCGATCCTGTACACCGGATCACCGCCGCGCCTGCGCGCCGCCGACCGGCGGGTGGGCGCCGGGATCACCACCAGCGGCGTGTCGACCAGGCCCCAGGTGGTGAGCTGATGAATGCCGCCGGCGAGGGCCGCCGCCAGTGGTGGCACGAGGTCGGCGCGGCCGCGCTCTTTGGCTGCGACGATCGCCTGCCTGCGGGCGCCGGCGTAACGACCCAGGGCGAATACCGGCACCCCGGGGTCGTGGCGTGGCGTGATCAGGTGCGGTTGGTCGGGCCCGACGCGCAGCGTGGCCGCACAGACGTCGCACCACCGCGTGGCCGGCGCCCCACACCCTCCGCAGGCGAGCGGGAGCACCAGATCAAGTGCGTCGAACACTCTTGCAGTGTGGTCGCCGGGTCCGACAGGTCGGCCGTCCCGGATCCCGATTCGGGTCAGACGGGGGTACCGCGATTGGTTCCCGGGGGATAGATCAGTTGGTCGTCATGCCGGCGGAGCCGACATGCTTCGACGAATTCGACGGCCGCGGACTGATCGGCCAGGAACAGCTCGTACTGCTCGGCGCTGATGGTGTACTGCTCGTCGTAGTCGACCACCCCGTTGCTCACCGGGATGGCGAGATAGTGCCCGTCCGTCTTCAGGTCGTTCCCCACCGAATATCGGTGCTCGCGTGAAAAGTAGGTCTCCTGGTACCTTTTCGGCACGATCAGCCCTCCGGAACGTCGATATCGGTGACAGTGTAGCCGCCGGGCGGGATGTCGCCGCCGTCGATCACGGCCTCCGGCAGGCCATCCGGGAGATACCCGCCCGGCAGCCATTGATCGTTGGCCCCCGCCTCGTTTCCGGACGGCATCCGCAGATTGTGATCCTGCGGATTGGGGACATCGATCCGCACGATGTTGTTGTCGTCCAGGAAACCGTCCGGCAGTCCGAGCGCACGCTCCATGGCACGTGGATCGCCTTGCGTGGCAGCGATCAACTCATCGGCATCGTGTTTGGTCATCATGAACGACGTGCCGTCGCGCTGACCGATTCCGTACCGCGCCAGATTGTCCTCAGGCATGAATCTGGCTGCGCCGTCATCGAATTTGTGCAGATGATCCGAGATGTACTCGGGTGAGAGATACTCCGACGGATCCGGCCGCGACCCCTTGTCGATCGCGAGGATCTCGTCGCGCAGCTGCGGGCTCAGCCCGGACGGATCGGACACCGCATCGGGGTGCTGCGGGTCGTCGTGACCGTCGTGCGGGTGGTCGCCGTCGCCCCTGTCCGATGGGCCCCCGTGCGATGGGCCGCCGTGCGATGGTTCGCTGTCGTGTCCGCCGGAACCGTTGTGCGTGTACGGGCCCTGCGCTGCTGAGTGATTCGCCATGGGCGGGCTGCCCGCGTTCGCCGGCACCAGGTCGTCGGCCGAACCACCGAGGCTCGGCGCGGGCGAATGGCCACCCGGCACAGACAGGGTGTGCTCCCCCGGCGCAGATACGCCGGGGACGCTGGACGGAGCGAGCTCACCCGCGTCGGGCCGCGCACCGGCAATGGGTTCGGGATGCTGCACCGGCACCTGGGCGACCGCAGGCGGCGCAGGCTCATGCGGCACCGGATCCGACACGGGATCCCGGTTGACCGGCGGCGGGACCGGCTCACGAGTGACCGGCGGCGGCAACGGCTCACGCGTGACCGGCGGCGGGACCGGCCGCCCCGGCGCGGGAGCCGACACATCGGGTGGCCGGGTGGCGATACCGTCGAGGCGCTCGCCGATACCGTCGACGGTCCGGGAGAGTTCACCGAGATTGCGTGTCGTCGTTGTTATTTCGGTGACACGGGCGCCCACCCGCTCGCCGGTCCTGGCCACCGTCCCGGCCTCAGCCGCCTCACCGGCCACGCGGGCGCCGGTGCCCGCCTTGGTGAACGCGCCGCCCGGCATCACCGCGGTGCCGACGTCGAATGTCAGTTGGCCGACTCCGAGGAACGGGCGGTTGCTCGTGAAGATCTCGTCGAAATGGGCCATGTCCTTGAACATCTTGACGGTGCCCCCAGGATCCATCGCGAAGGCGACCGGGGCCGTCATCGGGCTGGCGATCAGGAGCATCTTGCCGAGGCCCTCGATGGTCTCCATGGTGCCCTGCGGATCGCCGAGTGGATCGATACTGAGTGCCAGCCCGGCCACGGTGTTGATCCCGGCAATGGTGATGCCTGTACCGATGTCGTTGACGGCGTCGAAGATGTTGGCCGCGACCCGGCCCGCGTCGTCACCGAGGTACTCGACGAGTTCCCTCCGCACGATGAGCTGGAATGCGCGGGTGTAGATCTTGATGTTCTCGACCAGTTTGGCGATCAGCTCCTTGCGGGCCGCGGACTGCCGTTTGTGGTTTTCGATCACGGTCTTGATGTCGTCGGCGACCTCCTGGATCATCTCCTCGGCATCGCCGGTCACCAGCTCGAAAACGGTCCCGAAGACGCCTTTGTCGATGATCGACCCGACCACCGATGTCAGTTTGTCGAGGAGGTCACGGATCGCGTTCTGGGTGTCCTCGACGTCGTTGCCGAACGCGATCAATTCTGTTGCCAGTTTTCGACATTCACCCCCGATCGACGACATCGAGGTGCCGATGTCACGCACCGCCTGCTTCATGGACTCGCGTTCGGGAATCTGCTGGCCGCCGATGGTCGCGTAGGCGCCGGCGCTGTCACTGGTCACGTGATACAGCGGGACGGCCAACGCATTCCACGCCGCACCTGCGTTGCGCAGTTCACCGGGCACGCCGTTGGGCCACAGGTCGCCGACCAGGAACTCGACCAGGTACCAGAGCACCGGCGGTGATTCGCCGAGGCCGTTGACGTCGGGATCGCCACCGGGCACCGGATACTCGACGGGAATCGTCGGTGCGGGCAACGGCACGGCGCGGCCGGTGATGTCGGCAGCCGCTTCGGCGCGCGAGTAGTTGGTGGCCGACCCCTGGATCAGGTATCCCGCCCGGCGCATGGCGTTGACCCCGGCAGCGACGGCATCCACCACCGCCCCCGCCGAATCCTGATAGGTGAACCCGAACGCCGTCCCTGCGGCATCCTGCCCGGTGTCGGCGTTGTACGACGTGATCAGCGTCGCCAGCGCGGTCACCAGGGTGTCGCCTTGCGCGGCGACCGTGCCGCCCGCTCCCGACAGTGCCGCAGGATCGACCCACAACGGCTCCGTCACGGGATCACTCCCACATGGACTTGTTGACCTCGACGGCAGCGTGGTAGGACGCATGGGCGTGTGCACCGGCATCGCGCAGCTGTGCCAACGCCTTTCGCATCTGATCCGCGCCGACCTTCCACTGCTCGTGCGCTTCTGTGTGAGCCTGACTCGCCGCACCGTCCCAGTTCTGGTGCAGGCCCGTCACCATCGTGTCGACCTCACCGAGAATCGAATCCATCGCCTTCTGATAGGCGCCCATCCGGTCGATGAGATCCGTCAGCCGGCCGAGGTCGACGGCGAACGGCTCAGCCACCGTGCACCTGTGCGATCGCCCGCGCCGAGGCCTCGTCGGTCTGCTGGAACACCGGGCCGGCCTGCGCAAGCCAATCGGCGATGATCGCCAGCGCCGACTGCACCTTCTGGGATCCGGAATGCCACTGCCCCCAGGCATCCGAGTAGGCGCCGCCCGCGGCGCCGGTCCACGCCCCCAGCGCCTCCCTGACCTCGGCATCCAGCCGTTCCAGGCCGCCCCGCAAGTGCGCCGCACCGGCGGACAGTGACTGACCCGACGAGGTCAAAGCTTCCGGGTCGACGTCCACCACGTCGCCGGGGCCCGACTGGGAGCTGGTGTTCAACGGCATGACGTCAAGCTAACCAGCAGCCGGAGGGGGCACAATTCACCAATTTCGCGGCCGCCCGCGGTGTCAGCCCGGCAGCACCGGTAACGCGCCGGGGACGATGAAGGCGCGGACGTCGGCCCAGGCCTGGCCGGCCTCGGCGGCCGAACCGGACAACTGCATGACGCCGCGCTGATCGGCGACGTACACCGTGGACGGATTGGCTGCCACCGTCGTCACCGGCGTCTGCAGGTTGCGACTGGGGCCGTCGGAGTTCACGCCGTCGAGGTTGACGTACGACACCGGATGGGCGGGATCGTCACGGCTGACGACGATATCGTCGCCCGTGCGCCACGACAGCGACACCACCGACGTGCCCAGACCGAAGCCGAGGCGCCGCGGATACGTCAGCGCGAACTCGCCGCCCGGCGTCTGCTCCACGCCGGCCAGCACGACCTGCCCTTCGATCACCATGGCGGCCCGGGTGCTGTCGCGCGACAGTTGCAGCTCGGTGATCGCGCCGGGGAATTTGGTGGACACGGCGGTCGAGTCGACGGGAATACTCGCCGGCGCCCCGGTGGCCGCCTCCTGGAACACGCGGACCACGTTGTTGCCGTCCACCACGACCCAGACGGCATTGTCGAGGGCCCACGTCGGTCGCGTCATGCTGCGGCCGTCGGTGGCTTCCACCGCGTTCTGCCCGTTCGCGCCGATCCACAGTGTCGAGGCCATGTCGGGTGCCCCGATGCGTTGCGCCACCACGGATGCCACGCCGTGCCCGTCGCGCGACAGTGCCGCCGACACCTGGTCGGGCATGGTCCCGAAGGCCCCCGGCACCCGGCTGGATTTCTGGCCGTCGAGGAACATCAACGAGCCGCCGATCAGCGCGTGCAGTCCGGCCGAGGCGCCGTCGGCCGCACCCGGGTCGGTCGCGGCGACATCGGAGGTGTCCCAGCCGTCGGCGAACCGCTCGTCGAGCGGCAGCCCGTCGGCGTTGATGACGTAAGGCCCCTTGATGTCGGCGCGCGCGAGGGTCCAGATGATCTGTGCGGCAAGAAGAGTCCGGCTCTGCGGATCGGCAGCCTGCAGGTTCTCCAATTCGATGCGCGCCCCGCCGTAACCGCGCCCGATGCCCGTCTTGCCGCCGTCGGCCCGCGTCACCGGACCCCGCATGCGCACGGGTGGGCTCAGCATGTTGCGTACCCCGTTGGCCAGCTCCGGCCGTGGCCCGACGATCAACTTGGACACCAATTCGGTTGCCAACTGGTCGGGTTCGGACACCGCGACGTAGCGCGGGTCGGGCACCGTGGTCTTGCCCGTCGGATCGACGAAGTACAGCGGGTGGCGCTTGTAGGTCTCCTGGAACTGCTTCCAGTCCAGGAACACGCCGTTGGGCAGCCGATCGATACGCCACCCCTCGGCGGTCTTGACCAATTCGATGGTGCCCGGGTCCGGCAGCGCCCCCTCCGCGGTCTCGAAGACGCCCACGTCCGACAGCGACCCGAGGATATCGGCACGCATGGTCACCGCAACGCGGTCGGTGTCCCGGGTCTCGGTGAAGACCACATTGTCGATCAGCAGGGCACTACCGGCGTCATCCCACGCATTGGACGCCGACTGCGTCAGGAACTGCCGCGCCGCCAGGTGGCGGTTGGCGGGATCGGCGGTGGCCTTGAGGAATTCACGCAGCAGCAGGTCCGGTTCCATTCCCGGCGTCGGCTTGGGCAGGCTCTGCGGAGCGGGGCGTTCGACGGTGCCGATGGCCTGCGGCGCCGACGAGCTGGGCACCCCGGCGCACCCCACGAGCACGGCGACCAACGTCACGAGCAGCAACAGCAGCCGCTTCACACGCTCTCCCCCGCCGGTTCACGCTGCCGGATCGCCTGGGTGCGGTCTTTGCGTTCAGCGGCAATGGGTTTCATCGGCAGCGGGCTGGTGGTCACCTTGTGCCCGCGGACCAGCGGAAGGGTGAGCCGGAAGCAGGCACCCTTGCCGGGCTCGCCCCAGGCCTCGAGGCGGCCCTGGTGCAGGCGCGCGTCCTCGATGCTGATGGCCAGCCCGAGGCCGGTGCCGCCCGAGCGGCGCACCCGTGACGGGTCCGATCGCCAGAACCTGCTGAACACGAGCTTCTCTTCGCCCGGCCGCAGCCCGACGCCGTAGTCCCGGACGGTGACGGCAACGGTGTCCTCGTCGGCGCCCATCCTGATCCGGACCGGTTTGTGCTCGGCGTGGTCGATGGCGTTGGCGATCAGATTGCGCAGGATCCGTTCGACGCGGCGGGCGTCGACCTCGGCGATCACGCCCTCGGCGGGCATGTCGACGAGCAACTCGATACCGGCCTCATCGGCGAGGTGCCCGACATTGCCCAACGCGCTGTTGACGGTGGAGCGCAGATCGACGGCTTCCACCGACAGTTCCGCGACACCGGCGTCGTGCCGCGAGATCTCCAACAGATCGTTGAGCAGCGTCTCGAAGCGGTCGAGTTCGTTGACCATGAGCTCGGTGGACCGGCGCAGGGCCGGGTCGAGGTCCTCGCTGTGGTCGTAGATCAGGTCGGCGGCCATCCGAACCGTGGTCAGCGGCGTGCGCAGTTCGTGGCTGACGTCGGAGGTGAAGCGGCGCTGCAGATTCCCGAACTCTTCGAGTTGGGTGATCTGGCGGCTCAGGCTCTCGGCCATATCGTTGAACGACACGGCCAACCGCGCCATGTCGTCCTCGCCGCGCACCGGCATACGTTCGGTGAGGTGGCCTTCGGCGAACCGCTCGGCGATCCGCGAGGCCGACCGGACCGGCTGGACCACCTGGCGTGACACCAGCCAGGCGATCCCGGCGAGCAGGAGCAGCAGGACCAGGCCACCGGTGGCCATCGTGCCGCGCACCAGCGAGATCGTGCTCTCCTCGCTGGACAGCGGGAAGATCAGGTACAGCTCGAGGTTGGTCACCCGCGACGAGGTGGGGCTGCCGATGATCAGCGCCGGACCGGAGAAACCGTCGGTGCGCACCGTGGCGTACTGATAGCTGACCTGTCCGGCCTTGACGAATTCACGCAACGCGTCGGGCACCTGGTCCACGGGACCGGCCGCAGTCGCGGCCCGCGGGCCGTCCCCGGGTACCACCAGGACCACGTCGAATGTGCCGGCCAGACCTGTCCCTGACGTCGGATCGGTCTTCGACGTCAGCGTGTTGCGGGCCAGTTGGAGGCTGCTGTCGAGTGATCGGGTCTCTTCACCGCTGACGATCCCGACGACGGTGGTGCGCGCTCGTTCGATCTCTTCGGTGGCGGCGCGCACCTTCACGTCGAGCACCCGGTCGGTGATCTGACTGGTCAGCACGAATCCGAGGATCAGGATGACGGCCAGCGACAGCCCCATGGTCAAGACCACCACCCGCAGTTGCAGGGAGCGTCGCCAGATGATGCCTACGGCTCGACTCAGTGCACTCAGCCCGCGTAACAGGGGCCCCGATCGCCCCCAACGGCCACGAATGCGCCGCTTCGAGCGCCAGATCACGGGGGTCCGGCCTTGTAACCCACTCCTCGAACGGTCAACACCACCTGCGGATTCTCAGGATCCTTCTCGACCTTGGCCCGCAGCCGCTGGACATGCACGTTCACCAAACGGGTGTCCGCGGGGTGACGGTATCCCCACACCTGTTCGAGCAGCACATCACGAGTAAACACCTGGCGTGGTTTACGTGCCAGCGCCACCAGCAGGTCGAACTCCAACGGCGTCAAGGAGATCTGCTCGCCCTGCCGGGTGACCTTGTGGGCCGGCACGTCGATCTCGACATCGCCGATCGACAGCATCTCGGCGGGCTCATCCTCGTTGCGACGCAACCGCGCCCGCACCCGCGCCACGAGCTCCTTCGGCTTGAAGGGTTTCATCACGTAATCGTCGGCACCGGACTCGAGGCCGAGGACCACATCGACGGTGTCGGTCTTGGCCGTCAGCATCACGATCGGTACGCCGGAATCCGCGCGCAGCACGCGGCACACGTCGATGCCGTTCATACCGGGCAGCATCAAGTCCAGCAGCACCAGGTCGGGCCGCAGCTCCCGGACGGCGGTCAGCGCCTGGGTGCCGTCGCCGATCACCGCGGTGTCGAAGCCTTCGCCACGCAGAACGATGGTGAGCATCTCAGCCAACGATGCGTCGTCGTCGACGACAAGGATCCTTTGCCTCATGGTCTCCATGGTGGCACCAGTTCGCGACAAAACTCTGCTACCACACGCCGGTTTCTTCGTCGAGCAGGCACAAATCCGCCCGTTTTGCGCGATAGCGGGGTAAATCGGGGTCGGCCCGGGGCTCAGTGCAGTGCGGCGACGACGTCGCCGGCCGAGGTTTGCGGTCCCAGCGTCATCCACGGACCCGCCCACTCGGCGGCCGCCAACGCCGCATACACGGCGCCGGTCCGCTGTTGCAGACCATCGTCGCGCTCATAGGCGTCACGGGCCCGGTCGGTCTCCTGCAGTGCGCGCTCGCGGGCCCGTTGCCCGGCCAGCTCCACCGGAACGGCGAGCAACAGCTGGAAGTCGGGCCTGGGGAGGTCCAGTCGCCGGTACTCGAGGTCGTACACCCATTCGACCACCTCACCGTCGGCCCCCTGGTCGAGCCTGGCCGCGCTGTAGGCCGCGTTGGACGCCACGTAGCGGTCGAGGATCACGACGTCATGGCCCGACTGCAGCTCGGCGATCTGCTCGGCGGCGCCGGCGCGGTCCAACGCGAACAGCGTGGCCATCGCGTACACCGACTCCGCAAGGTCGCCGTGTCGACCATGCAGCGCCTCGGCGGCGAGATCGGCGTGGATGGACTGCCCGTAACGCGGGAACGCCAGCGTGGTCACCGACTTCCCGGCCCCCTCCAGGGCCTCCCGCAGTCCGGCGGTCAGGGTGCGTTTGCCGGCGCCGTCGAGACCTTCGATCACGATGAGCACGCGGCGAGCGTAACTGGTGCGATCAGGCCCTCAGAACTGCCCGCAGTTGGGAGTGGTCGGCATGCCGTTGAACCGGTCGGCGATCCACTGCATCGCCGGCTCACCGTCGACGAGCATCGGCAACGCGTGGTTGATCACTGCCTTGTTCAGAAACGGCGGCTGCTCGTTGGTGCGGAACTCGACGTCGGCGCCCTGCGCGCACCAGTCGCGGCCCAGCTGGTTGGCCGCGGTCCACGGGACCAGGGGGTCGTACCGGTTGCTGTTGATCAGAACCGGGGCGTTCGGTTTGAGTCGGCCGATCCGTTGCTCGTCGAACAGGCTGCTGAACGGTTCGGCGTTGACCAGTTGGTCCAGCGGCGCGTTGAAGTACGGCTGCAGGTGCCGGAACATGAATTTCGCGATGGTCTCGGCGATGCACTGATCCTTGACCTTGTCCAGCAGGTCCTCGCCGCGTGGCGTGAGAGTTTCGCGGATCTCCGCCTCGTGCTCGGGGTAGGCGGCGATCACCGAGTTCAGTGCATAACCGACGACGCCCACCAGCATCGAACCGTCCGCATACGGGAAGAGTTCTTTGAGGTCGGCGGGCGGGGCGCCGGCGTAGGTGCCCACGACGTCGAGTTCAGGGGCGTAGGTCGACGCCAACTCGGCGGCCGAGGCCGCGGCGCCGCCTCCCTGCGAATAGCCCCAGAACACCAACGGCCCCTTGGGATCCAGCGACGTCCCGGGCAGCTTCTTGGCGGCCCGCGCGGCGTCGAGCATCGCGAAGCCTTCGGCCAGTCGGTTGACGTAGGTGTGCACAGGACCGATGGTGCCCAGCCCGTCGTAGTCGGTCATCACGATGGCGAAACCACGCGCGACCATGGTCGCGACGAACAGCTCTTCGTAGTTGAACGCGATGTCGAGGTACGGCGACCAATGGATGCCCTGGTTGAACTGCCGCGAAGGGGCACACTGGTCGCCCTGGCCCTGAGTTCCGGGACCGTAGACGATCAGCGGCCTCGACCCCTGGCCGGGCCAGTCGTTGTAGGGCTCGAAGTAGGTACCGGTGACGACATCGGGGTTACCGCGAGCGTCCGTGCTGCGGTACATGACTCGGGTGCCGGTGGCCATGATGGCGCCGAGCTGACCCGACGGCTCGAGCACCAATCGCGACGGTTCCGTGCGAACCAGGTCGCCGGGTAGACCGGGCGGCAACGGATTCGGTGGCGTGTAGAACTCGGTGTACTCGTCTTCGTTGAAGTACTCATAGTGGTCACGGTCGGCATGAGCCGGTGTGAAATTTGTTGTCGCACAAGCGATGACGAATCCGAACACGCCAACGAACAGCACCACCCCCACGCCACGCATTACTGGACAGTAACAAACGGATTCCGTACTTTACGAAGATTGCCTGAGTTGTCACGGCCGCGCCGACTCCTCACGGCCGCGAGCAGACGCCAACTCGCATGTATTTGCGCGAAAACATGCGAGTTCGCGTCTGCTCGCCGGACAGTGGCGGGTCAGTGGTGACCCAGCCAAAAACTCGCCCCCTTCCCGAAGAAGAGGGCGAGTTGGCTTGCGCTGGGGCTACATCAGTAGCGGTAGTGGTCCGGCTTGTACGGGCCTTCGACGTCGACGCCGATGTACTCGGCCTGATCCTTGCTCAGCTTGGTCAGGTCGCCGCCGAGCGCCTCGACGTGGATCCGGGCCACCTTCTCGTCGAGATGCTTGGGCAGCCGGTAGACCTCGTTGTCGTATTCGTCGTTCTTGGTCCACAACTCGATCTGCGCGATCACCTGGTTCGAGAAGCTGTTGCTCATCACGAACGACGGATGGCCGGTCGCGTTGCCGAGGTTGAGCAGCCGGCCTTCCGACAGCACGATGATCGACTTACCGCTGTCGAACACCCACTCGTCGACCTGCGGCTTGATGTTGATGCGCGTCGCGCCGGAGCGCTCGAGAGCGGCCATGTCGATCTCGTTGTCGAAGTGGCCGATGTTGCCCAGGATGGCCTTGTCCTTCATCGCCTTCATGTGATCGAGGGTGATGATGTCCTTGTTGCCGGTCGCGGTGATGACGATGTCGGCCTTGCCGATCTCGTCCTCGACCGTCACGACGTCGAAGCCCTCCATCAGCGCCTGCAAGGCATTGATCGGGTCGATCTCGGTGACGGCGACGCGCCCACCCTGACCCTTCAGCGATTCCGCGCAGCCCTTGCCGACGTCGCCGTAACCGCAGATCAGCACGTTCTTGCCGCCCATCAGGACGTCGGTGCCACGGTTGATGCCGTCGATCAACGAGTGCCGGGTGCCGTACTTGTTGTCGAACTTGCTCTTGGTGACGGAATCGTTGACGTTGATGGCCGGGAATGCCAGCTCACCGGCGGCGGCGAACTGATAGAGCCGCAGCACACCGGTGGTGGTCTCCTCGGTGACACCCTGGACCGACTCGGCGATCTTGGTCCACTTGTCCTTCTCGGTCTCGAAGCGATCGCGTACCAGCGACAGGAAGACCTTCCACTCGGCCGGGTCGTCGTCCTCGGCGGGCGGCACCACACCGGCCTGCTCGTACTGCGCGCCACGCAGCACCAGCATGGTCGCGTCGCCACCGTCGTCCAGGATCATGTTGGCAGGCTCACCCGGCCAGGTCAGCATCTGTTCGGCGGCCCACCAGTACTCCTCGAGGGTTTCACCCTTCCACGCGAACACGGGGGTGCCCTGCGGCTCCTCCGGCGTGCCGTGCGGCCCGACGACGATGGCCGCGGCGGCATGGTCCTGCGTGGAGAAGATGTTGCAGCTCGCCCATCGCACCTCGGCGCCCAGCGCAACCAGCGTCTCGATCAGCACTGCGGTCTGCACCGTCATGTGCAGCGAGCCGGAGACTCGTGCACCCTTGAGCGGCAACACCTCGGAGTACTCGCGGCGCAGGGACATCAGGCCCGGCATCTCGTGCTCGGCGAGGCGGATCTCCTTGCGGCCGAACTCGGCCAGCGACAGGTCGGCGACCTTGTAATCGATGCCGTTGCGGCTATCGGCGGTCAGGTTTGCAGCAGTCATGTAGAGCCCTCTTTCGTCTGATCATTGCCTGTCAGTGCACATGCGTGCTCGACGACACCGGTAGCCTGCGGGCTCGCGGGACAGGCGGTTCACACGCACTGCCAGCTACGGGGTATCCATGACACCGTAGCGTTCGGCGAGCGACGTCATCAATCCGCCCAGGTTATGCCCGCACCGACAGCGTGATCAGGGGATGTCGATGACGCCGTAGCGTTCGGCGAACGGCGTCATCAGGCGCGCCAGATCCGATGCGACATCGTGGTCGGCTTCGGGCGGCATCGACACATAACTCATCGCGAGCCTGACGATGGCCCTGGCCAGCACGCCAGAGTCTTCTTCGCTGGCCTGCACCCAGCTGTTGGTGAAGGAATCGGTGAGCCGCGCCGAACACCGGCTGATGATGGGCGCGCTGTCGGTGGTGATGATCTGCAACAAGTCGGGCTTGGCCGCGCCGGTCAACAGTGAGATCACCAGCGGGTCGGCGGCCGATTCGAGGAAAAAGGCCCGGAAACCCGACAGGAACGCCTGGTGGATGTCGCCGACGTTGGAGTAGATGGCGTCGTCGACGGCGTCGACGAGGCGGTCGGCCAGCCGCAGCGCGTACCCCTGGGCCAGGCCCTGCCGAGAGCCGAATTCGTTGTAGATGGTCTGGCGGCTGATACCGGCGACGCCGGCGACGTCGGACAATGTGATCGACGACCAGTCCTTGGCGAGCAGCAGATCGCGCATCGCGTCGAGGACCAGGTCGCGCAACAGGCCGCGGGATGCCTCGGCGTAGGGCACCCGCACAGCCTTGTCACGTCGACTCACACGGGCGAGATTATCGCTTTCGCGCGCAATGCTCGCCCTTACCGCGCTCGTCACGACCTGGCGACTTCGATCATGTCGAAGTCCGACTTGGCCGCGCCGCAATCCGGGCAGCTCCAATCGTCGGGGATGTCGTCCCAGCGGGTGCCCGGGGCGATGCCGTCTTCGGGCCAGCCCTTGGCCTCGTCGTACTCGAAACCACACTGCACACACATGTAGAGCTTGTAGTCGGTCATGGGGTCGTCACTCCTGTCATCTCGAAATCGGTTTTCTCGCGCACTGCGCAGTCCGGGCAGCACCAGTCGTCGGGGATCTCGTCGAACGGTGTGCCCGCGGGAAAGCCCTCCCGCGGAGCACCTTTCGACTCGTCGTACACGTAATCGCAACCGGGGCAACGGTAGGTGGTCACTTCGCCACTCCGGCCCCGTACCGGGCGAACACCTTGTCGCGCATCCTCGGGTGGATGTTGACGCGGGTGAGGTCACCGTCGTAGTGGTCGAGCACCCGATGGTCCATCACCTTGCGCCACAACGGCGGGACGTAGGTCAGCGCGATCATCGACGCATATCCACTTGGCAGATTGGGAGCACCATCCATGCTGCGCAGGGTCTGGTAACGCCGTGTCGGGTTGGCGTGGTGGTCACTGTGCCGCTGCAGGTGGTACAGGAACAGGTTGGTCACCACATGGTCTGAGTTCCAACTGTGTTCGGGTGTGCAGCGCTCGTAGCGACCGCTGTCCAGCTTCTGCCGCAGCAGGCCGTAGTGCTCGAGATAGTTGACGGTCTCCAGCAGCGTGAAGCCGAACACCGCCGAGATGACGATGTAGGGAATCAGCGCCGGGCCGAACACCACGATCAGCACACCGTAGAGGAGCACCGACATCGCCCACGCGTTGAGCACATCATTGGACCAGTGCCACTTGCTCTTTCCGGCCCGCTCCAGGCGCTTGGCCTCCAGTTCCCACGATGAGCGCAAGCTACCGAACACGCTGCGCGGCAGGAACTCCCAGAACGTCTCGCCGAAGCGCGCCGATGCGGGGTCTTCCGGCGTGGCGACCCGGACGTGGTGGCCGCGGTTGTGCTCGATGTAGAAATGGCCGTACCAGGTCTGGGCCAGTGTGATCTTGGAGAGCCAGCGCTCCAGTTCGTCCTTCTTGTGCCCCATTTCGTGCGCGGTGTTGATGCCGACACCGCCGAGCACGCCCACCGACAGCGCCAGTCCGATCTTGGCAGGCCAGCCCAGGCCGCCGTCGAAGCCCAGCCAGCTCAGGTCCGACGCCGTGAACAGGTAGGCACCGAAGATCACGCTGGCGTACTGGAACGGGATGTACACGTAGGTGCAGTACCGGTAGTACTTGTCGTTCTCCAGGCGCTCCATCACCTCATCGGGCGGGTTCTGCCCGTCGGGCCCGAACTTCAGGTCGAGCGCCGGGAGCAGGATGTAGAGCAGTATCGGGCCGATCCAGAACGGCACCTGCGCCGCGACGTGCCAGCCCCAGTGGTTGAACGCCCACACCAGCGGCAGCATCACGAACAACGCCGTGGGAGCGATCAGCCCCATCAGCCACAGATGGCGCTTCTTGTCCCGCCATTGCTCGACCTCGATGCGGTCAGTCTCCGTCGACGTCACGACCAATTCACCTCCGTGTGAGTGCCACCACTGATGAATTGACTATATGAGCCAATTTGTCATCTGTCTAGACACGGAGGCATGTTTTGTAAACTACTCCGGCCCGGCGGGGGTTGACGAGGGTGCACCCCAACGCGCCGAGTGTGCGTTCAGTGCGATCCGAGGCGTCCTTTTTCGCAGCCACCGCACACTCGACGAACCGTTGCCCTGGCTTGGCAGCTCCGAAGCGCCGAGTGTGCGGCGAGCTTGCCTCAGACCGCTTCGTGCTCGCGCCGGCCCAGCACCGAATGCCTGCGGCCGTAGACGAAGTAGATGACCACACCGATGGCCATCCAGATCAGGAACCGGATCCAGGTCAGCCCGGTCAGGTTCAGCATCAGCCACACACAGGCCACGATCGCGGCGATGGGCAGCACCGGCACCCATGGCGCGCGGAAGCCACGAGGCAGGTCCGGCCGGGTGCGGCGCAACACGATCACACCGGCAGACACCAGCACGAAGGCGAAGAGCGTGCCGATGTTGACCATCTCCTCGAGCTTCCCGATCGGGAACACCGACGCGGCGACGGCCACCACTGCTCCCACGAGCAGCGTGATGCGCACCGGTGTGCCGTGCGAGCCGGTCTTGGCCAGTGCGCGCGGCACCAGGCCGTCCCGCGACATCGCGAACAGCACGCGTGTCTGCCCCAGCATCAGCACGATGACCACCGTGGTGAGGCCCGCCAGCGCCCCGATGGAAATCGCTGTCGCCGCCCAGTGCACACCGTTGGCTTCGAACGCGGTCGCGAGGTTGGCCTCGGCCCCGGCATCGCGCAGCACGGTGTACGACACCATGCCCGAGAGCACCACCGACACCGCCACGTACAGCACGGTGACGATGGCCAACGATGACAGAATGCCGCGCGGCACGTCACGCTGCGGATTCTTGGTTTCCTCGGCGGTGGTGGCGACGATGTCGAATCCGATGAACGCGAAGAACACAATGGACGCACCGGCGAGCACGCCGTAGAAGCCGTAGTGACTCCCCTCGGCGCCGGTGATGAGCGAGAACAGGGACTGCTCGGCGCCTGTCTCTTATACACATCTGACGCTGCCGACGAAGAGGATAGTG
>CAMFLL010000022.1 GCA_945957405.1 uncultured Mycolicibacterium sp. | reverse complement strand
TGGGACGACGCGAGCACCACGTGGCACGTGAGCGTACGCGGCCCGGACGGCGCTGAGGAGACGCTGACCGCACGGGCGGTGATCAGCGCGGTCGGCCAGCTGAATGCGCCGTTTGTGCCCGAACTCCCTGGCGCACAGTCCTTTACCGGGCGGGCCTTCCATACCGCCTGCTGGGATCACGAGGTGTCGCTGACCGGCAAGGACGTCGTGATGGTCGGCGCCGGCGCCACCGGGTTCCAGGTCGCCCCCGCGATCGCCGCCGACGTCAAGAGCCTGACGGTGTTCCAGCGCACCGCGCAGTGGATGTTTCCCAACCCGAACTACCACCAACCGGTCGGCGCTGGTGTGCGATGGGCCTTGCGGCACCTGCCGTTCTACGGTCGGTGGTACCGGTTCCTGTTGTTCTGGCCCGGCTGTGACACCGGTCTGATCGCGGCGAAGGTCGATCCGGACTGGCCGGACCAAGACCACGCCGTCAGCGCGGCCAACGACCTGGCCAGGATCATGTTCACACAGTGGATCACCAGTCAGGTCGGCGGCGACGACGATCTGCTGAAGAAGGTGGTGCCGGACTATCCCGCCACCGGCAAACGCACATTGCAGGACAACGGCAGCTGGTTGCGGACCTTGACCCGAGACCACGTCGCGTTGGTCCGCACCCCGATCGACCACATCGACGCCGACGCCGTGGTGGCCGGCGACGGCACGCGCTACCCCGCCGATGTCCTGGTGTATGCCACCGGGTTCCGCGTCAACGACATGTTGTCCTCATTGAAAGTGCACGGCCGCAACGGAATCGAGATTCATGACGTATGGGGCCGTCGACCGTCGGCGTATCTGGGCATCACGGTGCCAGGCTTCCCCAACTTCTTCTGCCTGTACGGCCCCGGAACCAACCTGGCCAGCGGCGGCAGCCTGATCTTCCATTCCGAGTGCGAAGTGCGCTATATCATGGGCTGCCTCGATCTGATGCTGAGCGTCGACAAGCGGTCCATGGAACCACGACGGGACCGCTACGACCACTGGTATGCCCGGTGCCAGGCCGAGTTGGCGACCATGGTGTGGTCTCATCCAGGCATCAAACACAGTTTCTACAAGAACGAAGACGGGCTGGTGCATTCGCTGAGCCCGTGGCGGCTCGTGGACTACTGGACGTGGACCCGCACACCGGACCCCGATGATTTCGAATTCGCTTGACCGATTCGAGAAAACCCGACTACCAAGGACTGCATGCGCGCTGTTGTGATCGATGCCCCCGGACAGATTCGCGTCGACACCCGACCGGATCCCGCGCTGCCGGGAGCGGGCGGAGCGGTCGTCGAGGTCAGCGCCACCGCCATCTGCGGGTCGGATCTTCATTTCTATGAAGGTGACTACCCGTTGGCCGAGCCCGTCGCGCTGGGGCACGAGGCGGTTGGCACGGTGGTGGAGAAGGGCGCGGACGTGCGCAGCGTCGACATCGGCGACCTGGTCCTGGTCTCGTCGGTCGCCGGCTGCGGTCAGTGCGCGGGTTGCGACACCCGCGACCCGATCACCTGCCTGTCCGGCCCGCAGATCTTCGGCTCCGGCGCGCTCGGCGGCGCACAGGCCGACCTGCTTGCGGTCCCGGCCGCCGACTTCCAACTGCTGCGTATCCCCGACGGCATCGACACCGAGGAAGCGCTCCTGCTGACCGACAACCTGGCCACGGGATGGGCCGGCGCCCAGCGCGCCGACATCCCGCCCGGTGGCACCGTCGTCGTTCTCGGCCTCGGGGCGGTCGGACTCTGCGCAGTGCGTAGTGCGATCGCGCTGGGTGCGGGCACGGTGTTCGCCGTCGACCCCGTCGAGGGTCGACGAGACCGCGCCGCCCTCAGCGGCGCCACTCCCCTGGCACCGCCCGCCTACGACACGGTCCTGGAGGCGACCAGGGGCCGCGGTGCGGCGTCCGTGATCGACGCCGTCGGTAACGACGCCACCATGACCGACGCGCTGGCACTGGTCCGGCCGGGCGGAACCGTCTCCGTCATCGGCGTCCACGACCTCAACCCGTTCCCGTTCCCGGCGCTGATGAGTCTGTTGCGCAGCGCCACCCTCCGGATGACGACGGCTCCCGTCCAGCGCACCTGGCCTGAGCTGATCCCGATGATCCAGGCGGGCCGGCTGAACACCAGCGGGATCTTCACCCACACGATGGATCTCGACGACGCTGCGGCGGGGTATGCCGCAGTGGCGGCACGCTCGGCGGACTGCGTGAAGGTGACCCTGACCGTGTGAGGCCTTGCCACGCGGCGTTTCTGCGTGTTAAGCAAGCCCTGTCGAGGGGGCTTGCAATGGCACAGAGATCTGAATATCCGGTATCCACGCGCCGGGACGCGCTGTCCCGGTTGCAGGCCGGCGAGTCGGTTCCTGCGGTGTCGGCAGCCACCGGGATCAGCCGCACCACGCTCTACCGCTGGCGCCGGGCGGATATCGGGCCGCGCAGCTCGACCAGGTCCGTGCGCTCCGCGGGCAAGCTCGTCGACCTGACCGGACCCGGCATCACCGACCGGTGGGGCGTGACCGCCACGGATCTCGGCGCCGCAGTGGTGGCGCCGAACGGCAAGCTGGTGGCGGCGTTCGGAGATACGTTCTCCGGCAACAAGGTTGGCGTCGGGGACTGGCGCTCGCCGGTGGTGCTCATCGGGACCGGTGACGCCGACACCCCGATCCGGTGGGAGCGCGCCGGTGGCGCGAATCCCGATTACGCCGAACAACTCTGGTACTACGTGCACGACGGGCCGCCGTGGAGCCACGGCGGATTCAGCACGGTACTGCCGTCGGATCTACTGTGCGTCGGCGACGCACTGTACCTGCACGTAATGGTCAATCGTGGTTTCCCCGAGGTGATCTGGACCGAGATCTGGCGCTCGGACGACTGTGGGATCAGCTGGCAGCACATGGGCGATCGGGCCAAGTTCCCTGCCGACCTGCACGGCGGTCGCGCGCAGTGCTGGTCCTGGGATTACGACCCCGACGACGGCTGGGTGTACGTCGTGTCGACAAACCTGCGCCGGAAGATGGGCATCATCCTGCGGCGCGTGCGCCCCGGCGACATCGGCGACAATCGGCGTTACCTGGGTTGGGGATTCGCCGGTGGCCGCTGGGACTGGGGCAACGAACCCACCCCGATCACACCGGACGGCGAGACGTGGGGCGAACTGTCGTTGCGGCGCTTGGCCAAGGGAATGTGGGTGTTGGGCGGCTTCCTGTCATCCAAGTACGCGCTGGGCTATCGCACGATCGCGTCGCCCGTGGCCAACATGCACACCACCCCCATTCAGTCACCAGTCACGGGATGCGGTTGGGACAACGAGGATCACGGCAACTGCCGAGTGGCCCAGCTGTACGGCGGATATCTGTTGCCCGGATCGCGCCCGGACATCACTGCGGGCGCGGGACTGGTTGTCTCGCAATGGAACACCGAAACCGGCTGGCCGTACAAGGCGATGCAGTTCCAGGTCACCATCAAGGACACCACCGCCGGACGCCGCGGCATCGATCCCACGGACCCGATCAACCTGTGACCCGCGCTCAGTCCTCGTCGACGACGTCGTAGAAAGACTCCCCGTCCTCGGGTGTGCCGTCGATCTGCCCGAGATGACGCCGGGTGGGCCTCGCGGCATCCTGATCGCTGCCGAATCCCGTCGACTCGGGCTCCTCGGCGGCCAACCGCTCGTCCAGTGTTTCGTCTTCGCGCGCCTCGATCCACCTCTCGGGCGGGTCCACCACGATGTCGCCGTCGTCGTTGCGCACTTCGTCGCTGTCCAGCGACTCGCTGGGGCCCAGTGTGTTGTCGGGACCGGGATCGTCGTAGTCAGCACCCATGCCTGGATTCTGCCCCATCGCCCGCCGGGTTAAACCGTGACCTGCTGAATCGGCTGGCTGCGCCATGATGGAAGCATGTCGGCGCGGGACGTGCAGCGACGTGTCACCACCGTGGCTGTGGTGGCCATGAGCGCGGGCATCCTGGTCCAGTGCACCACCCCGCAACCGCCCGACACCGCGACCACGACCACGACCACGACCACCACGACGACCACCGCGAGTTCTGTCACCACCACCCCGACAACCGCTACCGGGCCGGCCGTCGAACCGGTCACCGCCGAGCAACTCGGGGCGAGCTGGCGTCCTGGTTGTCCGGTGGAGCCGGCCCAGTTGCGCAGGGTGTGGCTGGATTACGTGGGATTCGACGGCCAGATGCACCGTGGCGCGCTCGTCGTCAATCAGGACGTGGTGGCTGATGTCACCGCAGTGTTCGAGGCGCTCCTGCGGCTGCGGTACCCGATCGAGCGGATGCGCACCCCTGAGCAGTACCCTGGCGCCGAAGACGAGCTCTCCATGCGGGACAACAACACGT
Organism: uncultured Mycolicibacterium sp.; assembly: GCA_945957405.1. Taxonomy (GTDB): domain Bacteria; phylum Actinomycetota; class Actinomycetes; order Mycobacteriales; family Mycobacteriaceae; genus Mycobacterium. Next base: position 34,666 of record CAMFLL010000022.1, on the reverse strand, counting down.
CGGCATTCAACTGCCGGGATATTCCGGGTTCAGGACGGTGGTCATTCCACGCCTACGGCCGTGCGATCGACGTCAACCCGCTGGTCAATCCGTACGTCGCACGCGACGGCTCATTCCAGCCGGCGAACGCCGCACCGTACCTGGACCGCGGCCAAGACGGCATCGGGATGCTGCACGACGGCGACCCTGCCGTGCTGGCCTTCACCGATCGCGGGTGGCGATGGGGTGGGCATTGGCGATCCCCCAAGGACTATCAGCACTTCGAGCGCGACTGACGGTCTTTCACAGCATGTACAGCGCCGGCGCCCGGTCCGGCACGACGAACGACGCCGCCGTTCGGACCGCCGCGTCGGGACGCGACACGAACGGCACCACCCGGAAATCGGCCCGCAGTTCATCGGGCGTGACCCGCGCGTGGATGTAGCCGCGGCGGCCGTTGAAATAGCGGATGTGGGGATTGTCGGCGAGCACACCCGCAATGTCTGCGCGTGACTCCGACCCGTCCCCGCCGGAACTGATTGAGGTCGTGACGAACTCAGTCGCCACCACCGGCGACGAGAGATCATCGGAGCGCTCATGCACCTCGGCAGCCCAGTGTGAGTGAATGTCACCGGTCAGGATGACAGCATTGCGCACAGGCGAATCGACGAGACCGGTGATGATCCGGTCGCGGTTGGCGGCGTAACCGTCCCAGGCGTCCGGGTTGAACCCGCGCAGAGGTCCCGGTGTCAGATCCACCTGGGCGAAGAACACCTGCTGGGCCAGGATGTCCCAGCGCGCCCGGGATTGCCGAAATCCGTTGAGCAGCCAGTGTTCCTGATCACCCCCGGTGAGGGTGCGGGTGGGGTCGGCCCGCTCGGCGCAATCGGATCCGAACCGGTCGCCACAGGCCTGGTCGTCGCGGTACTGGCGGGTGTCGAGCAGGTGGAACGTCGCCAACCCGCCCCACCGGACACGACGGTAGAGCCGCATGTCGGCACCGCGCGGCACCGCAGTGCTGCGCAGTGGCATGTGCTCGTAGTACGCCTGTAGGGCCGCGGCCCGACGCTGGCGGAACCCTGGCTGCGGTATCTCGGGTGTCTCGTCGGCCCAGTTGTCGGCCAGCTCATGATCGTCGAACACCGCGAGCCAGGGCGCGGCGGCGTGCGCCGCCTGCAGATCGGCGTCGGTCTTGTACTGTGCATGACGCTGCCGGTAGTTGGCCAACGTCCGGGCCTGCGGCCCGACGTGGTCGCGGACATTGCCTGTCCCCGCGGCATATTCGTACAGGTAGTCACCGAGGTGAACGACGAGATCGGGGTGCTGCTCGGCGATCCTGCGGTACGCCGTGAACCAACCCTGCTGATAATTCGCGCAGGACGCCACACACATCGACAGCGTGGCGGCAGCCGAGCGGGGATCGGGTGCCGTGCGGGTGCGCCCCGCCGGCGACAGATGACCGCCTACCCGGAACCGGTAGAAGTAGTCTGCGCCCGGGCGTAACCCAGTGGTTTCGACATGTACGCTGTGCGCGACATCCGCTGTCGCCGTGGCGATCCCGCGTTGCTCGATGCGCGTGAAGCGCTCGTCGGCCGCGACTTCCCACTCCACGTCGACGGAGCCGGGTGTCATGCCGCCGAGCCCGTCGTCGGCCAGCGGATCAGGCGCGAGCCGGGTCCACAGCACCATCCCGTCGGCGCTCGGTTCACCCGATGCAATTCCCAGCGTGAACGGATCGGACCGCACACCGGGCCGCCTGCGGATGGCTGAGAAGCCGACCACCGGCACCGCGGACAGCGCGATGGCACCTTTGAGAACGGTCCGGCGACTCGGACGCAGAGACACGGCGAAGTATCACGGCGTCAACTTTCGCAGCGATGACGCGCAGCCATACGGTGTCCTGCCACACCGCAGCATGCGGGGAAACAGATTGTGTACGTGGGCTTTCCACAAAGTGGGCGGCAGGTGGACCGCTCAGCCTGTGGTCTTGTCCAGCCGCTGCAGCAAGTCGTGAGCCGCAAGTTCGATGTCCTTGTGCCGCCACTCCGAAGCGCGGTACACACACGCGATCAGACCGGTGCGGTGGATGCGCCGGAAATCTCCGTACACGAAGGCATAGCGCGCCTTGGTCTCATCCTGGGCGCCCTCGGTGAGTCCCAGATGCCATTGGCCGTACTCGTCCCAACCGTGTTTCTCCAGATAATCATTCTGTTCGGAGGCCTTGGGCTGAACCGTGCCCCAGTCACTGTCGAGGACGTACTGTCGCGCGTCGATGAGGCTGCGGGCCTTGGCCACCGCCGCGTCGTTGACCGTGTATTTCGCCATGACCAGCTGGTATACCCGTGCCGTCAGTCACCGAACCGCATGATCGTCGTCAAACCGGCCCAGCCGCCTCGCCGGCCCGCCCCGACCAGCGTGGCGCACGGCGCTCCCGCCAGGCCGCCGCACCCTCGGCGGCGTCGGGGCCGCTCATCAGGACGCGGTGTACGCGGGTCTCTTCGGCGGCGACCGTGTCGGCATCGGCCCCAGACCACAACAGCCGCTTACTGTGGGCCACCGACGCCGGGTTGGCGTTGGCAGCGACATCGCGGGCGAGTGCGAGCGCGGCCGGCAACACCTCCGCGGCGGGCAGTGCCCGGCTGGCAAGTCCGTTGCCGACCGCCTCTGTGCCCGTGATCGTCACCCCGGCCAGCACCAGTTCTGCTGCTGTCGACATCCCCACGATGCGTGGCAGGGTGAAGTGGGCCTGGCAATCGGCGATCGTGCCGCGCCGCACCTGCGGGATGGCCAACTTCGCGTCCTCGGCCACGATGCGGATGTCGCATTGCAGCGCCAGGGTCAGTCCGATGCCGATCGCATGCCCGTTGACCGCGGCGATCACCAGTTTGCGCACCCGCCACGCTGGTGGTTGAACCGGTGAGGCGGAGAAGTCCTCATCGGGAGCACCGAAGGCCGACGAGTCCGCCGACAGATCAGCGCCCGCGCAGAATGCGGGCCCGGCGCCGGTCAGGACGACGGCACGGATCGTGTCATCCCGGTCGCACCGGCGATAGGCGGCGCTCAGCGCCTCACCGGTGCCTGCCGAGAAGGTGTTGAGCCGGTCCACGCCGTCGAGAGTGATCACGGCGACTCCGGCCGCGTCGACCTCGAGGTGCACTGCGGTGGCCACCCGATGATCTTGCATCACCGAATGGCCGCAGAGTCCGGGTCAGCCGGCCTGAAACTCGTCGAACGCGGAGATGAGATCCGTCGGGATGCCACCGGCGGCACCACAGCGGTTCTTCAGATCGACCAGCGGCGCGGTGATGCCCTTGAGGTCGAAGTACTCACCCGGGTTGGCGGTGAAATAGTTGCGCACCGTCGTGCGGGCCTGGTCGCGCGGCTGCGCCGCGGCATCACTGAGGGCCTGATTGGCACCCGGGTGCGCTGACAGGTAGCGGCCGGCGTCACCTGCCACCGCACTGATGGTGTTGGCCGCCTCGTCGGCCATACATGGCGCGGCGCTGGCCGCAGGAGCGGCGAGAACGGCAGCGGAGGCGGCGGCGGCCACACAGCCAGCGAACACCCCGGCGGCGTGTCGACGTGCGGTGATGACACTGTTTCTCATGTTTTCCTCGGGTCGATGGGCGTCATGGTGTTTGCGATTGCTTGGAACTCCCCGACCTCGCACAGTTGTTACCCTGCCCGTCGCGGCGCGAAACGTGTGCGAAACGCGCAAGAATTCGGCCCTACCCGGTGTTCGCTGGTTAGCTGGTGCCATCGGTAGCCCAGCCGGAAGTCCAGTCGCCCCGCCCAGCTCAGCAACGCCACACGGTAGCGCCGTCCGATCACTCTTTTTCGGCCTGTGATTGACGCCTCCCCCAGAGATCGAATTGTTATCTACGCTGCTCAGAACCGGTTCCCAGCGACCACCTCATCTTCTTGTTACCGACGAGTAACTCCTGGGGACGCTTCTTCGATTACCGTCAGACTCATGAACGACGTCCAGTACCTGGAGCTGCACGGCGACCGGGTCGCTTACCGGGACACCGGTGATCTGTCCGGGCCCGAGACGTTGCTGCTGATCCATGGAATGGCGGGCAGCTCAGCCACGTGGCGCGATGTGATGCCGCGCCTCGGCCGCAATTACCGCGTCGTCGCTCCGGACCTGCTGGGTCACGGCCTGTCGGACAAGCCGCGCGGCGACTACTCCCTGGGCGCCTTCGCGGTGTGGCTACGCGACTTCCTCGACGAACTCGGCATCGCTCGTGTGACGGTGATCGGCCAGTCGTTGGGCGGTGGTATCGCCATGCAGTTCGCCTACCAGCACCGAGACCGCTGCGACCGGGTGGTGCTGATCGGCAGCGGCGGGCTCGGGCCCGACCTGAGTTGGACGTTGCGCATCCTGTCCGCTCCCGGCGCCGAGTTCGTCCTTCCCGTCATCGCGCCCCGCCCTGTCCTCGACGCCGGCAACGCAGTGCGGTCGTGGCTCTCGGCAGCCGGGTTGCGCTCGCCGCGCGGCGCCGAGATGTGGAGCGCGTACTCCTCGCTGTCGGACGCCGACACACGCCATGCCTTCCTGCGGACCCTGCGGTCCGTGGTCGACTACCGCGGACAAGCCGTCAGCGCCCTGAACCGGCTGCACATGTCGGCACAGCTGCCCGCGCTGCTGATCTGGGGCGATCAGGACAAGATCATCCCGGTCACCCACGGCCACGCCGCCCATGAAGCGCTGCCGGGCAGCCGCTTCGAGATCATCACGGGCGTCGGACATTTCCCCCACGTCGAAGCGCCGGACGCGGTCGCGGGCATCCTCGAGGACTTCATCGAGACCACGGAGCGTCGCTCCGTCACGGTGACGCGCTGCTGACTGTCACCGCCATCGCCTACCCTCGGCACCATGGCTGACCGAACCATCATCATCACCGGTGCCAGTGACGGGGTCGGGGCTGCCGCTGCCCGGCGGCTCGCGCGCAGCGGCGAGAACGTCGTGGTGGTGGGGCGCTCACCGACCAAGACCGAGGCGGTCGCCACGTCACTCGGCGCGGACCATTTCGTCGCGGATTTCGCCGACCTGGGCCAGGTCCGCGACCTGGCGGCCACGGTGCTCGAGCGCTACCCGCGGATCGATGTGCTGGCCAACAACGCCGGCGGCATCATGGGTGAGACGCGCACCGAGACCGTCGACGGCCACGAGAAGACGTTCCAGGTGAACCATCTTGCGCCGTTCCTCCTGACCACGCTGTTGCTGGAGCGACTCATCGAATCCCGCGCGACGGTGCTGAATACCTCGAGCGTCGGTAACCGCCTGTTCGGTCACATCGACATCGACGACCTCGACCACCGGAGCGGTTACCGCTCGCAGAAGGCTTATGGTGACGCGAAGCTGGCGAACATCTTGTTCACCAAGGAATTGCACCGCCGCCACCACAGCGCCGGGATCAGCACCGCCGCCTTCCACCCGGGTAGCGTCGCATCGAATTTCGGCGAAGAGTCCACGATGGGCTCATTGCGGATGGTGTACCGCAGCGCGCTGAAGAACCTGCTGCTCATGGGCCCGGAACGCGGTTCTGACGAATTGGTGTGGCTGGCGTCGGCCGTGCCAGGTACCGAGTGGATTTCCGGCGAGTACTACGCCAACCACCGGATCGGTCATCCCAACAAGCAGGCCGCCGATCCTGTCCTCGCCGAACAATTGTGGGAGCGCAGCCTCGACATGATCGCTCTGCCCATCGGAGGGAACACACCATGACAGACACTCCGGTCACAACCGTCGACGCGGGTCCGCGGCAGGTCAGCCGGTCCGTCGAGGTCGACGCGCCGGCCGCCGAACTGTTCGCGATGGCCGCCGACCCGCGTCGGCACCATGAACTGGACGGCTCAGGCACGGTCGGGAACAACATCAAGGCGCCCGCGAAAATTGTTGCGGGGTCCAGGTTTTCGACGAAGATGCGAATGTTCGGTGTCCCGTACCGGATCACCAGCACAGTCACCGCGCTGAAACCCGACGAGCTGGTCGAATGGCGGCATCCCTTCGGCCATCACTGGCGGTGGGAGTTCGAGGCGTTGTCCCCGACGCGCACCAAGGTCACCGAGACGTTCGACTACCACGACACCGGCGCGGTCAAGGACCGGCTCGACTACTACCAGCGGATGGGTTTCGCGAAGAGCAACGCGGCCGGCATCGAGTCGACGCTGACCAAGTTGCGCGACCGCTACCGCGAGCGGTCAGATCGACCTCAGTAGGCGATGAACAGGATCTCGTCGCGCGAATACTCGTGACCCGGATGGTTCTCGGCGAGGTGCTTCTGCGTCTTCTCGACCAGATCGTCCTCGTCGGTGCCGACGATCGCCTCGCCGCACGGGCAGTTCAGGTGAGTCTTCATGCGTAACTGTCTACCTGACCGCAGACATCTGCGGTAGACACGGTAGACATGTGGGATTTCGAGACCGACCCCGAGTATCAGGCCAAGCTCGACTGGGTCGACGAGTTCATGCGCACCGAGGTTGAACCGCTCGACCTGCTGTCCATGGACCCCTACGACAAACACGACGCCGCGATGATGGCGATCCTGCGGCCGTTGCAGCAGGCCGTCAAAGACCAGGGCCTGTGGGCGGCACACCTCACGCCCGAACTGGGCGGCCAGGGCTACGGCCAGGTGAAACTGGCGCTGCTCAACGAGACGCTCGGTCGGTCGCGCTGGGCACCGTCGGTGTTCGGATGTCAGGCGCCTGACTCAGGCAACGCCGAGATCCTCGCGCTGTTCGGCACGGAGGAACAGAAGCGTCACTACCTGCAACCGCTGCTCGACGGCGAAATCACGTCGTGCTACTCGATGACCGAACCGCACGGTGGATCAGACCCTGGCCTGTTCGTCACCAGAGCCGAACGCGACGGCGACTCATGGGTGATCAACGGCGAGAAGTGGTTCTCCACCAACGCCAAACACGCGTCGTTCTTCATCGTCATGGCCGTCACCAATCCCGACGCCCGCACCCGGGACAAGATGTCACTGTTCATCGTGCCCGCCGAGACGCCCGGCATCGAGATCGTGCGCAATATCGGCGTCGGTTCGGAGTCATCCGAACACGCGTCCCACGCCTACGTCCGCTACACCGATGTGCGGGTGCCGATCGACCACGTGCTGGGCGGTGAGGGGCAGGCGTTCGCGATAGCGCAGACGCGGCTCGGCGGCGGCCGTATCCACCATGCGATGCGGACGATCGCGATGGCGCGCAAGGCTTTCGACATGATGTGCGAGCGCGCGGTGTCACGGCAGACCCGCCAGGGGCCGCTGTCGGATTTTCAGCTGACACAGGAGAAGGTCGCCGACAGCTGGATCCAGATCGAACAGTTCCGGCTGCTGGTGTTGCGCACCGCGTGGCTGATCGACAAACACCACGACTACTCCAAGGTGCGTCGCGACATCGCGGCGGTGAAGGTGGCCATGCCGCAGGTCCTGCACGACGTCGTCCAGCGCGCGATGCATCTGCACGGGGCGCTCGGGGTGTCCAACGAGATGCCGTTCGTGAAGATGATGGTGGCCGCCGAATCGCTGGGTATCGCCGACGGCCCCACCGAGGTGCACAAGCTCACGGTCGCGCGGCGCACCCTGAAGCAGTACGAACCCGTCGACACGCTGTTCCCGTCGGCGCACATCCCCACCCGGCGCGCCGAAGCGCAGGCTCATCTGGCCGAGCGGCTCGAACGCGAGGCCGCCGAACTGTGAGATAGGCCCCAGAATTGGGCCGCCGGGGTGGCGTTGTGACACGCTTTGTCCAGACATGCGCGCCACACCTTCACCCGTTCGATGAGCTGGGCTCACGGCCTACTCCTCTTCGTCGCCGGTATCGGCGGCGGGCTGGCGGGGAGCATCGCCGGCCTGGCGTCGGTGACCACCTACCCCGCCCTGCTGGCGGTCGGACTTCCGCCGGTGGCCGCCAACGTCACCAACACCGTGGCCCTGGTGTTCAACGGTGTCGGGTCGATGTGGGGTTCCAGGCCCGAACTCAAAGGGCAGGGCCCGTTCCTGTGGAAGATCGTCCCGTTGTCGGCGCTGGGTGGAGCAGTGGGAGCCGCGCTGCTGTTGTCCACGCCCGCAGAGGGTTTCGAGAAACTCGTGCCCATATTGATCGGCTTCTCGGCGATCGCCATCGTGTGGCCACACAAACAACAGCCGCCCAGCGGGGACAAACCACGGCGCAGACCTGCGGTGCTGGTCGCCGAAGGCGTCGCCACCTTCGCCATCACCGTGTACGGCGGCTACTTCGGGGCTGCGGCCGGCGTGCTGCTGCTGGCGCTGCTCCTGCGGGCCGGCGGGGCGACGCTGGCACACGCCAATGCGTCGAAGAACGTGATCCTCGCGGCGGCGAACCTGGTGGCCGCGGTCATCTTCGCGGTTCTGTCCCCGGTGCACTGGGCGGCGGTGGCATTTCTCGGCGCCGGCTGTCTGCTGGGCTCACGGCTGGGGCCGATCGTCGTCCGGCACGCACCGGCGACACCGCTGCGCCTGCTGATCGGTGCGGCCGGCCTGGTCCTGGCGGTGTACCTGGCGCTCGACGCCTACTGACTTCTCGGCGGGTCGCGGCGCAATCCCGCGATTTCATGTCTCCTCACCAACAGCGTGGCGCCTACCGGACAGCCTCGGCAATGCGGTCCAACAGCGCGTCGACATCGTCCTCGTTGTAGCCGCGCTTGCCCCACGGTGGTTTCCCGAAGGCGACAGCCCGGACGTCGTCCGCGGTCAGGGCGCGCCGGCCCTCCAGGTGGGCCACCACCCAGTCGAGGAATTCGTCGACCTCGTCCTCGTTGTAGCCGCGTCTACCGATCGGTGGCTTCGAGAACGCGGCGTCACGCACGTCGTCGGCGGTCAGGGGTGAACTCATGTCTCGATGCTAGGGCTCGGTGCGCCCGCTCCTCCGCACATCTTTTGTCGTCGGTTCAAGCGGAGGTGGCGGCGAGCGTGCAGCAGGTCAGAACATGTAGCGCAGGATGCTCTCGGCGACACACGCCGGCTTGCTGGCACCCTCGACCTCGATGGTGGTCGAGACCGTCAACTGCACCGCGCCCTGGCCGATCTCCTCGACGTCGACGAGCGTGCTCGTGGCGCGGACCTTCGAGCCGACAGGCACCGGCGACGGAAAGCGAACCTTGTTGAGCCCGTAATTGATCGCCAGTTTGATGCCCTCGACGCTGTACATCTGGTGCATCAGCACCGGCAGCAGCGAGAGCGTCATGAATCCGTGCGCGATGGTGGTCCCGAACGGCCCCTTGGCGGCCCGCTCGGCATCGATGTGGATCCACTGGTGATCCCCGGTGGCGTCGGCGAACTGGTTGACCGCCTCCTGCGTGATGGTGACCCAGTCACTGGTGCCCAGCTCCGAGCCCTTGGCCGCTCCCAGGTCGGCCGCCGAGGTGAATGTGCGCATGAATCATCCCTTCTCCGTTGATTTTTGGGCTTCGTCACGGCGCGCAATGAGCCCTTCCTGCACGACGGTTGCGCAGATCTCGCCGTCCGCGGAGACCAGGCTCGCCGTGACGACGCCACGACCGCGGGCCCCGGCCGGTGAACGCGATTCCAGCAGGTTCCACCGGTCGGCGCGGATCGGGCGGTGAAACCAGACCGACGCATCGGTGGTACCGCTGCGATGGGTGCGGTCACGCATGGAGTGGCCGTGCACCCGCAAGGCGGGGTCGATCATGTAGACGTCGGTGACGAACAGCGCGACGCAGGTGTGCACTGTGGGATCGTCGGGCAGGGAATTCGTTGTGCGCCACCAGAATCGCCGGACGAAGTCGCCACCGGAACCAGAGTCGGTGATCCTGATGTCGAGTTCGTCGAGCGGCAGGCCGGGAGCCGGACCGGCCGGCCCGGTGCGCTCCAACGCGTCGGGATCATCGGGCAACAGCCCATAGTGCCCGTGTTCGGGGCCGTCGAGGGGACGGGAGAACGACACGGTCGCCGATGTGATGACGCGCCCATCCTGCCGGGAGAGCACGCGTCGTGTCATCGCGGTGCGCCCGTCATAGGTGCGCTCGACCTCGTAGTCGATCGGGTCGACGGCGTCACCTCCACGGAGGAACTGCAGGTGCAGGCTTGTCGGGGGCACATCGCCGGGCACCGACCGGGCAGCTGCGGACATCGACTGCGCCACGAACTGACCACCGAAGGCACGCTTGCCTGCCGGGCCGTGGCCGGACGCGGTCCAGGTGTCCGGCGCACTCTCGTGCAGATCGAGCAGGCGCAGCAGGTCGCTCACGACTGCTGTGCTCCGGCCACGATGTTCGACGTTCGCAACGCGGCGATCTCGGCGGCGCTGAGTCCGAGGTATTCGGTGAGCACGTCATCGGTGTGATCGCCGAGCGTGGGCGCGGCAACGGCCGGTCGACGTTCGCCGTCCATCATCAAGGGCAGACCCGGCGCCAGGTAGTTGCCGATCCGTGGCTGGGCCAACGCGTTGAACAACGGGTTGGCGGTCACCTTCGGGTCGACGCTGACCTCGGCGAACGTGCGATAGCGCTCCCAGAGCACCGACGTCCCCGCCAGACCACCGCTGATCTCGGGTGCGGTGTGCTCGGCGAACCACACACTGAACAGTCCGCTCAACGTCTCGCGGTGCCGGTACCGCTGGCCCTCGTCGTCGAAGTCGGCCCCGAGCGCCTCAGCAAGGGCCGCAACGGCTTTCGCGGTGCCGGTCAGCTCGGCGAGATCGCTGAAGTGGCGACCGGTGAGGGCCACCACCATGAATGAGACGCCGTCGGCGCTGGTGAAGTTCTGTCCGTACTGTCCGTAGAGCGCATTGCCGAGCCGTTGCCGCTGGGTGCCGTTGATCATCGGCTCGGTCAAAAAGCCGAGGTTGCCCGCAGTGGCGAGCGCGACATCCTCGAGCGGCAGACGCAGATGTGTTCCGGCGCCGGTGGCATCGCGGTGCCGAAGCGCGGATACGATGCCCAGCGCGCCGTACAGCCCACACGACACATCCCACGCCGGCAGCACATGGTTGACGGGACCGGCCGTGCCGGCGGGACCGGTGGCGAAGGGGAACCCGACCGCGGCGTTGACGGTGTAGTCGACGCCCGTACCGCCGTCGGCGCGACCGGACACCTCGAGGTGGATCAGGTCCGGCCTGGCCGCCGACAACACCTCGTAGGAATGCCACGCACGCCCCACGACATTGGTGATCAGCACGCCGCTATCGGCGATCAACCGGGAGACGAGTTCCTGGCCCTCGGCGGCACGCATGTCGACGGCCAGCGAGCGCTTGCCCTTGTTCAGGCCGGCCCAGTAGATGCTGGTGCCGTCGTCGGTCAGAGGCCAGCGCTGGTAATCGGCGGCACCGCCGACGGGGTCGACCCGGATCACCTCGGCACCCAACTGCGCCAGCGTCATACCGGCCAGTGGAATGGCGACGAAGCTGGAGATCTCGATGATCCGGACTCCCGCGAGGGGGAGCTTCGAGTCACGCGCCTCGGTCATGGCCGACAGTCAACCAGTACCGCTGTCACAGCCCGCGTGCCGGTGGGTCTCTCGCCTATTCGCCATCTGTGTTAGCGCCGAGACTGTAGTTCCGGCGCCAACCACTCGAGCGATGCGTATACAAACAACAGTCTCGGCGGGGCCGACAGCGGGGCGGGGCCGACGGCACAGCGGGGCCGACAGCGGTGCGGGGCCGACGGCACAGCGGGGCCGACAGCGGTGCGGGGAGCGACAGAGTGGTAGGGCGGCTGAACCGACTCAGTCCTGTTCGCCGAACTCGTTGAACCAGTGCGCCAATTTTCCGCGCCGGCTGACCGCGCGGAGCCGGCGCTCGGCGGCGGCGCGGGTCTTGCTGGTGGTGACGATCATCAACTCGTCGCCGGCGGCGATCCTGGTGTCGGGTTGCGGCACGAAGGTGTGCCCCTCGCGGATGATCAGCGTGATGACGCTCGGTTCGGGCAGCCGCAGCTCGATGATCATGACGTTGTGCAGACGCGACGTCGACTGCACGGTCATCGTGATCAGCTCGGCGTCGAGCACGTCGAGCGGTGCGGCGTCCAACTGGATTTCCCGGGTCGCGTCGGCGGGCGCCAGGCCGAGCCGCCGCGCGAGCGGCCCCAGGCTCGGTCCCTGGATCAGCGTGAAAACCACCACCAGGATGAACACGACGTTGAGCAGCCGACCGCTATCCGGCACACCGGCCACGATCGGGTAGGTGGCCAGCACGATCGGCACGCCGCCGCGCAGACCGGCCCACGACAGGAACGCCTGCTCACGCCACGGCACACGAAAAGGCACCAGCGACAACACCACTGACAGCGGCCGGGCCAGCAGTAGCAGCACCAGGCCCACGACGATCGCGGGGACGACCTGCGCAGGCAACTCGTCGGGTGACACCAGCAGGCCGAGCAGGACGAACAGCGCGATCTGCGCCAACCAGCCCAGCCCCTCGGCGAACGACCGTGTCGCCGACCGGTGCGGCAGCCCGCTGTTGGCCAGCACGAGGCCGGCCAGATAGGCCGCCAGGAAGCCGCTCGCGTGGATCACACCGGACGCTGCGAACGCCACGATGCCCAGACCGAAGATCGCCACCGGGTACAGACCGCTCGCCGGTAACGCGATGCGGCGCAACGCCTGCGCACCCAAGTAACCGCAGAGCAGGCCGATGGCGGCGCCGGCCGCGAGCTCGTAGACCAGCTCGCCGAATGCCACCGCCGGATCGAAGATCAGCGGCGTCGCCGAGAACATCAGCACCAGGATCACGGCCGGTGCGTCGTTGAAACCCGACTCGGCTTCCAGCAGACCGGCCACCCGCCGCGGCAGCGGCAGCACCCGCAGCACCGAGAACACCGCGGCGGCGTCGGTGGACGACACCACGGCCCCGAGCAGGAAGGCCACCTGCCAATCCATCCCGATCAGGTAGTGCGCCCCCACGGCGGTGACGATCATGCTGACCGCCACGCCGAGGGTGGCCAGCACGGCGGCGGGCGCCAGGACACGGCGGACCTCGCTGAACCGGGTCGTCAGGCCACCCTCGACCAGGATCACCGCCAGCGCGGCGGTGCCCAGATCAAGAGCCAGGTTGACGTCATCGAACTGCAGACCGACGGCGTCCTCACCCAGCAGCGCACCGAAACCGAGGAACAGCAACAGACTGGGCAGCCCCGCGCGGGTGGCCAGGCGGGTGGCCACGATGCTGGCCAGCAGGACGGCGCCACCGATGAGCAGGGCGAGATACATCTGCTCCAAGGTCATCGGCTCACCCCCGTCCTCGTAGTCGGCACACCCGGAATGGGTTGATTCCGGTGTTGTCGGCTGCAGGGCAGCGCATTGGCTAGTAAATCAGGGGACGATGGAATTCGTTGACCCCCGGGTAGAGGAGCACAGGGCATGCGCATCGGAATCGCCGGAGCAGGCGCGGTCGGCCGGTCGGTCGCCGACGAACTGGTCGGCTACGGCCATCGGGTGCTGTTGATCGAACGTGACCGCCGCAAATTCGAGCCCGATACGGTCCCCGGCGCGGACTGGCTGTTCGCCGACGCCTGCGAGCTGACCTCGCTGGTGGAGGCCGGCATCGAGACCTGCGACGTGGTGATCGCCGCGACGGGCGACGACAAGGTGAACCTCGCGGTGTCCCTGCTGGCCAAGAGTGAGTTCGGCGTCGCGCGCGTGGTGGCCCGCGTCAACGAGGCGCGCGACGAGCACCTGTTCAACGAGGCGTGGGGGGTCGACGTCGCGGTGTGCACGCCGCGGGCGATGGTCGCCTCGGTGGAGGGTGCGATCGACGCCGGACACCTGGTCCGGTTGATGGGCCTGGGACACAACCGCGCCGGGCTCGCCACGATCACGCTGACCGACGACAGCCGCCTCGTCGGACTGCAGGTCCGCGAGCTGGCGCTACCGGACAACAGTGCGCTGATCGTCATCCACCGGGCCGAGCAGGTGGTGCTGCCCAAACCCGACGACGAGTTGCTACCCGGTGACGAGTTGGTGTTCGTCTCGGCGACCGGCGTGGAAGAACGGGTCATCGACGCCGTCCACGACGCCACAGCGCGATGACGTCGCTGCTGATCATCTCTGACACCCATCTGCCCAAACGGGCCAAGGACCTCCCCGACGAGGTGTGGGCCGGGGTCGAGCACGCCGACGTGGTGTTCCACGCCGGCGATTGGGTCGACGTCGCGCTGCTCGACCAGTTGGAGGCGAGGTCGGCGCGGCTGGTCGCATGCTGGGGTAACAACGACGGCGCCGACCTGCGTGCGCGGTTGCCCGAACGCGCCGACGTGACGATCGACGGCGTGCGTTTCACCGTGACCCATGAGACGGGAGCCGCCGCGGGGCGCGATGCCCGGATGTCGAAGCTCTACCCCGAGACCGATGTCCTGGTGTTCGGGCACAGCCACATTCCGTGGGACTCGACGTCGGCCACCGGGCTGCGCCTACTCAACCCCGGGTCGCCCACCGACCGGCGGCGTCAGCCGTTTCACACCTACATGACCGCCACGGTCGCTGACGGCACCCTCTCCGGTGTGGAGTTGCACCGGATCTGAGCGACTTGTGGAGTCTCACAGGCGGTGAGCGCCGGTGAAACACCACAAATGGCTCGGGGAGACGATACCTCTGTGACAGAGGTATCGTGGTTGAGTGACCACTCGCGCCGACCTGACCGGCGATCTGTTCAGGACCGTCGGCCGGTTCCGTCGTCAGATTCGCCGGTCCGCGGGCCGCGGATTCGACGGCACCGGCCTCACGGAAGCCCAGGCCGAACTGCTCCGCCTGGTCGGCCGCCATCCAGGGGTGTCCGTCAGCCAGGCCGCCGCCGAGCTCAACCTCGTGGCCAACACCGCGTCCACCCTGGTGTCCAAGCTGTGCGCCAAGGGAGCACTGCTGCGTGAACCGGACAGCGCCGACCGCAGGGTCTTCCGACTGCGGCTGACAGAGTCCGCCCAGCAGATCGTCGATGACACACGCGCGGCCCGCCGCGATGCGATGCGCGGGGTACTCGACGAATTGGACGACCAGGAGGTCGATGCCCTCACCTCGGGGCTGGTCGTACTGAACAAGGTGACCCGCCTGCTGAACGAGAGACAACCATGACCCAACACGACGACCTCGCCATCGACTGCCGAAACCTCACCCACCGCTACGGTGACTTCGCCGCCGTCGACGACCTGAATCTGCAGGTGCACCGCGGCGAGACGCTGGGCCTGCTGGGCCCCAACGGGGCGGGTAAGACCACCGCCGTGCGCGTGCTCACCACGTTGACACCGGTGCAGCAGGGCGAAGTCCGGATCTTCGGGATGGACACCAAGCGCCAGACGATGGATATCCGCTACAACATCGGGTATGTGCCACAACAGCTTTCGATCGAAGCTGCGCTGACAGGCCGGCAGAACGTGCAATGGTTCGCGCGCCTGTACGACGTACCACGCCGCGAGCGGGGTGAGCGCGTCGACGCCGCCTTGGCGGCGATGAACCTGCTCGACGTCGCCGATGACCAGGCCGGCACGTACTCGGGCGGCATGGTGCGCCGCCTCGAACTCGCCCAGGCCCTGGTGAACCGGCCGTCGCTGTTGATCCTCGACGAACCGACCGTCGGCCTGGACCCCATCGCCAGAGACGCGGTGTGGACGCAGGTACAGCAGATGCAGGACGAATTCGGGATGACGGTCCTGCTGACCACGCACTACATGGAAGAGGCCGACGCCTTGTGCGACCGAGTCGCACTGCTGCACCATGGCCGCCTGCAGACGGTGGGCGCGCCCGATGATCTGAAGAACACCGTCGGTGAGGGAGCCAGTCTCGAAGACGTGTTCCGCCACTATGCCGGATCCGATCTGACCGACGACCCTGCTTCAGCGGCGCGGCGGGGACTGCGTGAGATCCGCTCCAGCAGAAGGACAGCCCGCCGTGTCAGTTGATTCCGCCTTGCCCCCCACCTTGATTCGCGCACCGCGCGGCTGGCGACGCGCCGTGGGCCTGGTCCAGCGGATGGGCACCTTCGCCCTCGTCGAACTCCAGAAGCTGCGCCACGACCACACCGAACTGTTCACCCGCATGGTGCAACCGGCGCTATGGCTGCTGATCTTCGGGCAGACGTTCTCGCATCTGCACGTCATCGACACCGGTTCGGTGTCCTACCTGGCCTTCCTGGCGCCCGGCATCATCGCGCAGTCGGCGCTGTTCATCTCGATCTTCTACGGCATCCAGATCGTCTGGGACCGCGACGCCGGCATCCTGGCCAAGCTGATGGTGACGCCCTCCCCGAGGTCGGCGCTGATCACCGGCAAGGCCTTCGCGGCGGGTGTGCGTTCGGTGGCACAGGTGGTCGGTGTCCTGTTGATCGCAGTCCTGATGGGCGTCCACCTGACCGCCAACCCGCTGCGCATCCTCGGCGCCATGGTGGTCGTGATGCTCGGCGCCGCGTTCTTCTCATGCCTGTCGATGACGCTGGCCGGACTGGTGAGGAACCGCGACCGGCTGATGGGTATCGGCCAGGCCATCACGATGCCACTGTTCTTCGCCTCGAATGCGCTCTACCCGGTGGACATCATGCCGCACTGGTTGCGCTGGCTGTCGGCGGTGAACCCGCTGAGCTACGAAGTCAACGCACTGCGCGGGCTGCTGATCGGCACGCCGTCGAACATGCTGGTCGATGTGGGCGTCCTGGTACTCGCGGCTATCCTCGGCGTGGTCACGGCCTCGGCGCTGCTGCGCCGCCTCGTTCGCTGAGTACCGCGCCATAACGCAGATTTCGCCTCCAACCCGGCGATCCGGGTGAGAATGTGCCGGTGAGTTCCGCGTTGCCAGGGAATGCCGGCAGGCCCACCATCCCCGAGTCGGTGGGCTACACCTTCAAGCGCATCGTCCTCGGCAAACCGATGATCACCAGCCAGCTCAAATCGGAGCGGTTGTCGAATCCCGTTGCCCTGGGTGTGCTTTCCCCCGATGCGATCTCGTCGACGGCGTACGGCACCGAGGTCATCCTGATCGAGCTGCTGCCCTACGCGGCTCTGGCCGCGTTCCTGCTGCTGTTGCCGATCACCGGGGTGATCCTGGCCATCCTGATCCTGGTGGCGGCCTCCTACCGCCAGGTGGTGATGACCTACACCAAGGCCGGTGGGTCGTATGTGGTCGCCAGGGAGAACTTCGGCCCGCGCGTCGCGCAGATCGCCGCTGCGGCACTGCTGATCGACTACGTCGTGACGGTGGCGGTCCAGGCCGCGGCGGGCACCGTCGCGGTGGTGTCGGCCATCCGCGTGCTCGGCCCGTACCACCTGGAGATCACCGTCACCGTGGTGATCCTGATGTGCCTGATCAACCTGCGCGGCCTGCGCGAGGCGGGACGACCGTTCGCCATCCCGACCTATTTCTTCGTCGTGATGATGACGGTGATGATCGTCGTCGGTGTGACACGTCACCTCATCTGGGGCCTGCCGCAGTACGACTCGGCCAACCTGGTGGGTGCCGTGCCGGTGCACCAGGCCGACGGGTTGGTGCTCGGTGCCACCGTGCTGGTGCTGCTGCGGGCGTTCGCCAACGGCGGCGCGTCGCTGACCGGTGTCGAGGCGATCTCCAACACCGTGGGATCGTTCCGCCAACCCGAAGGTGTCAACGCCAGACGGGTGCTGACCGTGATGGCCTGCATCCTGGCGTTCCTGCTCGCCGGGGTCGCCTACCTCGCGTACGCGACGCATGCGACGCCGTACACGGCCGGTTATCCATCGGTGCTCTCGGAGATCGCCCGGGCGGTCTTCGGCGGGGGTGTGGTCGGTCATGTCTTCTATGCACTGGTACAGATCGCTACCGCAGCAATCCTTTTCACCGGTGCCAACACGAGCTTCAACGGCTTTCCTGCGCTGGCCAACTATGTCGCCGAGGACCGATTCCTGCCCAGGCAGCTGACTCAACGTGGGCACCGCCTGGTGTTCTCCAATGGCATCATCGTGCTGACCGTGCTCGCCGTCGGTCTCCTCATCTTCACCGGTGCGTCCGTGAACGGGTTGGTGCCGTTCTACGCGATCGGCGTGTTCACCGGCTTTGCAATGGCCGGATACGGGATGACGAAACATCATCTGACACACAAGGATGCGGGCTGGCGGCACAAGCTCCTGATCAATCTGTCGGCGGGCATCATCTCCACGATCGTGGTGGCGATCTTCGCCATCGCGAAGTTCACCGAGGGCGCCTGGCTGGTGGTGGTGATCTTCCCGCTACTGGTCTTCACCCTCATGCGGCTCAACAGGGAGTACCGCGCCGAATCCGCGATCCTGGAGAAGTTGCGCACCGACCGGCCCAATTTCGTCGTTTATGCCCGGCACAAGGTCTTCGTCCTGGTCAACTCGGTGGACCTGGCGGTCATCGAAGCCCTGCGCTACGGCCGCGGGCTGCGCTCCGATGAGATGGTCGCGGTGCATTTCATGATCGACGAGGACCACGCCGCACTGATCCGGAAACGGTGGGAACACTACGACCTTCAGACGCCGTTGCGCATCATCGACTGCCCCGACCGTCGATTGACCAGGGCCGCACAGGAACTGGTGGCCGGCGCGGTAGCCGAACACCACGACACCAACGTCACGCTGCTCTTGCCCCGGCGCAGTTACTCACCGGTGCTCGGCTGGCTGCTCCACGATCGCACCGCCGACAAGGTCGCCCGTGCGGTGAGCCGGATGCCCAATGCCGCGGCCACCATCGTTCCTTACGATGTCCAGTCCAAGATCAAAGAGGCGTTCCCCGATCTCCTCGAGCAGCGGGTGGCGCGCGAGCTGGAAAAGGTGCAGGCCCGCATGGCGCCCGAGGCCAACGACCAGCAGCGCGTCGACGAGCACGAGCATCCCGAATCACCGCCGACCGTACTCGCGGTGTCCGGTCTGATCGCAGGTCAGCCGGCCACCGTCGAAGGACGCGTCATCGAGATCAACGAGAAGGTCCGCGACGGCCAACCCCTGCTGGTGGTCCGGGTCGGGGATGACACCGGCGAGCTGAACCTGACGTTCGGTTCCGGCCGCGGAGGCGGCGATATCGAACCCGGTCAGCTGTTGCGCGTCCACGGTCGGGCCCGGCAGAGCGGTACCAGGCTGATCTTCATGACCGACCCCGACTACGAGGTGCTCGAGACGCCCAGCGGTGTCAACCAGGAATCGGGTCGAAGCGGAACACCGTGAGTCGGCCGGCCAACAGCTCGAACTCGTCAGGGCTGCCGTCGATCACCAACCCCGCCCGTTTGGCGAAGCCCACACCGACCGGCACCTTCACCGCGAATGCCCGCAGTACCGGTCGCGCCGCTTCCGGATCCAATTCGATGATGCGCACCCGGCGCTGTTTCCGCCCCCGGGACAAGGTGCCCTCACCGGCGGCCCGTGCGTTCGCCGCCCAGTCCGCACCGGGATACCCGGCCACGGTGTACATACCGCCGGCGTGGTCGAACGGCGTCATCGGCGTGCTGCGTGGCCGACCGGTCCTGCGGCCCGGCACGGTCAGCACCATTGCGGGACCGGTCGGGATACCGATGCGTTGCAAGGCCTTCATCAGTCGGTTCATCGGTTTGAGCCACCTGGGTGGCTTCGGGTCCGACATATCTGCTCCTGTCATGCGAAGAGGTCGCGGTGTTCGGCCACCCACTGCGAGAACGATGTCGGTGGACGCCCGAGGATCTTCTCCACCTCATGGGTCACCAGCGCGGGCCCCTCGGCCGCCTGGGCCTGCATCGCGATGTAGGCGTCGGCGAACGCGGCTGGAAAGCCGATGGCGCTGAACCGTTTCCGTACCACGTCGGCAGCCACTTCCAGGTACCGCAACGGGCGGTGCAGCACCTCCGCGATGTCCTGGACCATCTCGACACAGGTCAACGCCTGCGGGCCGGTCATGGCGATCCGCTGCCCATCGAGATCGTCGGTGAGCAGGGCACGGGCTGCAACCGCGGCGATGTCCGCCTCGACGATGGGTGCATTCGACGCCTGGGCGTAGGGCCCGGACACGATGTCGCCGGCTCTGATCTGATGATCCCACATGCCGGCGAAATTGGATGCGAACACCGCCGGGCGCAGGCTGACCCAGGGCAGGCCGGCCGCCGCCACCGCCTGCTCGGCTTCGCGGTTGCGATCGCCGCGGTACCGGGATGGTTGGCGGGACAGGTCATCGTCGACGTTGATGGCCGACAGGGCAACAAGTTTGGTGACTCCTTCGGCCACTGCCTGCGCGACAACGCCGGCGAGGTCCGGACCGAGGGCCCGCGAGTTCACGAATACCGCGTCGGTGCCGGACAGCCCCGAGGTCGCCGATGCGACGACTTCCACACCCGCCGGTAATGCCGCGTTCTGCGGATACCTGCTCAGTGCCCGAACCCGCGCGCCCGCAGCGAGCAGGTCGTCGATCAGCGGGCGGCCGACGTTGCCGGTCGCCCCGGATATCAAGACGGTCAACATGATTGTGCACCTTCTCTGGGAGTGCTGGGATGGGCCGGATGACGCACCCGCATCTACGACGGCGTAGGGCGCCGAATGGTTACCCACCGGCCTCGCCGGCCGGTCGGGTAACTTTTCGGTGCGCCGTCTCGTCGTGACACCATGAGCACCACCGTTGAGCACGCCTGGCGCCTCCACCGCGCCTATCTGGTGAACCTCTCCTATCAGATCCTCGGTGACGTGGGCGAGGCCGAAGACGTTGTCCAGGAGTCATTTCTGCGGCTGGCGCGCACCGATCCGGACGAGGTGGTCGACGTGCGCGGCTGGCTCACGGTGGTCGCCAGCCGGCTGTGCCTCGACCAGGTCCGTTCGGCGCGCGCCCGCCGCGAGGCGCCCGACGACATGTCGCGGCGCGACGTCATTGCACCGGGTGGCGCCGACCCGGCGGAGCGGGTGACACTCGACGACGAGGTGCGCGGCGCGCTGACCACAGTGCTCGACCGGCTCAGCCCACCCGAGCGGGTGGCGTTCGTGCTGCACGACGTGTTCGGCGTCCCGTTCGAGGAGATCGGGCACATTGTCGGGCGACCGGTGGGCACCTGCCGGCAGTTGGCCCGGCGAGCCCGGATGAAGGTCCGCAGCGAGGCCCCGCCGGTCAGCGCATCCGACACCGCACCGCATCACACCGTCACCGCGGCGTTCATCGACGCGTGTGCCGGCGGCGACCTGGCGGCCTTGACCGCGCTGCTCGACCCGGAGGTGTGGGGCGTCGGCACCGTGCTGGCCGATCCCGCGCCTGCACCGCAGGTCAATCACGGGCCCGACGCCGTGGCGCGCAACCTGATGCTCTACCTCGGTCCGGGGACCACTCTGGTGGCAGCGCCCGCGGTGACTCCCATGCTGCTGGCATTCTCCGGACCGCAGCTGTTTGCCGTCATCGTGTTGACCATCCGCGACGGCCGGGTGCACAAGATCGAGGCCACGGCTGACCCGTCGGCCCGGCTGCGCCCCGGCGCCGACCCGACGGTGTGACGCCGGGGCGCTTGTCTGACCTGACCCGGCCGGACAAGATGTCCCGGTGAGCAACGACGACCATCGGCGTCCGGCCCGCATCACGCCGGCCCACCACCTGCAACGCATGACCGGTCGGGACCCGCATGAGGAACACCGGGTGGCCACGCCGCTGGAGTTGCTCTTCGATCTCACCTTCGTCATCGCGTTCGGACTCTCGGCGTCGGAGTTGGCCCACGCGCTGGCCGAGAACCATGTCGGCGCGGGACTACTGGGCTTCGCGTTCACGACGTTCGCGGTGTGCTGGGCCTGGATCAACTTCAGTTGGTTCGCGTCGGCCTATGACACCGACGACTGGGTGTACCGCGTGACGACGATGCTGCAGATGGTCGGTGTCATCATCCTGGCCCTCGGCATCCCGCCGGTGTACGAGTCGATCGTGCACGGCGAACACGTCGACAACCGCGTGCTGGTCGCCGGCTACGTGGTGATGCGAATCTGCATGGTGTTCCAGTGGTTACGCGCGGCACGGCAGGACCCCACCCGACGGTCGGCGTGCCTGACCTACGCCGTGGCCATCACGGTGGCGCAGATCGGATGGATCGCGGCGATCTTCGTCGACACCTCCGTGCCCGCCACCATGTGCCTGTATCTGGTGCTGATCTTGATCGAGACGTCGGGCCCCTGGCTGGCCGAGCGCCGCACCACCGGGACCCCGTGGCATCCTCACCACATCGCGGAACGCTACAGCTTGCTGGCGATCATCGCCCTCGGCGAAGGCGTCGTCGGCACTGTCGCGACGTTGTCGGCAGTGATCGCCGGGCAGGGCTGGACCATGGACGCCGCCTTGGTGGCGATCGCGGGCACCGGTCTGACGTTCGGCATGTGGTGGGTGTACTTCGTCATCCCGGCTGCACCGCTGCTGCACGCCTATCCGCAACGGTCCTTCGTCTTCGGATACGGCCATCTCCTGATCTTCGGCGCCATCGTGGCGACCGGCGCCGGCCTGCACGCGGCGGCCTATTACATCGAGCACCATTCCGAGCTGAACTCGGTGAACACCGTGCTGTCCGTGGCCATCCCGGTCGGTATCTACCTGTTTTCGATCTTCCTGCTGTACGTCTACATGGTCCGCAGCTACGACGCGTTCCACATCGTGTTGATATCGCTGGCGGTGGCCGTACTCGTCGCCGCCGTGCTGCTCGCCGCGGCGGGCATCGGCATGGCCACCTGCCTGCTGGTGGTGATGCTGGCGCCCATCGTCGTGGTGCTCGGCTTCGAGTTCGTCGGGCACCGCCACGCCGAACACGCGATCGACGAGGCCCTGTCTCAAGACTTGTGACCTCGGAACGCCGCGGCCCTGTTAGCGCGGCGCTGGACTGGGCCGATGTCGCTCACAGGCACACGAGCCAGGCGTCAACACGCCCGAGCTTGGTCACAACGCGATGACGATTCGGATTCCGTGTGAATCCCAATCGTTAGCCAACCGCGACGCCGGACAGGGGTTTTGACCTGCACTTCCCTGGAAATCACATGGTTCACTTGCGTCACATAGGTAACACAACCATGTAATTCCAAACGATGGAGGAGCGCTGTCGTGAAGTTCGTTGAGAAGTTGCGCGGGACGGCAAGGGCATCCCTGCGCCGGCTCACGGTCGCCGCGGTTGCGGCTGCCGCGCTGCCCGGCTTGATCGGCATCGTCGGTGAGTCGGCGACCGCTGGGGCGTTCTCGCGGCCAGGGCTGCCCGTCGAGTACCTCGACGTCCCCTCGCCGTCGATGGGACGCGATATCCGAATTCAGTTCCAGGGTGGCGGACCGCACGCGGTCTACCTGATGGACGGCCTGCGGGCCCAGGACGACTTCAACGGCTGGGATATCAACACCCCGGCGTTCGAGTGGTTGTACAACTCGGGCCTGTCGACCGTGATGCCTGTCGGTGGCGAGTCGAGCTTCTACTCCGACTGGTACCAGCCGTCACAGGGCAACGGCCAGAACTACACTTACAAGTGGGAAACCTTCATGACCCAGGAGCTGCCTGCCTGGCTGGAGGCGAACCGCGGTGTGTCGCGGACCGGCAACGCCGCGGTCGGCCTCTCGATGGCCGGCAGCGCGGCGCTGACCTACGCGATCTGGCACCCCGATCAGTACACCTACGCCGCATCACTGTCGGGCTTCTTGAACCCGTCCGAGGGATGGTGGCCCACGCTGATCGGCCTGGCCATGAACGATGCGGGCGGCTACAACGCCAACAGCATGTGGGGCCCGTCGTCGGACCCGGCCTGGGCGCGTAACGACCCGATGGTCAACATCAACCGCCTGGTGGCCAACAACACCCGCGTCTGGATCTACTGCGGCACCGGCACACCGTCGGAGCTCGACACGTCCGGTGGCGGTGCGAATCTGCTGGCCGCGCAGTTCCTCGAAGGGCTGACACTGCGCACCAACGTCACCTTCCGCGACAACTACATCGCGGCCGGCGGTACCAACGGGGTGTTCAACTTCCCGCCCAACGGAACGCACAGCTGGGGCTACTGGGGACAGCAGCTTCAACAGATGGTGCCCGACATGCAGCGGGTGCTGAGCGGCGCGCCGCCCGCCGCCTGACCGACATCCAAATCTGTGGCCCCCGCTTCGGCGGGGGCCGCAGTGCATTCTGTCCCAGCGCTTTTCAGCCCCCCTGCATACTCGGCACGTCAGTGTTCGAGCAGCCGCTGTCGTAGTCCGGTCGCCCGCACCACACGGCGCGCCAGCGCTGCCCGCACCTCGGCCTCGGTGCCGACGATGCGCACCTTGGTCTTGGCGCGAGTCACCGCTGTGTAGAACAACTCTCGCGTCAGCAGGCGCGAGTCCTCGGGTGGCAGGAGCACCGTCACCTCGTCGGCCTGGCTGCCCTGACTCTTGTGGATGGTCATGGCGTGCATGGTCTCCACGTCGGCCAGTCGGCTGGTCGCAAAGTCCAGCAGTCCGCCTGCGCCCGCCACGGCCGCCCGCAGCGCGCCCTCCTCGAGTACCGTCACCCCGGTGTCGCCGTTGTAGAGCCGCAACCCGTAATCGTTGGCGGTCACCAGGATCGGCCGTCCGACATACCAGTCGGCCCAGATCGGCTCACCGGTTTCCTCGGTCAGCCAGTGCTCCACCTGGCGATTCCAGTGCCGGACGCCGAACGGGCCCTCACGGTGTGCGCACAATAAGCGATGCTCGTCGAGTGCCGCCACCGCGCCTGCGACGTCGCCGCCGGCCGCGGCCGCCCGGACGCGGAGCGCGTGCGGTATCACGATGTCGCGCAACCGCGCAGCCCGGTCCACACCGTCGATGAACTCGACGTGCGTGCCTCCCGCAGCGAGCAGTTCCAGCGCCAGGTCGGCCTCGCCGCCGCGGATGGCGTCGGCGAGCAGGCCGATCGACGCGCCGAACCGGTGCGAGGTACGCAGTTCCGCGATCTTCGCCCGCCCGCCGAGACCGTCCACCAGATCCGCGAGCACGGCACCGGCCTCCACCGAGGACAGCTGATCGGGGTCACCCACCAGGATCAGCCGGGTCTCGGGCCGGACGGCTTCGAGCAGGCGCGCCATCATGGTCAGCGACACCATGGACGTCTCGTCGACCACGATGACGTCGTGGGGTAACCGGTTCCCCCGATGGTGCCTGAACCGCGCCGAGGTGTCCGGACGTGGGCCGAGCAGGCGGTGCAGGGTCACGGCCTGCACGCCGGTCAGCCGGGCGCGGTCGGCCGGCGGGAGGTTCTCGATCTCCACGCGGACGGCCTCCTGCAGGCGCGCCGACGCCTTGCCGGTAGGTGCCGCCAACGCTATCCGTGGCCGCGGCAGACCCGCGAGTTCGGCCTGTTCGGCCAGCAATGCCAGCAGACCGGCGACCGTGGTGGTCTTGCCGGTACCGGGACCGCCTGTCAGCACCGTCGTCAGCTGGGACAGCGCAATCGCCGCCGCCGCACGCTGTTCAGCCGATCCGGGCCGGTGGAAAACCCTGGCCAGGCCGGCTTCGAGGGCGGCGTTGTCCACCGGAGGGTCGGCGCCGATCCTCGCGAGCAGGTCGGTGCACACCTGTTGTTCCTCGAGCCAGTAGCGATCCAGGTAGAGCAGGCGGTCGTCGTACAGGCGCAGCACCGGTGGCTCACCCAGCAACGCGCTGGCTCGTAGCGCGACCAACCACTCCTCGATGGTGGGCCACGGCAGATCGGACTGCAGCGAATCCGCCTCCACCACAGCCAGATCGACGCACACCGAGCCGTTGCGCACCGCGCGCACCGCAAGCGCCAGCGCCAGCGCGGCGACATCGCCCGGCCCCGGTGGCGCGCCGGTGGCCAGTTCGGTCAGGCGCACGGCGACGTGCACGTCGGCCGCCTCCAGTATCCCGGCCTCATTGAAGACGCGCAGCACACCGTCGGCGCCGAGCGCGATGCGCCGGTCGTCCGGGTCGGTGTCGACCAGATCGGTTTCGCCCGTTGCGGTCACGCCGCGAACCTCCCGTCATCGAGCAGATCCGACAGCGCGCAGATCAATTCGGGTGGCGGTGACCAACTGAGCACCCCAGACGGATGGCCGTCGACGACGGGCGTTTCCGGCCCACACATCCCCCGCACGAACAGGTACAGCACCCCACCCAGATGCCGTTCCGGCCGGTAATCGGGCAGCCGCCACCGCAGGAACCGATGCAACACAACTGAATACAGCAACGCCTGCAGCGGGTAGTCGGAGTGCAGCATGGCGTCGACCATGCGCGACCTACTGTAGTCCGCGGCGGTCACCGGACGGTCGGAGTCCCCGAGGCGGTTTGTCTTGTAGTCGACCACGACATACCGGTGGCCGCCCCCGTCCGGGACACGGAGGACGACGTCGATCGAGCCCGACAGGTAACCTCGTAGCGCCTGGCCACCCAGATCCGGCATGCGCAGGCGATCCGCGTAGACCGCCATCGGGTCGTCCACGCTCAGATGCCGGTCCAGCAGGTCAGCCATCTGCCGCAGCCTGATGTCGGGCGCGGACGCCGTGAGATCACCTCGCGCCAAGGGAATCTCGAAATCGAGCTCACACAACCGGTCCTTGACACCGATGTCCCGCAGGGTCAGTTCAGGCGCCAGCGGGCCGAGCGGCGTGTCGTGCATCGGGATCAGCGCCGTCGCGAGCTCGTCCGGCGCTGCCGCGACGGGCCACCACACTTCGTGTTTGACGATCTGCTCGGTCAACGCGGCGAGCAGATCCGATGACTGCGGATCGGTACTCTCGAGCACCGCATGGACCAGTGACCCGAACGCCGCCCCACCGGGCAGGTCCGACATCGGCGACACCGGGGACTGGCCGTCATCGGTCGCCGCGGACGCTGTGCTCAGGTCGGGCGCCTCGTCATCCTTGCCGACGGTGTCGGGCTCGCTGGTGACCCCCGGTTTCCCCGGCCCCGAGTCGAGACCCCGGATGAGACCCGAATAGGACGTCCGGCGCCACGCGGTGTCGATCTGGCGGTGAAAATGCCTGACCGCCAGGTCATCCGGGGTACCGGGCCGGCCGATGGCGGTTGCGGTGCCGATCACCGACCGTTCGACCACCGGACCGCCCGCGGCCTGCCAGTCGGCGAACAGCCGGCCCGCGTCCTGGTCACTGATGGTCTTGGGGTTGCACCGCTCCGGCACATCACGTTCGGCGATCCGCCGTCCGCGCAACAGCCGCGACAGGCCGCCGTTGGGCTCGTCCCACGATGGCGCCCACCATGCCACCACCTGCGCCTGGGCCCTGGTCAGCGCCACATAGGTGAGCCGGATGTCGTCATTGGCCGACTCGGCCCGACCCATGGCCTCGACCTGCCGGTAGTCGGCGCTCTGCGGTCCGCCGATGTGCAGGCAGCGGGTGATGTCGTCATGGAACAGCACCATCTCGCGCGACTGGACATTGCGGTTGAACGCGTAGGGCAGATAGACCACGGGATACTGCAGACCCTTGCTGACCCACACCGTCATGATCTGGACGGCGGTCGCGTCGCTGTCGAGCCTGCGGTTGCGCTCGCCCTCCCGACTGGCCGACGCCGCCCGCTCAGTGCACTGGGTGCGCAGCCAATCCCGCAGTGCAGGCAGGTTGTAATGCTCGCGGTGGGCCGTCTCGTGGAGCAACTGCGTGAGGTGTGCGAGATCGGTCATCTGACGTTCGCCGCCCTGGGCCGCCAGCACGCGACGCGTCATCCCCGCCAGCTGCGCGGCCTCGAACACCGCCGCGATACCCCGCTCACGGGCGTGATCGGCCCACTCCCGCAACGTGTTCGCCACCCGGTCGGTCAACTCCTCACCGCCCGCGGCCAGGCCCTGAGCCGTCTCGCCGAAGAACATCGTGGCAGCCGCAGCGCGTACCACGCCGCTGCGGTGTGGCTGGTCGAACGCCTCCAGCAGACACAACCAGTCTTCGGCGGCGCGCGACGAGAAGACGTCGGTGTCACCGGTGTAGACGGCCGGGATACCTGCAGCAGTCAGGGCGTCGTGGCACGCCCGCGCGTCGCGGTGCTTCTCCACGATGATCGCGATGTCGGCGGCCTTGATCTGCTCGCCATCGAAGGTGGCGCCGCTGGCCAGCAGCGCGCCGATGTCGGCGGTGAGGTCGGCCTCGATGTGCCTGCGCAACGGTTCCATGGTGATGGTCTTGTGTTGCGGCGTCCGGAACTTCTCCCGATCGACGACGCGCAGCCGGAACGGCGCGTTGTGGGGCGCGCCGGCGAGCCGATGGCCGTGGTGATGTGCCTGCACGTCATGGACGACGATGTCGTCGTGGCCGAGCGCGGCACCGCGCAGTACCGTCTGCAGGCTGTCCACCAGCGCGCCGTCGCTGCGCCAGTTGGTGCCTAGTGTGCAACGGTGTCCGGCGGTGCGGGCGGCCTGCAGGTAGGTGACGATATCGCCACCGCGGAAGGCGTAGATCGCCTGTTTGGGGTCACCGATCAGGATCACCGTGGCGCGCCCGCCGAATGCCCGCTCGATGACCTGCCACTGCACCGGGTCGGTGTCCTGAAATTCGTCGACCATCACGATGCGCCAACGCTGCGACATCCGCATCGCCGCCGGGGTTGGCGCACCGTCGGGGCCCGGCTCCACGGCAGCGGCGAGCCGGCTCAGCAGGTCGTCGAAACCGAGGATGCCCATGCGGCGCTTGCGGTGCTCGAATTCCCCGAGAACGTCGCGGGCAAACCCCAGCCGGACCGCGGGCTCCGAATCAGGTTGTGGATCAACAGGTCTCAGCTCGGCGCAGGGATTGGAAACCACCTCGCGAGCGATCGCCGCCGCGACGTCACGGGTGAACACCGGGTCGTCGCGGTCCTGCCCGAACCGGGCCAGGTACAGATCGTCGACGATCTCGGCCACGACGTCGTCGAGGCCCTCGACCAGGCGCACACCGGAATCGGTGTCACCGGCGATACCCAGCGATTTGAGCACCAGCTGACAGAACTGGTGGGTGGTCGCGATGGTTGCGGCATCGAAGTCGGCCAGGGCGTCACGGAGCCGTCCGCGCCGCGCCGCGACGTCGGCGTCGGAGCCGGTGCGCAGGTGGACGATGATCTCGTTGTCGGGATGACCGGGATCGGGCTCGCGGTCCAACGCCTCTGCGGTGTCGCGGATCTGAGCGCGCACCCGCTCACGCAGTTCCTGGCTGGCCGCCCGCCCGAACGTGATCAACAGCATCTCGTCGAGCGTTGCGACGCCTTCGGCGATGTAGCGGGTCACCAGACCCGCCAGGGCGAACGTCTTTCCGGTGCCGGCGCTGGCCTCCAACACCGTGGTGGATTCGGCCACCGGCAGTGGGCCGAGCAGATCGAAACGATGCATCAGTCGGCCCGGCGTTCGGCCTTGAGCATCGGCAGCCACAGCCGCGCCGCAAAGGCGCCCAGCCGGGTGGCCTCGCCCGGCATTTCCTCGCCGGGGCGGGTGGCCTGCAGCAGTGCCGACAGCGGCGCGTGTGAACCCCACACCCTCGCGTACGCGGTGTCCTGGTCCTCCCCCGGAAAATTGTTGGTGCGCCAGCGATATCCGGCCGCACGTTCGGGATCCTCACCCTGGTGCCGGGCCTCGGCCCACGCGTACGACGTCTTCACCGGCAGGGGCAGCGGTTCGCGGCGCCCGGCGTCGTACAGATCCACCAGTGCGCGCAGCACCTCGAGCGCCGGCTCCCGCGGTGACCCCAGATATCTTGTTGCCGTGGCCTTTCCGCGCCTGGCACGCCCGATGCACACCGCCGACCATGGCCCGCCGGGAACGCCCGCAGTCAACGCCAGAATGCGGATCCAGGCTTCGAGCAGGTGCTTTCCCGCGAGTTTGGAATACGTCACCGAGACCACGCGGCTGTCGTAGACTCCGGACACGGTACCGGCGAGCCGTCGGCCCGATCCGAGATCGATGTCGACGTCGAAACTGGTCGCTGCGATGACCACACCCTGGGAAGAACTACGGTAACCCCGTGCGGCCAAGGCGAGTTCGGCGGCCTGATCCCGAATCTCCTTGGCTTTGCGGACACCCAGTCGCCCCGGCGGCAGGGTGCCTCGTCGCCATTCGGCGTGGGTGGCATCGTCGGGATGCATGCCGCGCAGCATGTCGCCGAGCATGCGGTCACCGACACTCCATTCTTCGAGCGCGTCGACCTCCACGGGCATGGCGTCCTGGACACCGTCGACATCCCAGGGCAGCGTGAAGTCCAGCGCCCGGAAGAAGCCCCGCACGGGGTCCTTGAAGAAGCCGAGCAGCTCGGCGATCGACACGTCGTCGTGAGCGGGTTCGGGCAGCGGTGCACCGATGAATTCTGCTGCGGCGGGCCGATCTCCAGCGGCGGCCCGTGCTGCCACCAACACCGTGGGGTCGAAGGTGAAGGGCTGGCCGCGGACCCCGAGCGCCCCAGGTGTGACGTTCTTGACGTCGAACGGCTGCAGCGGTTGCGGCACGACGATGTCGTCGCGCACCGGGGCGATGGTGGTGCGGTCCAGCGCGTCGAGCAGCTCCATCAACGGCACTGCCGGCGGGCGTGGCGCCCCGGTGTGCTCGTTCGCGCCGGTGTAGGTGATCACCACTTTGTCGGTGGCGGCGCAGATCGCATCCAGCAGTAATTGCCGGTCCTCGGAACGGATGTCGCGTTCGCCGGTCATGGGCGTGCGTGCCAGCACGTCGTCACCGTCCACGAGGCCCAGTCGCGGAAACGCACCGTCATCGAGCCCGACCAGGCACACCACCCGGTGGGGCACGGACCGCATCGGCACCATGGTGCAGACCGTCAACGTCCCGGTACGGAAGTTCATCCGCGTCGGCCGACCGGCCAGGTGATCGCCGAGCAGCACGCGGACGTCGCTGATGCGCAGCTCGGTGTCCACCCGCGGGCCGGCGTCGGCGAGCACGGTCGCGAATTCACGGTGGAGCTGGTTCACCTGCCACGCATCGTCACCGGTGGCGCGGGTCAGCTGCAGCACGCCGTCGCGTAGCACATCGAGCCAGTCCCCCAGCGGCCGCGCGCCGGACAGCTCCGACACCACCCGCGACACCCGGTCGACGAATTCCGCGAGGCGCCCGGCCAGTTCGATGCGGTTGCTACCGACGTCGTCGAGTGGCAACGTGGTGCCCAGCCACGCGCGGGAGTCGTCTGACATCGCCACGCCGCACAACACGCGGTCGATACCGAACCGCCACGTGTTCTGCAGGAACTGCTCGAGCCGGTACGGCGCGCGCTGCGGCTGATCGAAACCCCACCGCACACCTGATTCGCGCACCCAGGCCGCCACCGTGTCGAGGTCGTCGTCGCTGAATCCGAATCGGGCGCGCACCGGCGCGGAGTTGGCGAAGTCCAGCACCTCGCTGGCGGTGGCGCGGCCACCGGCCAGGGTCAGCAGTTGCGCCGCCACGCCAAGCAGCGGATTGGTCTGCGTCAGCGCACGATCGGCGAGCCTGACCCGGAGGCGGTGCGCCGGATGGCCTCCTGGCACGAGCTCACCGAGGCCGAACCCCGCGACGATGAGCGGGGCGTAGACCTCGATATCCGGGCACATGACGAGGATGTCCCTCGGTTCAAGGGTCGGGTCGTCGGTGAGCAGACCGAGCAGCACCTCGCGGAGCACGTCGATCTGCCGGGCCGGACCGTGGCAGCGATGGACCTGTACCGACCGGTCGGCGCGGGTGTGGACGCGTCCCGCCGGGCGCACGGCGTTGGCCTGGATGTCGGACTGCAGCCAGCCCAGCAGAGTGTCGGGCGGCCCGGCCGTCCTGCCCGCGAAGGGAATGTGATCGGATCGGCTCGGATCCACCTCGGGCAGACAGCTCTGCAGTTCTCGCAGGTCGCGGCCGAGGGTGGCCAGCAGGGGATGACCGACGTGTTGGTGGCTGGTGTCGGCCCCGCGGGCCGCCGGGCCACGGACGCCGGCCAGCGCCTGCCACAGGGCATTGCTGGGGTGTGGGAGCCACAAGTGCAGATCGTGGTGCGTGGCCAGGGCGTCGAGTAACGCGATATCGGTGGCGGGCAACCTGGTGTGGCCGAACAGCGACAGCCGCTGTGGCAGGTCGGTACCCGACTCCCTAAGTCGGTCAACGGTTTTGCGGTGCCGGACGTCGGGCGGATCGGCATCCACCAGGGCGGTCAGCGCACGCCACAGCCGCGGCTGCCAATCGAGGTCGGGCGCCAGGGTGCCGCCGATCCCGTCACTGTGCTCACCTGCCGACCAGGCGGTCAGGACTGCGGGCCGCTGGGCGGCATAGGAGGCGAACAGCCCGGCGATGCGGCGCGCCACGGCATATCGCCTGCCACGGCGCATATGTGCCTCGTCACCGGTGTCGAAATGTCCCAAATGTGTTGCCAGGGTGCGACACCACGGTTGGTCAAGACTGGCATCGATGACCTCGAGCAGCGGCCATGTCATGGCCGACGGTGACCACGGGTCTGAGTCGGTGGTGCCGGTGAGCTCGGCGATCAGCGACCGGGGCGAACGCAGCCCGACACCGGCGCACACACCGTCGGCCCCGGCACCGCGGCCCAGGATGTGCGACAGTCGTTGACTCAGCCACCGCTCCACACCACGCGCCGGGACCAGGACCAGTTCCTGGGCGAACGGATCAGCCGGCGGCGCGGCCAGGAGCTCACCGAGGCCGTCGGCAAGCAGGTCCGTGCGCGCGGCGCGGTGGATGTAGAGGGCCATCGCAGCCCAATCTAGAACCTCCCGCTGTCACGGCGTCACGCCGGTCTTCGTCACGTCACGGTGAGCGTGCGCTCGGTGTCCCAGATGTGGGCCCAGGGCGTGTTCCGCCCGGTGAGCAACCAGATCGGAATGTCGTCACCGGCCTGCCCGACCTGCCGAACCGTGCGGAAGTACGCGCCGAGCACCCCCGGTTCTGCTCCCACGTACAACGCGTCATCCTGCGTCTCCGGGGGCGGTTCGAGGTAGCCGTAGCTGCGGTTGAGGCTGTAGGCCCGCGGCAGGTCGTGCCGATCGGAGTACCCGTCGAGGTAGGCGGCGATGATGTAGGACTCACCGATCACCGCGGTACGTCTGCGCTGCTCGGGCGGCAGCGCCGACAGCGAGACCGCCGTACGTGCGGCGATCTGATCAGGGACCGGCGAATCGACCGCGCGCACGCTCACGATCAGGAGTGCGACGGTCGACGCGACACCGAGCGCCACGCCGATCCCGGCCGGCCAGTTGCGCCGTGGCCGCCCTCGCTCGCGGCGCAGTTGCAATCCCATCGCACCGGCGGCGATCAGTGGACCGTACAGCCCGGCCAAATAATAGGGGCGGCCCTCGGTCACCACGAACAGCACGTAAAGCGCAACGAAAGTGATTGCCAGGAAACGGTAATCCCGTAGCTGTGGAGTGCGGACCAGGACCCAGGTGCCGTACAGCAACAGACCCGTACCGATGACGCCCGCATAGAGCACGAGCTGCACGGCGATACCGGGTCGTCCGGCGTAGAGCGCGGCAGCCTCGCCTGCGACGACGCGGGACATCGCCAGCTGCGGCCAGCCGTGGGCGGCCTGCCACAGCAGCGTCGGCACGCTGATCGCGGCGGCCGTGACGGCGCCGGCCCACAGCGCAGGCCGCCACAACAAGGCGCGGGGTCCGGATACGGCGACCGATCCGAGCAGCACGACGCACAGCAGCAGCACCTGGAATTTCGTCAGCGCGGCCAGGCCCACCACCACGCCGCAGATCAGCAGGAGCCTGTCCTGCCTGGTTCTGACCCAACGCACCAGCAACCAGATCATCAGCAGCCACTGCGCGGCCTCGAGCGCGTAGGGCGTCAACCAGTGCCCGGCGAATGCGGGCCACAGACAGGTGGCCTGCGCGATCGCGGCGACGCCTTGGGTGCGCCGGTCACCGCCGAGCTCGCGCGCGATCAGCGCTACCAGCACCACCGCGACGGCAGTGGCGATGATCGCCGGAAAGCGCAGTACCACAACATTTCCGGGCAGTACAGTGTCCGCGAGCGCAGCGAGCGCGGGCGTGACGGGCGGCTGGTCGGCCGAACCCCACTCCAGATGGTTACGCCCGAGCGCCAGCATGTAGACCTCGTCGAACCAGTACTGACGGCCCGCGGCGGCGGCGATCAGGTGCGCAACGGCGACGACAGTGGCGACCGGTAGCACGAGGGAGGCGGCGAACGGCGCGGGATCACGCTGCCGAACGGACTCGGGCGTTGTGACAACCACCTAGCCGTCCTACCACAGCGTCGTCGCCGCGCGCCGCCTCACCAGAAGACGTCGCGGTCAGGCCGCTTTCGTCAGTCGGGCGGGGTCCAGGCCACCCGCAGCCGCTTGATGCCGTGGATGAACGCGGAGCGCAGGATGGCCGGTTCTTCGGCGGCGACGATGTCGGGTACCCGGTTGCGCAGTTCCTCGAAGAGCACCCTGATCTCGCGGCGGGCCAGATTCGCGCCAAGGCAGAAATGTGTGCCGCCGGCGCCATATCCGAAGTGCGGGTTGGGGTTACGGGTGATGTCGAAAAGCCATGGATTGTCGAATCTGGTCTCGTCGCGGTTGGCCGAGTTGTACCACATCGACACCTTGTCGCCGGCCTTCATCGACACACCGCCCAGTTCGATGTCCTCGGTGAGGTTGCGGCGCATGAAGATGACCGGCGTTGCCCAGCGGACGATCTCCTCGACCGCCGATGCCGCCAGGCCGTCGAAATCCGTCCACCACGCGGCGCGGGTATCGGGATAACGGCTCAGCGCGGTCATGCCGTGACTGATGGCGTTACGGGTGGTCTCGTTGCCCGCCCCGGACAGCAGGATGAAGAACGAGGCGATCTCCGCCGACGTCAACTGGTCACCGTCGACTTCGGCCTGTACCAGGTTGGTG
>CAMFLL010000021.1 GCA_945957405.1 uncultured Mycolicibacterium sp. | reverse complement strand
GTCATCGACTGTCAGCGAGCACCAGCACCGGCTGGTCGCGGTAAAGCTCCGGGAAGAGCTGCTTGAGCCCGTCGACCTTGGGCATGTCGTTGATGGCGATGTACGGATAGGTCGGATTCGAGTTCAGGAAGTCCTGGTGGTGTCGCTCCGCGGGAAAGAACGCTGCCTTCGGTGACACGGTGGTGACGATCGGGCCGGAAAAGACAGCTGCCCGGCCCAACTGGTCGATGTAGGACTGCGCAACCCGCTTCTGGGTGTCATCCTGCGCGAAGATCGCGGATCGGTATTGAGTGCCTTCGTCGGGACCCTGACGGTTGAGCTGGGTGGGATCGGTGACCACCGAGAAGTAGATCCGCAACAGTTGGCCGTACGTGACCTGAGTCGGGTTGTAGGTGATGCGTACCGATTCCGCGTGCCCGGTATCGCCGGAGCTGACATCCTCGTAGTTCGCGGTCTGGCGGCCGCCACCGGTATACCCGGACAGCGCCTCGGTCACCCCTTTGACGTGCTCGAAGACACCCTGGACGCCCCAGAAGCAGCCGCCGGCCAGGATCGCTGTTTCGCTCGTGTCGCCGTTCGGTACGGGCTCGTCCACATCGGGTGCCGGGACCGCAACCGATCCCGCTGTCACACTGCGCGCCTGCACGCCTGGTTGCTCTTGAAGGAACACCGCTCCGGCGGCGACAACCAGGGCGAGACCGACCGCGATGCTTACCCACCTACGACGTGGCATAGCGCTGATTGTCCTCTCATCGCGGCCATGACTGTGTTCGGCGCGTAGTCGTCATGGATGGGTAATACCGATAGCCGGCTGCGTCGATCTGGTGGACGTAGAGTCGATTCATGACCGTCCGGACTCCGCCGGCGCCACGGCGGGCTCTGACCCGACGAGATGTGCTGCTCGGCGTGTCCTTACTCGGACTCACAACGGGATGCAGTGTGCTGCACAGCCTCGCGGGCGCCACCCCGCCCAATGCGTCCACCGAGCACTTCCAAATCGCCCATACCGACGCGGAGTGGCGCAGACAGCTCACCCCGGAGCAGTACAACATTCTCCGCGCCGCGGGCACCGAGGAGCCGTTCAGCAGCCCGCTCGACGACGAGCACCGCTCTGGTGTATTCAGTTGTGCTGGTTGCTCACTCGACCTCTTCTCGTCGACGACCAAGTTCGACAGCGGCACCGGTTGGCCGAGTTTCTTCCAGGCGCTCGACAACGCTGTCATCGAACGCGAGGACGACACACTGGGCATGGCGCGCACCGAGGTGTTGTGCAGCCGGTGCGGCAGCCATCTCGGCCACGTCTTCGACGACGGTCCCAAACCGACGGGGCTGCGCTACTGCATGAACGGCGTCGCTCTCAGCTTCCGGGTCGCCCAGGCGCCCGGCGGAGGTGTCCTACTCGGCCGGCGGCATCATCACGGTATCGACCAGGTAAACCGTGGCGTTGGCGGTGTGCACCCCGCCGCACACCAGGCCGGATCCGTCGAATGTCAGGGCGTCGCCGGCACCGGCGACGGTGACGTCGGCACCCTCGAGCGTCTTATGGGTTCCGGCGACCTGAAGTGGGCTCCGTTGGCCGGCAATCACATGGAAGGTGAGGATGCTCTTCAAAAGTGGCGCATCGGTCTTCAGCTTTTCCAGCGTGGCCGCATCGAGCTTGGCGAACGCATCATCGGTCGGTGCAATGACCGTGAAGTCGCCTCCGTTGAGGGTGTCGACCAGATTCACACCGGGATTCAGCTGGCCCGAGATTGCCGAGTTCAAGGTGGTGAGGGCGGGGTTGTGGGACGCCGCAGTGGCAACCGGGTCCTGTGCCATCCCGGTCACGGAGCCAGGGCCGGTCGGATTCTGCTGTTCATAGGCCGCGCACCCCGGGCCCACCAGGTCAGCGGTCGCGTCTGCGGCTGACGGGCCAGTCATGGCCGGCCCGGTCATCGCGGGCCCCGTCATGGCGGGGCCGGTCATGGCGGGGCCGGTCATCGCCGGAGCGGCTGACGAGCCCGACGATGCGTTGTCGTCGCCGCTCGAGCACCCTGACAAGACGATGAGCGCCAATCCAGCTGCGGTGATCGCGGTACCTGTCTTGCTGGCAACCATCATGGAACAGGACTCCTTTGCTGTGACCGGCCGCTGCCGTCGCAATCGTTGTGGTACTTGCCATTCGGAACCGAGCTCAGCGTGGATGGGGCCGCTTGGGCATCCATGCTCGATGATCTCAGCCATAGGTGAACGAATATGCCTGCAGGCCCTGGCTGAGTCGCACTTCGAGGTTGCCGCGGGCGGCCAGGTCGCCGGCGACGATCTGGTGCGACGTCGGCGGTCCGCTGATCGGAATGGCGTGCGCCTGATCACCCCGAATGACCGTCGCGGTGCCCTCGCCGCCGACCACCAGGTACACATTCTTGGCGTGGTAGTTGAGTTCGATGGTGGATGTGTCGGCGCCCGCCGTGGCGCCCTGATAATCCAGCAGCCACGCTCCACGCAGCGCGAATGTATCGTCGGCGAGAGTGGCCGGGTAGTCGAAGCTGGCCTCGCCGGCCTGGTAGGCGCCGCTGCCGCCGTAGTTGGTGGACTTGCCCACCGAGAAGTATGTCTCGGGTGTCAGGTTGGTCCGCGGAGTGGTGTCGGGGGCGTCGCTGGGCGGCGGGAGTGTGATGCCCGGATCGGCTTCGGTGAGGAGCTGCCGGATCAGGTTCTCGGTGACGTTGTAGTCGCCTTCGCCGAATTTGATGTGGCGGACCGTTCCGCTCGCGTCGATCAGGTATTCGGCGGGCCAGTAGCGGTTTCGGTAATTGGTCCATGTCGAGAGGCGGTTGTCGAGGGCGACCGGGTAGGTGATACCCAGATCAGCGGCACCGCTGACGACATTGGCCGGGACCTTTTCGAACGCGTACTCCGGACTGTGTACACCGACCACTTCGAGGCCCGCGTCTTTGTACTTTGCGTACCAGTCGGTGACGTGGGGGATTGCGCGTTGGCAGTTGATGCAGGAGTACGCCCAGAAATCGATCAGCACTACTTTGCCGCGTAGGCTCTTGAGGTCGAGCGGGGTGTTACCCGGTGTATTGAACCATCCCGCTATGCCCGTTATATCCGGTGCTGTGCCGCAACTTTCGAGCTTGGCTGCGCCGTTGGTGCAATTCGACAGCGCCCTGTTCTGATCGTTGACGATCCCGCCGAGGTCGAGTTGCGTGGCGATCTCATCGGAGCCGCTCACCTTGTCCTGGAGCGCACCGGTGTAATCAGGGATGATCCGCTGAAGCGTGGCGGGCACGTTCAAGGCGATCGCCACAGCGAAGGCGAGCATCACGACGCCACCCGCGATCCGAATGTGACGCTGCCGGCGGCGGAAGGCTCCGACCCGCTCGGAAACCCGTTGGCCGGCGAGCGCGAAGACCAACAGCGGGATGGCGGTGCCGATCGCGAACGACACGGTCAAGACGATGGTGGGGATACCGACCGAGCCGGTGGCCCCGGCCAGCACGATTGCCGCGAGCACCGGTCCGGCGCACGGGACGAACAGCAGACCCAGTGCGAGACCCAGGCC
Source organism: uncultured Mycolicibacterium sp. (assembly GCA_945957405.1). Lineage (GTDB taxonomy): Bacteria > Actinomycetota > Actinomycetes > Mycobacteriales > Mycobacteriaceae > Mycobacterium. Next base: position 36,365 of record CAMFLL010000021.1, on the reverse strand, counting down.
GAACCCGCTGCGTCCCTCACCGACATTCCACTGGGGGATCCGCGAAAACGGTCGCTCCAGCAATCCCTCGATCCGGGGGAAGATCAGGCCGATCCCGATCACGCTCAACGCCGCGATGCCGATCCACCGGATCGCATCCTGTGGAAGATGCAGCAGTGTCAACACCGCGGATCCGGCGAGGGTGACCACGCTGAAACTCAGCACCAGGCCGGCGATCACCCGGTATGGGCGCAATGTCTCGGTCAGTGCCCGCTTCGTGCGCACCGTGGTCGCGACGCCGCCGTCCCGTTCGTCTGCTGCGGCGGGTTGGACCGTGTCGCCACGCTGTGCGCCCGAGAAGAAGATCACCGGGATCACGGGAAGGATGCAGGGGGAGATGCCGGTTATCAGTCCACCGAGGAAACCGATCAGGGCCAGCGTGTACATGTCGCCTATTCGTAGCGGTAGCAGCCACAGATGGGCGGCAAGAGCGATAAGAACACAGTCAAGCTTAGCGATTGCGGTCGACGCCAGTCGGCGACGTTCTGGTGTAGCCGGACAGCATACCGCCGTCGGGGTGCCGGCACGGTCGCGGCGGCGTGCTGAGCGAATACCACGTCGTGGTGGTTAACCCCTTGTCACGACTGCCCTTTCGGTGTTTGCTGCGCGGAGGCGCTCAACTCTTCTCGACGGTTTTGTTGCGGCCGAACGCGGCACCGACGCGATTGTTTCCCGTCACCTGCACGGTGCTACCCCTGCCCACAACGGCGGCCGTACTGTTTCGTGCCTTCGGGCTGGGCGCCGCACCAAGCACATCTGCTTCATTGCCGTTGCCGATGGCAACCGCCCTGTTGAAGGTGCCCACGGCGAACGCTCGGGTGGGCTGAGGGCCGAACTTCGCGTTTGTCCCAGGCTTGCCGAGGGCCAACGCGACGTTGCCCGATCCGGCGCTCTGGACTGTCGCTTCCCTACGTCCGGCGATTGCGGTGTTCACGTTGCCCAGGCTCTGCGAAATGGCATCGGTACCCACGGCCACGGCGCCGTTGAGATGTCCTTGCGCCACTGTGCTCGCGCCGGGACGCACCGCGGCGGCGCCGTTGAGGACGCCACGCGCAATGGCGACGGCATCGGGACCTGTGGCCGCGGCGATATCGAGATTGCCCTCTGACTCGGACTGGGCGCCGCGGGCCGCAACGGCTACGGGTAAGACGGTGGACGACTTCGGCGCAGTGGCAGCCGCATTGGCGTCGCCACCGACCGCGATCGCGGTTCCGAACAGGCCTCCGGTCTGAGTCGCCGCGGCACCGTTGCCCACCGCAATTGCAGTGCCGAAAAAGCCGTTCACCGCGGTGGCCGTGGCGCCAGGGCCGATCGCCACGGCAACGTTGGGTCCGATCGTGCTGGTGCAGTCACCGCCGCTGTTGAGTCCGCTGAACGAGACACAGCTGGCATGGGCTACTCCGGCCGGCGCCAACACCTCGACGGCCATCGCACCAGAAAGAATCGCACCGCCCATCAACCTGCCCAGGCGCCGTCCATTCACGCCCGCCTGCAGCACGGCTGTGACGTCGATGTGCTCTCTCATATTGGCCTCCCGCCCGGATCTGTGGAAACGGAAATGTCCGTCCCGTCAAAAACTACCCACGCGGTGGCTGTCAAACTGCCGGTTCGCGTTTTCTCGATCCGGCCATTCGAAGGCACAATGCTGTGCGAGCCTCGTCCCGTTCAGGACAGCGAGTTCCCAGCAACTGCACGCAGACTGGCGATGTGCCGCCGTCCGTTTCACCGACCGTGCCGCCGGTTCCCACACCTACGCCGATGCCTCCGCTGCCCGACCCCGATTTCACCAGATTCGGCCACGGAGTCTCGCTGCTCGGAGGTTGGCTCCCAATCGCTGTCGAGGTGGCGACGGTGATCGTCCTGGTCGCCGCGATCGGCTGGCGCACCCGGGCGTGGCGATTGCTGTGGTTGCCCGGGTGCGCGGCGGTGGGGTTCGTCGTCGCCCTGCTCGCCCGTGCCTACGTGAACTCGGAAGGTCTGGCCGGGGATCCGGCGCCACTGAGGTTGTGGATCTGGACCGCGATCTTCGCCGCGTCGGTTCCGTTGGCCGTGGTCGGGTTTCGGCGAGCGCGCTGGTGGCGCCGCGGGCTGTCCGTCCTGGCCGTCCCACTGTCGTTAGTGTGCGCGCTGCTGGTGCTCAACGGGTGGGTGGGCTACTACCCCACGGTGCAGCGAGCGTGGGGTGATATCACCTCTGGACCCCTGCCGGACCAGACCGACGAGGCCGCACTGCCCGCGCTCTGCGGCAGCGAACCGGACACCGGCAAACTGGTCCCGGTCGACATACCATCGCAGGCAAGCGGTTTCCGGCATCGGCGCGAGTACGTGTATCTGCCACCGATCTGGTTCGCCGGCGCCACCCCGGCGAGGTTGCCCGTCATCATGATGATCGCCGGCGAGTTCGCCAACCCGACCAACTGGATGCGTGCCGGCAACGCCGTCGACACCATCGACGACTTCGCGAGAGCACACGGGGGAGCGGCACCGGTGTTCGTGTTCGTCGACTCCAGTGGCAGCTTCAACAACGACACCGAGTGTGTGAACGGCCCGCGCGGCAACGCAGCCGACCACCTGACGAAAGACGTTCGGCCCTATGTCATCTCGCATTTCTCCACGTCGTCGGCGCCGGCGCAATGGGGTGTGGTGGGATGGTCGATGGGTGGCACGTGTGCCATCGATCTGACTGTGATGCATCCCGATATGTTCACCTCGTTCGACGATATCGGTGGTGACCGCGGCCCGAACTCGGGCGATGAGGAGCAGACCATCCGTCGGCTCTACGGCGGCAGCGCTACGGCATGGGCTGCGTTCGACCCTCGTACCGTCATGACCGAGCACGGCCGGTACGTCGGCGTGGCGGGATACTTCGACGATTCGCAGGAACCGGCCGACGACAAGCAGAAGGATCTGCCAGACCGACCCGACCAACACCAGGCGCCGGTCGGTTTCGGTGGTCATGACGACGAAGACGAATATCGTGAGAAGGGCGCCCTTCCCGATCTCTGCGCGGCCGCGCTCGCGGTCGACATCGGCTGCTCTCTCCGGGTCTACCCCGGGTATCACACGTGGCAGTTCGCCGCGAAGGCGTTTGCCAATGCGCTGCCGTGGCTGGCGGAACGAGTTCACACACCTGGCCTTGATGTGGCCTGAACGGTGGCGGGCAGGGTCGGGGAAGTGCAGTAGCCCACCACTGAGGACGCACGCTGACGCACGTTCGAGGATCGTGCTTGTCGACGGCGGTGACGAGAAGGGGTGCATATGTCCAAGGGAATAGTCAACGGTGATGCGGTTGCACGGCGCGGTGGTGCGCATCGCCGGCGCCCCGCGAAACCGGCGCCAATCGCACGAGCCGTGCTGTTCCTGGGCCTGACTGCCGGGGCGCCGTTGGTGGCGTTGGGTGTCGGTGCCCCCAATGCCTCCGCCGACACCGCCGATTCCGACACACATGGTCTGGGAGGCGGCGTGGCGGTTTCCGTCAACGGTCGTTCGATCGGCGCCGGTGGCAGCACGGCCACCACCACGAAGGGCAGTCGCAGTGTCGCGGTCGCGATCAACGGCACCGCGACGGTATCGGGCAACCAGGGTGTGGCGGTGGCGGTCAACAACAGCGCCGCATCCATTGCCGGGGGGACCAGGAACAAGGCCGTCGCGATCAACAACAGCACCGCCTCAGTCGATGGCGGAACACGCAACAAGGCCATTGCGACCGACAACAGCTTCGCGGGCACCGCAGGTGCGGGAAATCGCAATCTTGCCAAGGCCTCCAACCAGGCGAAGGCCGGCGCTGGATTCGGCGACGACAACAAGGCCGTCGCCCGAACCGACTGCCCTCGTCGCGCAGTGTGCGACTACTCGACGGCGAACGCTCAGTCCGGCAACCACAACACAGCCAAGGCGGTCGGCACCAACAGCGACGCCTACATCGGCACAGCCGATTTCAACACCGGCGACAACAACACCGTCACCGTCAGGGGTGACAACAACACCAACATCGTGGCTGGTCACGGATCGGGCAACACCATCACCGTCGACGGCGACAACAACTACACCATCGGAACCGACTTCGGCGACGACAACACCGTGACCGTCAAAGGCGACAGCAACTCTGTCATCGGTGCGAGCGGAGACGACAACAGCATCAGCGTGACCGGCGACGGCTTTTCGAATATCGCCGCCAGCGGCGGGGAGACCATCGTCGTCCCATAGCCGAGTGAACTAGCCGGGTGAACTCTGCGTGGCCCGCTCGTGACGGTTCGGCCCGCCATCCGGCGATTCACCGCACCCGGCTGTCCGACGCAGGATATGAATCTCTGGTGAGCAACCACCATGTGAACCTGACGCCGCAGGAAAGCTCGTTGATCGCCGAGAGTCATCCCGAGGCTCTGGAGCGCATGGATACAAAGTCGGTCAGGGAGCTGCAGAACCGCCTTCGGCAGGCGCGCGAAAAGAATTTCAGTCTGTTGCGGCGCCAGGGTGCGGCCCGGGTCGAGGCCGAAGGTGCCCGCGGTGCCGCCCAGCCCGCCAATGAGAAACGCGGCGAAAAGCTGGAGGTCTTCGACGAGGCGCTCGCTCGGGTGAACCAGCGCCTCGACGATCTCTCCGACGGCGAGTAGACCGAAACGTCACCGCCCCGCTGACCCGAGTTGAGACGATTCGGCTCGAGGCCACCCCGCCGGTCGGCGCGCACCTTATGCTGCTGAGCAAACGGGGGGTGCCATGAAGCGCAAGGTTGTCGTCACGGCTGTCGGGCTCGTCGTCCTGATCACTGCGGGCATCGTCCTGTCGAGTTGCGCCACGCAGGTGGGTCCGGGGCAGACCGCGGTCAAGGTCGACGACTACCTCATGATCCCCACCGACCCCAAGGTTGCGGGGTGCATCGAACCCGAGACGTCGGTGTTCAATCCGCCGGGCGGGTTCAAGGCATTCCGGTACCCGTCGCGACAGATCAGCTGGGATGCGACCGGCGGACCCGACGCGGAGGCGGAGGCTACCACCGTGGTGTCCAACGCGACGGCGCCTGCCGAACTCCGTGTGCCCGTGGTGATCACATTCGACCTCACCACCGACTGCGCGATGCTGATGGACTTCCATCGCGACTTCGGGACCAAATACCAAGGGTGGCTTGATGACAGCGGCCTGGTCACCACGGGATGGGTGAACCTGCTGCGTTACGTCGTCGGCCAGCCGGCCGAACAGGTGCTGATCAGTGTCGCGCAGAAATACACCTGGCGTGAGATCTGGAATGACGAACGCGTCCGGATCGAATTCCAGAATGCGCTGCGCGAGGCGCTACCGGGCGCATCGAAGTCCCGCACCGACGGCCGCGAGTTCTTCACCAATTTCCAGGTGACGGTGATGAAGCCGGATCCGTTGGACGAAGGCCTGAAGCAGGCCATCATCGCCGAGCAGAAGGCGATCGCCGACGCACGTGCCGCCGAGGCCAAGGGCGTCGCCGACGCCAACGCGGCGCGCGCCAAGGCGGAAGCCGAACAGGCGGCCGCGCAGGCCCAGACCGAGCTGGCTCGTCAGCTGGCGCTGCAGAAACAGGCGGAGATCGCCGGCTATCCGAGTGCTGAGGACTATCTCAAGGCCAAGGCCATCGAGAACGGTCAGAACCCCTACCAACCGACGTACGTGGTGCCTCAGGCCGGCTGACCGCGCTGCCGACACCTCGTAAAACGAGGCCCTGCAACGGTATTCGTTCTCCACGCGTGGCGGACCACGTCGGCGACGCTGCGTAGCGTCAGCAAAAAAGTTCGCTGCGAAGTTCTGCCAATCTCCAGCAAACAATCTTCCGATCCGTCAAAATGGCGGAGAAAGCGCAGATCAGACGGGTCGACGCCCGGAGAAATCGGATCGCGAGGGGGCCGGAATGACCGACGTCACACCCAAGGTGCAGGTTGCCGACGATTTCTGCGAGGACTGCGGGTACGAGCCGGAGCTCAAACGCACGCTCGGCTCGTTTCAGGTGTTCGCGATCTCTTTCGCCTTCATCTCCGTGGCGGTCGGGGTCTTCGGCACCTACGACGACGTCCTGCAGAACGCGGGCCCCGTCGGAATCTGGCTGTGGGTCATCGTGGCCGTCGGGCAGACGCTGGTGGCATTGGTGATCGCCCAATTCGCCGCCCGCATCCCGCTCAGCGGTTCGTCCTACCAGTGGGGTTCGCGGCTGGCCAACCCGAAGGTCGGCTGGTGGTTCGGCTGGTTCAACTTCTGCATTCTCGCGACGGGCGTGGTGGCGATCGACAATGCGCTTGCCAGCGAGGCCTTCATGCCGTTGTTCGGCATGGCCGAGAACGAGGGCACGGCGCGGCTGATCACGGTCGTGCTCATGATCATCCAGGCGGCGATCGCCGTCGCGTCCACCCACCTGGTGGCGCTGATCAACTCCGGCGCTGTCGGGTTGGAACTGGCGCTGGTGGTCGTGCTGACCCTGGCGCTGTTCGTGGCGGTGGCGATCTCCGGCAAGGGATCGGTGGACAACCTCTTCTCCCGCGGAATCGCCGAAAGCGCTCCCAACTATTTCGCGCTCGGCGGCGGGTTGATGCTCGCCACGGTGATGGGCATGACCACCCTGGTGGGTTTCGACGCTGCGGCGAACCTCGCCGAGGAGGCCAAGGATCCGTACCGCAGCGTCCCGCGCGCGGTGGTGGGTTCGGTTGTCGCGGCCTCAGTGCTGGGACTGGTGTTCCTGATCGCGCTGACCGTCGCGATCGACGACATGGCGCGGATCAGTGCCAGTGACTCACCGGTTGTGTTGATCATGCGCGACCAACTCGGTCCCGTAGTGGAGAGCGTCCTGCTGGTCGCCATCATGTTCGCGTTCTTCGGGGCCGGCGTGGTGACCATGACGACAGGATCTCGGATCGTCTATGCGATGGCGCGTGACTCCCGCTTTCCGGCGCACCGGCTGATGCGGCGCGTCGACGCCCGCACGCAAACTCCCATCCCGGCCACCATCCTGATCGTCACGGTCGGCATCGTGTTGATGCTGCTGATGCCGGGTGACGCACTGCTCGAACTGATCACCACCGGGACGATCCTTGGTCCAATTCTCTACGGCGCGACCATCATCCTCTACCTGTCGGTGCGTAAGCGATTGGATCGCGTCGACGGCGCGTTCGACCTCGGGCGGTTCGAGATGCCGGTCGCGATCTCGGCGCTCGTGTGGTCAGTCACAGCAGTGTTCGTGATCATGACGCCTTCGTCGGCCCGGGTGCCTACCGCGCTCGTCGGCGGGTTGTTCCTCTTGGGCGGGCTGTATTTCCTGAAGCTCTGGACGTTCAACCGCGACGTCCTGCAGACCGAACCGGGGGAGCTCAATGTCTTCAAGCACTGAATCGTCGACCACGAGACTCACGGGAGAGGTTGTGCGGTCTGGTGATCCGGGCTATGCGATGGCACGACTCGGCTTCAACCGGCTGTTTGCCCACAATCCCGCCGCCATCGTGTACTGCGCTGAGGCCGACGATGTGGTGAACGCGTTGAGGTGGGCGCAGCACGATGATGTCCCGGTGCGCGTTCGCAGCGGCGGGCATTGTCTCGAGGGTTGGTCCGCCGTTGACGACGGGCTGGTCATCGATGTGAGCCGGATGAAGTCGGCCAACGTTGACGTGACAACGGGTACCGCGACCGTTGGCGCTGGGCTCACTCAACTCGAGGCGGTAGACGCGCTGGGCGCGGCAGGCGTCGCGGCGCCAACCGGGATCGAGGGAACGGTCGGCCTGGTCGGTGCCACGCTCGGCGGCGGATTGGGTTTACTGACACGCGGTTTCGGGTTGGCGTCCGACTGTCTGGCTGCCGCCGACATCGTCATCGCGACGGCGGGCGGCGGGGCCGCGCTGATCACCGCGGACGAAGAGAACCACCAGGACCTGCTGTGGGCGCTGCGAGGTGCGGGTAACGGAAATTTCGGGATCGTCACCTCACTCACGTACCGCGTCCACCCACTGACGCAGGCTGTCTGTGTCGTCGCGACGTGGCGAGGGCTGACCGAACTTCATCGGATTTTCCAGACTTGGCAAGCCACGGCCCCGCACGCCGACACGCGCCTGACGACCCAACTCGAGATCCGGCGCGACGAGATCGTGCTCTTCGCGGTGCTCATGGGCGGCCCTCAGACCGAAGCGCTGGACATGCTGGCCCCGATCCTTGGCGGGGGCACGCCCGACATCACCGTCCAGGACCAGTGCTGGGCAGACACCTATGCGGCGTTGCAGGTCCCGCCTGCCGATGAGGCGGCGAACTGGAAGTTCCTGTCGCAGTTCATCTATGAGCCCTTCCCTGATGAGGCGATCGGGCTGATCGGATCATTCATGGCCGGTGCGCCGACCGACCATTGCAACTACTTCACCAACGCCTTCGGCGGCGCCGTGACGACCAGTGAGCCGTCCGGCGGGTCGGCCTTCGCCCACCGCAACGCCCTCTATTACGCCGAGCCCGGCGCCGGTTGGGGTGTCCGCGGTGGCGTACCTGCCGCGGCTGACCCGTTGACGGCGCAGTGCCAGTCCTGGATCGCGGAGTTCGGTCAGGCGCTGAGCCCGTATGTGAACGGTGCCTACGTCAACGTACCCAACCTCGGCATGGACAACTGGGAGGCCGCGTACTGGGAGTCCAACATCGACCGACTGCGTCGGGTCAAAGCCGAGTACGACCCCGGCGACGTCTTCCACTACGAGCAGAGCATCCAGGCTCACAGCGGCTAGCTCGGCTCCGAATCAGGCAGCGCGTCAACGCATCTGAACCGGTCAGTCAGAAGACGCGAATCCAGTCGATCAGCATCTCGGCCGGGTACGAACCGCCGGCGGGCTCGCGCCCGCCCGATCCGCCGACCGCGATGTTGAAGACTGCGACCATCGTGTACCCGGGGTCGTTGAACGGCCATTCCTCGAGGGAATTGGCGGGGACGGTGAAGAACGGCTCCATCCCGGGCGCGTAGTCCTTCCAGAAGTACAGACCGGAAGGCAGCCAGGTCATGCGCCAGGTGTGCCAGGCGCTGTCGATGGGGTGCGAGTCCGTCGCGAAGGACGTGCCGTCCAGCTTTGCGTGCACCGTGGTGCCCGACGGCCAGTCGCGGTTGCCGTACCACTCCACGAGGTCGACTTCGCCGCCCCGCACCGGATCATCGTTGAGCAGCCAGAATGCTGGCCATGCGCCATCGGTGAGGCAGTTGAGCTTGACGCGGGCCTCCCAGGTGGTGCCCATACCGCCGCGCCACAGCCCCACAACTTTGCCACTCGCGTATTTTTCCTGGATCGTGGTGCCGGGTCCGCGGGTGGCGCGGATGACGAGGTTGCCTTTGCCGTCCTGGAAAATATGCTCCTGGTCGGTGACGTAGCGCCCCATGTTGAAGGGTTGATCCCACTCGACCGGGTTCTTGATGGTCTCGCGGGCCGGCACCATGAACCACCACGCCGGATCCGGCGGTGCACCGGCCGGACCGTTGAATTCATCCTGGAAGAGAAACACAGGTCCGGGGTCTGCGGCGGCCGGCGCCGGCGCCCCGGGTGGCGCCGCCGGGCCCGGAGCGGGCGCCGGCGGGCTGTCGCCGATGTTCGGCTCGGCGTGGGCGGTGGCAACAGGCAATGCAGCAGTGGCGGCCCCCAGCCCCATCATGAACATCACATTGCGACGATTCATCTCAGGCACAGCGGAACCATAGCCGAATGGCAACCGTTTGACCGGATTTGCCACAGCAACGGCGGGTTCATGCGGGTCAGGACGTCAGCTCGGCCGAGAGGGCGTCCTCGAGAATGCTCAGGCCCGTGTCGAGATCCGCGTCGGTGATGGTCAACGGGGGAGCGATCCGGAAGATGCCGCCCATACCCGGAAGTTGGACGATGTTCATGTGCAGCCCGCGCTGCAGGCAGGCGGCGGTGACTCGCGCGCCCAGGGTGTCTGCGGGCGTCTTGCTGGCCTTGTCCGACACCAGCTCGAGGCCCTGCAGCAGGCCCCGGCCGCGGACGTCCCCGACCTGTTCATGGCGGTCACGCAGGCCCGTCAACCGCTCGGTGAGCCGTCGGCCCAACTGGGCGGCCCGCTCGACCAGACCGTCGCGGTCGACGACGGTCAGCACCGTGAGTGCCACCGCGGCGGCCAGGGGGTCGGATACGTGGGTGGTGAAGAACAGGAATCCCCGTTCGTGGCAAGTGCTTTCGATTTCGTCGCTGGTCACGACGGCAGCCACCGGCAGGCCCGCGCCGAGCGTCTTGGACAGTGTGATGAGGTCGGGCACGATCCCGTCGCGTTCGAAGGCGTACATCAGGCCGGTGCGACCGATACCGGTCTGCGCCTCGTCGACGATCATCAGCATCCCGCGCTCGGCGCACAGTTCCTTGAGTCGGCGCAGGTAACCCTCCGGCGGGTCGATGATGCCGCCCGAGGACAGGATGGGCTCCACCAGGCAGGCCGCCAGGCTGCCGCACGACTGCGCGTCGACGATCGCGAACCCGTAATCGAGTTCGGCCGCCCAGTCATAACTGCCGTCGGCGTGACGAAACGGCGAGCGGTACGCGTTGGGTGTCGGCAGCGTGAGGTTGCCCGGCAGCGGCGGACCATAGCCCCTACGCCCGGCACTGAATGTCGCCGACGCGGCGCCCGATGTCATACCGTGCCACGACCGGTCGAACGACACGATCTCGAAACATCCGGTGTACAGCTTGGCCATCTTGATGGCGGCCTCGTTGGATTCCGCGCCGGTGGTCAACAGCAACACCTTGCTCAGCGGATCCGGCAGCGTCGCCGCCAGCGTCCGGGCGAGGTCAACCATCGGCACGCTCAACATCCCGCTGAACAAGTGGTCGAGGTTGGCCGCGGAGTCCGACACCGTGGCCACGATGTCCGGGTGTGCGTGCCCGAGAACCGAACTCATCTGACCCGAGGTGAAATCCAGGATCGCTTCGCCGTCTGCGTCATAGACGTAGCTTCCCGCCGCGCGGGTGATGATCCGCGGGACGAACGAGGCTCCGTACCGCGCAACGTGCTGCTTGGCGTCCTGCCAGAATCGCTCAGCATCCACAGTGGCTCCCTCTCCGACGTCGGCGTGTTCGCCACGATCATCGCAGCAGTGCCGCGACGGACGTGAACCTCCGCATACTCGGATTGAACGATCTGATTCATCCGTGGATGCGGGTGCCCGGTGGAATCCGGGATAGTAGGCTGTCGCGGTGCCGGAGATCCGGGTCCGCGAAGCGGCCGAGCTGCTCGGGGTCAGCGATGACACCGTCCGCCGCTGGATCGACGACGGCGCCCTGTCGGCCCACCTCGACAGCTCGAACCGCAAGGTGATCGATGGCGCCGCCCTGGCGGCGTTCGCCCGCACCCACTCCGGCGGCGCGCCGAAAGATCCATTGGGGATCGGGAGTTCCGCGCGGAACAGGTTTGTCGGCCTGGTCACCGACGTGACCGCCGACGGTGTGATGGCGCAGGTCGAGATGCAGTGTGGTCCGTTCCGGGTGGTCTCCCTGATGAGTTCCCAGTCTGTGCGCGAGCTCGGCCTCGAACCGGGCAGCGTCGCCGTGGCGGTCATCAAGGCCACCACCGTGATCGTCGAAACCCCGAAAGGACAATCGTGACCCGTACGTGGATGTTGGCAGCGGCTGGTGCACTGTCATTGGCACTCATATCCGGCTGCAGCTCCGGCTCCGGCACGCAATCCCAGTCATCGTCTGAGTCACCGTCGGCGGCAGCGTCGTCATCTGCGGCGGAGACCACCACCGAGCAGGGTGGCGCCATCACGGTGTTCGCCGCGGCGTCGCTGAAGTCGGCGTTCACCGAGATCGCGGAGCAGTTCAAGACCGACAACCCAGGGTCGTCGGTGGAATTCTCGTTCGCCGGCTCGTCCGATCTGGTGACACAGCTGACGCAGGGCGCCGCGGCCGACGTCTTCGCTTCCGCCGACACCCGCAACATGGACAAGGCCGTTTCGGGTGGGCTGGTCGAAGGTGACCCGGTCAACTTCGCCACCAACACCCTGACCATCGCCGTGGCTCCCGGAAACCCCAAGGGCATCAAGTCATTTCAGGATCTCACCCAGCCCGGCCTGAATGTGGTCGTCTGCGCGCAACCCGTTCCGTGCGGTGGTGCGACGGAAAAGGTCGAGCAGGCCACCGGGGTCACCCTGTCGCCGGTCAGCGAGGAGACCTCGGTGACTGACGTCCTGAACAAAGTGACCACGGGCCAGGCCGACGCCGGAATCGTCTACGTCACCGATGCCGCCGGAGCAGGCGACAAAGTGACCGCCGTGAACTTCCCCGAGGCCGCACAGGCCGTCAACACCTACCCGATCGCGGTGCTCAAGCAGAGCAAGAACGCCGACCTCGCAAAGAAATTCGTCGATACGGTCACCGGTGAAGCGGGCCAGAAGGTGCTGGCGAAGGAGGGTTTCGCCGCGCCGTGATGGCGGTGCTCACCCCAGGGCGGGGTTGACCACACGAAGATCGACCAGATTCGCCACGTACCGGCCTCCGTCACGATCTGCAGGTACGACGAGCCGTGGTTGTGGCAGGGCTTGGCCGTCTTCGCTGTAGGCCACGACGGGCGGGGTCGCCGTGAGTTCGGGACCGACCTCGCCCCATGCCAGCACTGCGGCGTAGCCGTCGCTTCCGGTGGCCAGGATGGCCACCGGAAGCATCGGATGCTTGGCAGCGGCATCGACATTCGGGGCAGCGGGGACGATCACGTCGGCCAGCCCTGCGCCCGGGGAGGTGTGATGCTGTGTGCCCGAACCTGATTCGAACGTCACGGTCTGGTCGCGCACCGGGTACTGCCGCAATTGGTCGAGGGTCACCGTCGACGGGTTCGCGACATCACCCGAGACAGTCAGCTGGCCGGCGGCGAAGGAAGGCGGATCATCAGCGCGAGCCGGCGCTGCCCCGGCGATCAGGCCGGCGGCCACCGCCACCACGGCCAGGCGGGCCGTCACGACTGCGGCAGTGCCCATGGGTTGTCTCCTCTGCGGATCGGATCTCCCGAACGATATCTCCGGAGAGCGGTTCGGCAACTACGGTCAGTACCGTCAGAGCGGTAACCCCTACCCGAACAGAGGACAACGATGCGTCTTTCCACCCGCAATCAGCTCGCCGGCACCATCACCGAGGTCACGCTGGGCGCCGTGATGGCAACGGTCAAAGTGCGGCTCGACGGTGGCGACCAGGTCGTGACTGCGTCGATCACCAAGGACGCCGCAGAGGACCTCGGTCTCGAAGAGGGCAAGGCCGCGACGGTGTTCATCAAGTCGACGGAAGTGGCCATCGGCGTCGAGTAAACGGTATTCCACCTAGACAAATGCGCCCACATGTTCGCCCGGGACGGAGGACCCCAACCTCACCTGGGCGACCAGTTCGGCGGTAAGTTCGTGATGTGCGGCCGACCGTGGGGCAGCCGCGCGTGAGACCGCGCCGGGCACGATACTTGTACCCGCCGCACCAGCCCTGACCGATACCGAAGCCGGGAGAGACATGAGCGCCGAGCAGCCGACCATCATCTACACGCTGACCGACGAGGCTCCGCTGCTGGCGACCTACGCCTTTCTTCCCGTGATCCAGACGTTCGCGGAAGCGGCCGGCATCGACGTCAGGGCCAGCGACATCTCGGTCGCGGCGCGCATCCTCGCGGAGTTCTCCGATCGCCTCACCGAGGAGCAGCGCGTCCCCGACAACCTGGGTGAACTGGGTGAGCTCACGCATCTGCCCGACACCAACATCATCAAGCTGCCGAACATCAGCGCGTCGGTACCCCAACTCGTGGCCGCCATCAAGGAGCTCAAGGACAAGGGTTACGACCTGCCCGACTATCCGGGTGATCCGAAGACCGACGAGGAAAAAGAGATCAAGCGGCGCTACTCGACCATCCTCGGTAGTGCGGTGAACCCCGTACTGCGCGAAGGAAACTCGGATCGGCGGGCGCCCAAGGCGGTCAAGGAGTACGCGAAGAACCACCCGCACAGCATGGGTGCGTGGTCACAGGCGTCGCGTACGCACGTCGCGACCATGAAAGACGGCGACTTCTACCACGGCGAGAAGTCGATGACCCTGGACAAGGACCGCAACGTCAAGATGGTGCTCGAGACACGACGCCAAGATGGCACGAGTGAGACCATCGTGCTCAAGCCCGAGGTGGCACTGCAAAAGGGCGACGTCATCGACAGCATGTTCATGAGCAAGAAGGCGCTGTGCGACTTCTACGAAGCCGAGATCGAGGATGCCTACAAGACCGGGGTGATGTTCTCCCTGCACGTCAAGGCCACCATGATGAAGGTCAGTCACCCCATCGTGTTCGGCCATTGCATCAAGGTCTTCTACAAGGACGCGTTCGCCAAGCATCAGAAGGTGCTCGACGAGCTGGGCGTCAACGTCAACAACGGCATGGTCGACCTGTACGACAAGATCGAGTCGCTACCGGCATCGCAGCGTGAAGAGATCATCAACGACATCCACGCCGTGCATGAGCACCGTCCGGAGTTGGCCATGGTCGACTCTGCGCGGGGTATCACGAATTTCCATTCGCCCAGCGACGTCATCGTCGACGCCTCGATGCCGGCGATGATCCGCCTCGGCGGCAAGATGTACGGCGCCGACGGCCGCACCAAGGACACCAAGGCCGTCAACCCGGAGTCGACGTTCTCGCGCATCTACCAGGAAGTCATCAACTTCTGTAAGACGCACGGGCAGTTCGACCCGACCACCATGGGCACCGTCCCCAACGTCGGCCTCATGGCGCAGAAGGCCGAGGAGTACGGATCGCACGACAAGACTTTCGAGATCCCTGAGGACGGTGCCGCCAACATCGTCGACCTCGACTCGGGTGAAGTCCTGCTCAGCTGGGATGTCGAGGCCGGTGACATCTGGCGGATGCCGGTCGTCACGGACGCCGCGATCCGGGACTGGGTCAAGCTTGCCGTGTCCCGCGCCCGGGACTCCGGCATGACCGTGGTGTTCTGGCTGGACACCGAGCGACCGCACGAGGCGGAACTGCGCGAAAAGGTGAAGAAGTACCTGAAGGACCTCGACACCGAGGGCTTGGAGATCCAGGTGATGCCGCAGGTGTGGGCCATGCGCTACACGTTGGAGCGCGTGATCCGAGGACAAGACACCATCGCCGCCACCGGCAACATCCTGCGTGACTACCTCACCGACCTGTTCCCCATCCTGGAACTGGGCACCAGCGCCAAGATGCTGTCCGTGGTGCCGCTCATGGCCGGTGGCGGGATGTACGAAACGGGTGCAGGCGGTTCAGCACCCAAGCATGTCAAGCAGCTGGTCGAGGAGAACCACCTGCGCTGGGATTCGCTCGGCGAGTTCCTCGCCCTTGGCGCCAGCTTCGAGGACATGGGCAACAAACTCGACAATGCGAAGGCCAAGGTCCTGGCCACCACGTTGGACGCCGCGATCGGCGAACTGCTGGAGAACGACAAGAGCCCGTCACGCAAGACCGGTGAACTCGACAACCGCGGCAGCCAGTACTACCTGGCGCTGTACTGGGCGCAGAAGCTGGCCGCGCAGACCGAGGACAAAGAGCTCGCCGAACACTTCGCGCCGCTGGCCAAGACGCTGGCCGAGAACGAGGACACCATCGTCACCGAGCTTGCGGCCGTTCAGGGCAAGCCGGCCGACATCGGCGGCTACTACTACCCGGACCCGGAGAAGACGTCCGAGGTGATGCGGCCGAGCAAGACGTTCAACGACACGTTGGAGGCCGCGCGCGGCTGACCGGCCCGCTGATCCGGGTAGTCCTACTCTGCCGATGACGGCAGCCGGCCGCGACTCTGGGGGCATGGAACTCACCAGCCCCATGTCCGAAACACGCGTCGTGTCCACCAAACGCGCGACCGACCGCGACCGTGCCATCGATGTCGCGCGCCTTGCCGCCCTGGTGGTGGTGATGTTCGGGCACTGCGCACTCCTGCTGGCCACCATCGACTCCGGCGGACTCCGGATCGGCAACCTGCTCGGTGCGCTGCCGGCCATCACTCCGGTGACCTGGGTGGTGCAGATCATGCCCCTGTTCTTCCTGGCCGGCGGGGCTGCGGGGGCGTACGGATGGCATGCCGACCGGTCCTGGGGCACATGGTTGTTCACCCGCGCGCAGCGCCTGTGCCGCCCGGTGTTCTGGTATCTCGCCGCCTGGGTTGTCGGCCTCGGCGTCGTCCGGGTGGTGCTCGGTGCCGAATCCGCTGACCGGCTCGGTCGTGAATGCGTGGCGCTGTTGTGGTTCCTCGGCGTCTATCTGGTGGTACTCGCCGTCGTCCCGGCGTTGGCCCGGATGGGCAGCGGCCGCGCCGTCACCGCCATCGTCGGATCCCTGGTGGCCGCGACGGCCGCCATGGATGCGATCCGGTTCGCCGTCGGCGCGCCCGAAGCCGGCGCCGCCAACTTCGTCTTCGTCTGGCTGATCCCCGTGGTGATCGGGGTGGGTTACGCTCGCCGCCTGATCGGTCGACGTACCGCGTTGGGTGTCGCCGCCGCGGCATTCGGGGCGCAGGTGTTGCTGGCGGCCGCCGGCGTCTATCAGGTGTCGCTTGTGGTCACGGGGACTGAGGGCACCTCGAACGTCTCACCGCCGACGCTGCTCCTGGCGTTGCAGTGCATCTGGATGTTATGCGTCTTCGTCGCCGCAGCCGGTGCAGTCAACACGTGGGCGGCGCGGCCGCGGGTGTGGCGCCTGGTCGCAGTGGGCAACGGTGGCGCGATGACCCTCTACCTGTGGCACATCCCAGCCATCGCCATCGCGGCATTCACGCTGCACGCGTTCGGTATGGATGCGTATGATGTTGCAGCGCAGGAATTTTGGGGTGCGATGCTGTTGCGCGCGCTGGTGTTCAGCGTCGTGATGGCCCTGCTGTTCCGGCTGCTCTCACCTTTGGAGCACCGCCCGCTGCCGTACTGGGACGCACCTGTGCGGGCCTCCGGTGTCGCCGCCACCGTCGCCGGGTTTCTGATCTGCGTCGCGGGCGTCGCCCTGGTGCTCATGGCCAAGAACGGCCTCAGCGGCACCGCGGGCTGGACATCGCTGGTGTGCTTCCTCGTCGGCGTCGTGGCCGCGCGGGTGTGCGCCGGTGCGATCACCGCACGGCAGACAGCGCGCGCTGCCATACTCGGCTGATCAGCGACCGGGGGGACACATGGCTGAGATCGGCAAGACCATCGCGCATCCGCTGACCGGAGAGCGGGTCACGTTCCTGGACGTGCGCGACGACATGTTGAAGCTGCGCATCGAGATGGCGCCCGGCGGCTTCCTGCCGCGTCCTCACACGCATCCGCGCTCGGAGGAACGCTTCGAGGTGACGGCCGGGCGGGTGCAGATCAACGAGTCAGGGCGGCTTCGGTCGCTCGATGTCGGCGAGATCGTGGTGGTGCCGCGCGGCGCCGGACACGTGTGGGGAAACCCGTTCGACGAACCCGCGACCGTCGTCGTCGACCTGTGTCCGGCGTATCAGATGGCGACGTTCTTCGAGACGTGGTTCGGACTCGCGCGCGACGGCAAGGTGAACACCAGGACGCAGATGCCCAGCCTCCTGCAGACCGTGATCATCGCGCACGATTTCCGGGACGGCATCGGATTCCCGGGGGTTGCCGGTGTCGCGGCCCGCGGTCTGTTCGCGGCGCTGGCGCCGCTGGCCCGGGCCCGCGGTTACCGCTCCCGCTATCCGCAGTACAGCGATCCCACTGAGACGCTGCCCACCTGATCACAGCCCCTTCGGGGCATCCTTGAGCGCCGCGATGGTCGCCGCATCACCGTCGTACTCCACCTGAGCGGTGCGGCCGGTGGCGAACAGGAGCAGTTCGGACGGGCTGCCGGTCACCACGACCGGGCCGCCCTTGCCGGCCGTCAGGACGGCATGGCCGTCGGGGGTCTGCAGCGTCACGCGGGCGGGCACCTTGCTGAGCGTCAGGCGGGCCATCAGGGACAGCGTCCGGGCCAGCGACTTCTCGAGGTCTGCGTCGAGAACCCGTGGTGCCCAATCAGGTTGCGCCCGCCGCATGTCTTCGTGGTGGATGAACATCTCACCGACATTGGCCACCGGGTCGAGCAGCTTGAACGGTGAGTAGAGCGGCGGCCCGGCCGCGATCTTGTCGAGCAGCTCTTCGTAGCCGATCGATTGGGCGGCGTGGTTCTGCACCTTCTCGGTGTACGAGGCGAACGCCGGTACGGCGATACCCGGAGAGGCGTCGAGGCGATGCTCCCGGACATACAGGTGGGCCGCCAGATCGCGGGCCTGCCAGCCTTCGCACAGCGTCGGCGCGTCGGGACTGGCCCCGCGCATGGTGGCGATCAATGCGGCACGTTCACGTCGGGCGACGGTCATTGACGATTACCTCCAGGTGGTGGCTGCGGTGTTCAGCGTAGAGCGCCACCTGGTCGCCTGGCTTGCGGCCGTCCGTCGGAAGCTTTCGGTAGGGTTCCGCGCGTGACAGCACGCCCGAGTGTCAAGCCGATAACCACGCGCCTCGCCCAGGAACTGGAGGTGGCCGAAAGCCAGGTCGCCGCCACCGTCCGCCTGCTCGGGGAGGGGGCGACGGTCCCGTTCATCGCCCGGTACCGCAAGGAAGTGACCGGCAGCCTCGACGACGGGCAGCTGCGCCTGCTGGAGGAACGGCTGCGCTACCTGCAGGAACTCGACGAACGCCGCAACGCGGTGCTGGCCTCGATCGAGGAGCAGGGCAAGCTCACCGATGAGTTGCATGCCGCACTGGTCGCTGCCGACACCAAGGCCAGGGTCGAGGACATCTACCTGCCCTACAAGCCGAAGCGCCGTACCAAGGCGCAGATCGCGCGCGAAGCAGGCCTGGAGGAGCTGGCCGATCGACTGCTTGCCGACCCCACCCTGATCCCCGAGGACGCCGCAGGCGGGTTCCTCGGTGAGGTGTTTCCCGATGCCGCCGCCGCACTCGAGGGCGCTCGGCACATCCTGGTCGAACGCGCGGCGGAGAACGCCGAACTGGTGGGTGCCGTTCGTGAGCGGTTCTGGGCCGAGGGGTCGGTGCGCACCTCGGCCCCATCTGAAGAAGTGGCGAAAAGCGCTGCGGCCCAGAAGTTCCGTGATTATTTCGACTTCGCCGAACCGCTGAAGAACATGCCTTCGCATCGTGTGCTGGCGGTCCTCCGCGGTGAGAAAGAGCAGGTCCTGGCCCTCAGCTTCGACGGTGGCGAGGACGAGGTGTACCAGGCGATGGTGGCGGGCGCGCTGGGCGTGAACGTCAGCGCACCCGGTGCGGCGACGTCGTGGCTGGCCGGCACGGTGCGGTGGGCGTGGCGGACGCGGCTGGTCGTGTCGGCCACCGTCGACGCGCGGCTGCGGCTCCGGCAGCGCGCCGAGCAGGACGCGGTGGCGGTGTTCGCCAAGAACCTCAAGGATCTGCTGCTCGCCGCACCGGCGGGCACGCGCACCACACTTGGCCTGGATCCGGGTTTCCGCACCGGGGTCAAGGTCGCGGTCGTCGACGGCACCGGCAAGGTGGTCGACACCTGCGCCATCTTCCCGCACCAGCCGCAGCGCCAGTGGGATGCGGCCAAAGCGACGTTGGCCGCCCTCGTCGCCCGTCACGGTGTGCAGTTGATCGCGGTCGGCAACGGCACGGCCTCGCGCGAGACCGACGCGCTGGCGGCCGAACTGATCGCCGACATCACGGCAGCGGGCGCGGCGGCGCCGGTGAAGGCGATGGTCAGTGAGGCCGGCGCATCGGTGTACTCCGCGTCCGCCTACGCCGCCCATGAGCTGCCCGACCTGGACGTCACCCTCCGCGGCGCGGTGTCCATCGCGCGGCGGCTGCAGGACCCGCTGGCAGAACTGGTGAAGATCGAGCCGAAGTCGATCGGTGTCGGCCAGTATCAGCACGACGTGACCCCGGGCACCCTGGCCCGCAGCCTCGATGCGGTGGTCGAGGATGCGGTGAACGCGGTGGGCGTCGACCTCAACACGGCATCCGTGCCTCTACTGGCGCGGGTATCGGGCGTATCGGATTCGTTGGCGGAAGCGATTGTCTCCCATCGGGACAACGCCGGACCGTTCCGCAACCGCAAGGCGCTGCTGGCCGTACCGCGACTCGGGCCCAAGGCGTTCGAGCAGTGCGCCGGCTTCCTGCGGATCAGCGGCGGCGACGATCCGCTTGATGCCTCGGGGGTGCATCCTGAGGCCTACCCGGTGGTGCGGCGCATCCTCGACCGCGCCGGTGTGAAGTTGGCGGAGCTGATCGGCGACGAGCGGTCGCTGCGGTCCCTGCGGCCGGCGGACTTCGCCGACGACCGGTTCGGCATCCCCACGGTCACCGACATCCTGGCCGAACTGGAGAAGCCCGGGCGTGACCCGCGACCGGCGTTCTCCACCGCGACGTTCGCTGCCGGCGTGGAGAAGGTCGCCGACCTCAAACCGGGGATGGTCCTGGAGGGTGTGGTGACCAATGTGGCCGCGTTCGGCGCATTCGTCGACGTCGGCGTGCACCAGGACGGTCTGGTGCACGTCTCGGCGATGTCCGACCGGTTTGTCTCGGACCCTCATGAGATCGTGCGCTCGGGTCAGGTGGTGCGGGTCAAAGTGCTCGACGTCGATGTCGAACGTCAGCGGATCGGCCTGACGATGCGCCTCACCGACACCCCCAAGGCCGCGAAAGGGAAACGCGACGAGGCCAAACCGAAGTCCGGGCGCGGTGGAGACAAGGGGCGTGGTCAGCAGCGCACTCAGAATCGTGACCGGAATGCGGGCGCCACGCCCGCGTCGGGCTCAATGGCGCAGGCGCTGCGTGACGCCGGGTTCGGCAGGTGACTGACCGCTCAGGTCGGATCTCGTTGCGACGCAGGCGAAGCGGCTAGCCTCGCCGCGGCTTCGCGCTGTCGAGTGGTGCAGGCTGGTCCGACTTGGCCCGTTTGTCGGCCCGCTTCTCCTTGAGGGATTTGCCGGATTTCTTGGTCATGGATTGTCGGGGTGACTTGTCAGACATGGTGGCCCTTCCGTTGGGGGGCCTGCGGTGGTCCCGGTACCGTGACTGTACGCCGTTGCAGGCGCTCCAACTGTCACCTGTCCGAGGTGATCCGGAAACCGTTGTGGCATAGACGATCACCGACAATGAAGAGATGGTCGAGGGTGGCACACGCGGACGGAGTACGGTGGATCTGGTCGAGCACGTTCCAGCAGTGTTCGCTCACCAAGGAACTCGATGGCCTCGGGGCGGGTCGCCATTTTCCGCGACTGAATCCGGCTCTGCCGGCCCGGAGGTTCACCATGACTGTCTCTGTCACCCGCGCCGATGGCGAAATCGATCGATACATGCGATTCGGCGATGCGTTCGTCAAGCACAACGATGGCACGCTGGATGTGGTCCGAACTGGCGCCAAGACACCGCACAGCTACGCGTCGAGCGAGTGGACCGACGTGTCAGGCGACGAAAAACGGTCGAGGAAACCGAGATTCTGGCACTGACCGAATGCCGGTGGAGTGATCCGGTGGAGATCGGGCCGTGGTGATGGCGTAGTGTCGAAGGCACAGCGGTTCACCGATGGACCTGTTGTGGTTTATCGTCCGTTCACAGCCGTGGGCAGATGCATCCCAAGCGGAAAGCTCTGTACCGATGGTTACTTCGCAAGCCTCTGATGTTGTGGCAGTCAACAGCGTGGCGGTCAATCCCGATGACACCGGCAGAACCAGACTCACTTTGGCGCCGACACTCGGAAACGTCGTGGATGGCGCATGGTGGCCGCGCACAACGCAGATCGCCAGGGAGCTCCCGGGCCTGGTGTCGGTTCTGGCGGTGCACCTCGGTGCGGTCACCGACATCAAGCTCAATTGGACGATGACCCAGAACCCACCGGACTTCAATCTCTTGGGATGGGAAGCCACCCGCCTGCGGGTGATCTCGGCGTGCGGAGAGGGCTACCGCGCGAATCTGTTGATCGTTCCGGGCCGAACCAGCGTCGCGGTCGCCGTGATGGTGCTGCGCCTGACGGCGGGACTTCAGATCAACCCCGTTCACCTCGACACCCGCGCGTATCGCACTGCCGACGCCATTATGCGTACCGTTCGGATGCAGTCCAATATCTCCTGATAGCGCAGAGCTTGTTCAGGTGGCGGATCCACGACGCAGTCACCCGGTGCGCGCTACCGCGCCGTGACATGCACGTCGACCGCATACCCCCGCCGGAGTGCATCCACCGACACCGCCGGTGTGAGGACGCGGGCGTGATCGACGCCGGCGGCTGAGATGGCGTCGACGTAGCCGGCCGGCGTCCAGCGGTGCAGGGCGCCCCGCCACAGCAGCCGGAAATCGTTGTCGCCCATGGTGATGAAGGCACCGTCGGGTAAGTTCGCGACCGCGGTGGTGACCGGCGGGGCCGTGCGTGACGCGTGCAGTAGTCGATCGAGTTCGCGGGCACCCTCGGCATGGGCATTGCCGGTGGCGTTGACCGCGTCGAGATAGCTCCGGTAGGCCGTGCGACGGCACTCACCGCACGGTCGGTGTCCGGCGGCCAGCGCCACGGCCTCGTCGAGGAAGAACAATTCGGTGTAGCTGCGCGGGTGCATCACCTCGCGGCCGCGGCCGCGGAACTCGAGAAGGCAGATGATCCACAACGTGCCTCTGGCTTGCCGGACGATCTGCTTGTCCGCGTTGTGCAGCCGGCCGCGGTTGCCCATCATGGTGCCGCGCGCGGCGGTGGCGATGATGGCGCCCGTGGGGGTGACGCGGTTCTGCAATGGCACGGTGTCACCGTATTCCGGGACGCCGACAGATCAGAGGTTACCGGCCAGCGCCCAGGCGCCTTCGGCGATCTGGCGGTAGCGCGTGCGGAACATGTCCGAGACCGCGCGCGCATCGGCGGCGTTACCGTCCAACCCACGCCGCCACACCCCGGCCGCGATGGAGGCCAGCCGAAACATGGAGAACACCACGTACACGTCGAGCGATTCGGGTACATCGCGCCCGACATAGCTGCAGTAGGCGTCGACGAACGCGGTCTGGTCCGGGATCCCGGTTCCGGCCAGGCTCTCACCGGCGACGCCTTCCGAACCCGTTGGCCCGGAGGGGAAGTAGTACGTCAGGCAGGTGTACGCCAGGTCGGCCAGCGGGTGGCCGATGGTGGCCAGTTCCCAATCCAGCACGGCGACCACACGAGGTTCGGTCGGGTGCAGCAGTACGTTGCCCAACCGGTAGTCGCCGTGCGCGATGCAGGCGGGTTCGTCATCGGGCGGCAGATGCTGCGGCAGCCACGCGGCGAGCAGGTCCATCTCGGGCATGTCCTCGCTGCGGGCGGCCTCCCACTGCTTGGTCCACAGTGAGACCTGCCGGGCCACATAGCCGTCCGGTTTGCCGAAACCCTCGAGGCCGACGGCCTTCCAGTCCACCCGGTGCAGTGCTGCCAGGACGCGGGCGAGGTCGTCGTAGACAGCGGCGCGTTCGGCCGGTGTGCCGTCGCGGAGCACCCGGTCCGGGTAGATGCGGCCTGGCACGTGGTCCATCACGAAAAATGGTGTGCCGATCACATTTTCGTCATCGCACATCAGGCGGGTGACCGGGACGGGGACGTCGGTGTCGGCGAGTGCGGTGATGATCCGGTATTCGCGATCGACGGCGTGGGCGCGGGGGAGTAGCTTGCCCGGCGGTTTCTTGCGCAGGACGAACTCGCCGGCCGACGTCTCGAGATGGTAAGTGGGATTGCTCTGACCGCCCTGGAACTGACGGATCTCGATGTTGCCGTCGAAACCGTCGAGATGCTGCCGCAGATACCGCGACAGTGCCACTTCGTCGAAACGGTGGGCGGGCAGCACCGGGACGAGTTCGGCGACGCCGCCCACGATCAGGCGCTTTCGAGTTCGGTCACCAGTGCCGCGATGGCGGCCTCGGCGTGTGGGGGGATCGGCTGGCCTGATTCGGCAGCCTCGATCAATCCGGTGGGCAGACCGGCGGCCAGTGCCGCATCCTCGGCGGTGAGGTTGACGCGTCGGCGCGCGGCGAACAGCCGCTGTCCCGCGGTGGCGCCGGGTGCAGCGGCCACCTTCGACATCAAATCGTCGTGGCGGCGGCGCACCGCGCCCAGCGCGATCACCAACGCCGGGGCTCCGGGGGCGTTTCGCGCCGCGTCGCCCGCGACGGCCTGCAGGTTTCGCAGATCTGCGAGGATCGCGGTGGCGGCGGTGCGAAATTCCGGGGTGTCGGTGGGCGGCAGCGCCCCCAGCGCGGTGTCGACGCTCTTGAGTGCCAGCTGGATGGTCTGAGCGATCAGCGGTGAGGCCACCGACGTCGAAATGACCTGTGTCGTCTCGTCATCCGGCGACGGGGCGCCTTGCCGAATTCCCGCGATGGCGCCCGACGGCCATTGCAGGATCTCTTCGAGTTTGGTGCGGGTGCTTTCGTGTGGCCAGCTGCGGCCCTTCTCGAACGCGATGAGGGCACCCGCGTTGATGATCTTGTCCCGGGCCAGGCCACGCTGGGTCAATTCGAGGTCACGCCGGCGCGCGGCGACCGCGGCCCCGGCGCGCGCGATATCGGGATCGACATCGCCTTCGTCGGTTTCGGCATCGGTGTCGAGATCCTGGTCTCCGGATGGCGAGCTGCCGCCCAGGAAGAATTCGACCGGGAAACCCTCGGCGTCGCCGAGTCGGATCGTCATCCCGTCGGTGATCGCCAGGGACTCATGGCGGGCGCCGTCGATGTACATGCCGTTGCGGCTGTCGTCGGTGGCCACCCAGGTCGACCCTTCGGCGCGCAGGCGTACATGGGTGCGCGACATCCAGGCGTAGTCGAACCGGACGGTGGACGTCGGATCGCGGCCGATGGTGACCTCACCCTGTGCCGGATCGACGGTCTGGCTCACGTCGCCGCAGCGGATGATGAGCCGGGGGGCGGTCGACGAAGTCGGGGCTGCAGAACCTGGTTCTCCGGTGACCGCCGCATCCATGATTGCTGCATCCTCCTGCTACACCATTGCTACAACTTCAAAGATCCAGGTGAGCATACCGTAACTTTACTGTTGCAGTGCTACATTTTTGCGGCTGTTGCAACGTCGGGATCAGAGTGATGAGTGGCCTGCGGACGCGGTCAGCAGAGTGCGAAACTACTGACGTGGTGGACGGTTGGTCCGGCATCGTCGGTCGCGACGAAAACACGCCCGAGCGACGCTCTGAGATTGACGCGTTGATCGACGGCGCCGTGGCGGCGATCAACCGAGGTGACCGCCTCGTCGCCACCGCACTCGCCGGTCAGGTGCTTGCCGCTGACCACGACAACACCGACGCCGAGGATCTGCTCGCGGCGCCCGGTGATGTCGGGGAGATCAGGCGGCTCACCCTGCTGTTCGCTGACCTTGTCGACTCGACCGCGCTGTCGACCCGGGTGGAGCTCGAAACCTATCGCTCCGTCGTGGGGCGGTATCGCGAGCAGGTGCGTCAGACCGTGACCAGGCACGAGGGCCACATCGGGCGAGTGGCCGGTGACGGGATGCTGGCAGTGTTCGGGCATCCTGTGGCCCACGAGGACGACGTGCTCCGCGCTGTGCGCGCGGCTGTGGAGATCGTGGCCCGCGTAGCCGAGATCAGCGCGCAGGCACGGCGGCGGTTCGGGATCGACATCGATGTTCGTGTCGGCGTCCATCGAGGCCTGACCTATCTCGACACCGGCGAGGAGGATGTCTACGGGCTCGCGGCCAATCTCACGGCCCGCGTGTCTGGGCTGGCACCGCCGGGTGCCGTGGTGGTGTCTGCACCCGTCGAGGCGTTGATCCGTAAGCACTTTGAACTCGAGAGCTGCGCGGCCGCGCCGGTCAAAGGTGTCAAGGGACTGATAACGCACTACCGTGTGATCGAGCAACTCGCGACCCGTTCGGATCCCTCCTACGGAATGCTCGTCGGCCGCATGCCGGAACGCGCCGCGATCCGGAGATGCTGGGACGCGGTACGCGAGTACGGCTCCACGGTGGCGCTGGCTTTCCGGGGTGAACCGGGCATCGGCAAGAGCCGACTTGCCGCAGACGCCGCCGACCTCGTCGAACGGTGCGGCGGCCGAGTGGTGCACCTGTATGGCTCGAGCAACCACTGTGATGTGGGGCTGCACCCGGTGCGCAGGCTGCTCGAACAACATTGCGGTATTGACCGACACACGCCACCGGATCAACGGTTACGTCTGCTCGAGGTCGAATTATCAACGCTGGGGCTGGATTCCGCAAAAATGGTGCCGGTGCTCGCGCCGGTTCTGGCGATCGGTCCCGAGCACGGTTACGAACCGGTGCGTGCCCAAGGGAAGAAGCTCGAGGAACTGATCGCCTCGACCATCCAGGCCTACCTGTCCGCACGATGCGGAGCGGGTCCGGCATTGTTGGTCGCCGAAGATCTGCATTGGTTCGACAGCTCTTCAGTCGACCTGCTCGGCTCGATCTTGAAAGCGGACCAGTCGGCTCTGCTGATTGTGTTCACCGGACGCGACGGTGGGTGGCCACCGCCCGGATGGCCGCTGGCGGTGCACGACCTGGCGCCGATCACCGACGCGGAAGCCGACGAACTCATGCTGTCCATCGACGCCACGTTGAGCCCGTCCGAACGGTCGGAGGTCCGGCGGCGATGTGACGGCGTGCCGTTTCACATTGAGCAGGTCGTGGCCGGCATCCGGATGGCCACCGACGACGGCCGCCGCGTTCCGGATTCCCTCTACGAGCCATTGCTTGCACGTCTCCGGTCCGCCGACAATGCGGTGCCGGTGGTCGAAGCCGCCGCAGTCATCGGACGCCGGTTCGATCGGCTGCTGTTGACCGCCGTGGTCGATCTGCGCATCGAATCGGTCGACGCGGTGATGGACGAACTCGGCAACGCCCGTGTCTTCGAACCGCTCGAGAACGACGAATGGCAGTTCCGCCACGAACTGCTCCGCGAGCTCGCCGAAGAACTTGCGCCGCCCAGTGTCCGGCAGGCGCTGCACGCGAAGGTCGCCGATCGGCTGATCCAGGACACCACCGGCGACCCCGACTGGCCCCTGGTCGCCGCACATTACGGGCACGCTGGGCGACCGGCCGAGGCGGCGGCTGCCTACTGCCGGGCATCCCACACCGCACGGCACCGTGGCGCGCTCGCGGAGTCCCGTGCATACCTCACCAACGCGTTGGCACAGCTCGAATTGTCCCCGCCCAGCCGCGATCGGGATCGGCAGGAAATCGGGCCACGGCTCGAGCGCGGGTTCCTGACCGCCATCGCTGAAGGAGCCCAGAGCGCCGTCGCTGTTTCCGATTTCGAGCGCTGCCTGCAGCTGGCGGGGACCGACCTCAGCGAGGATCAGGTGTTCGCGACGCTGCTGGCCGTCGGGGCCTACTACGTGTGGCGTGGCGACCTGCACCGCGCGGGTCAGATTGCCGCCGCCGTGACGGAGGGCGCCACGCTGGGTCGGCAGTGGTTTCGACCTGTGATGGCAGCGTCGTCGGGCATCATTGCGTGGTTGGGGGGCGAATTCGACACCGCGCGCCAACTTTTCGTTCAAGCGACGGAGCTACGGAGCGATGACTACGAGCGTCGCGCGCAGGCCTTGTGGTTCGTCACCCACGACCCGGTGGCCCTGGCGCACGAGCACCTCGCTTACAGCCGCCTGCTGGCCGGGCACCTCGCCACGGCAGAAGAACAGCTGGCCCAGGCAACGCAGCGCGCCGGGAGGCTCGGATATCCGCAGGGGCCGTACAACCTCCTGTACGCGATCGACATGGAGATCTGGGTGCGCACCGAGGCCCGGCAATTCGACCGCGCACGGGATCTGATCGGGCGCATGGCGGCCGAGTGCGAGAAAAACGGCCTCGATGACCTGTTCTGGCAGCTGCTCTGCGCGACCGAGCAGCACATGGTGGACGGCCTCGCACTGGTCACCGCGGGCAGGGGAGATGCGACTGCACTACCAGGGCTGATCGAGGGCCTGACACAGATCGTCGGGATCTGGCAAGACGTCGGCGCCGTCACCTTCCGGCCGTTCTACTGGTGCATTCTGGGTCAACTGCTGGTCGGTTCCGGCGCACTCGACCAAGCTCGCACCCGGATCGACGGGGCGCTGGGGTTCGCCGAAGAGTCCGGGGTGCACTTCTATGACGCGGAACTGCTCCGGGTGCGCGCGGCGACCCGGCTCGAACCGGACGTCAGAACCGCAGACCTGGCCGCGGCCCGCGATCTCGCGCGCGCACAGGGTGCGTGGCTCTTCGAACTGCGAGCCGCGATCGACGACGTCGACGACCGCGGCGCCGGTGCGGCCTCAGTCCTGGCCGATGTGGTCGGGCGAGCGCCTGCCGATTGTGCTTTGGTCGAATTGATCCGTGCGAGAAGAATTCTGGCCTGACCGGGATGCCATGCACGTGCCGATCGGCGCGGCCGATCGAACAGTCACCGAGATGGTGCCAGCGCCGCCGGGCGTTGTGCGGGCGTTCTATGTCGACCTAGACAACATCGTCCGTCAGGCGGCTGCGGCGCACGCCACGATGCTGGCCGGTATCCGGCACCACTTCAGTTGAATGGGGGACGGTGTCGGTTGCTCCTCTCGGCAAGTGGTCGCTCGCGGATCTCTCCGGGATGCGACGGATGTGGATGGGGCCCGGGGCAGGTCCGACACCGTCGCGGGATGTAACCGCCGAAGCGGACCGGAGTATTCCCGCGTAGCGTCGGGGACTCAGGGGGTACTGAACCACAGAGACGACACGACGATGGAGGTCACACGATGAGCACGGTTCCCGGCGTCACCCTGAACGACGGCGCGTCCATTCCGCAGCTCGGCTTCGGGGTCTATCAGGTCCCGCCGGAGGACACCGCGGCCGCCGTCCGTGAGGCGTTCGAGATCGGATACCGCCATATCGACACCGCCGAGATGTATGGCAACGAGAAAGGGGTGGGGCAGGGCATCCGCGACGCCGGCCTGGACCGCGATGCGGTGTTCATCACGAGCAAGCTCAACAACGGGTTCCACAAGCCCGATGACGCCCGCCGGGCGTTCGACGGCACACTGAAGGCCCTGGGGTCCGACTACGTCGACCTGTTCCTGATCCACTGGCCTTTGCCCACGTTGTATGACGGTGATTTCGTGTCGACGTGGAACGTCCTCGAGGAGTTCGCCGCAGACGGCCGGGCCCGCAGCATCGGTGTGTCCAACTTCCAACCGGCGCACCTGGACAAGCTGGCCGCGGGGTCGAAGACCGTCCCGGCAGTGAATCAGATCGAGGTTCACCCGTACCTCACCAACGAGGACGTCCGGTCCTACGGCCAGAGCCACGGCATCGCCACCGAGGCCTGGTCGCCCATCGCGCAGGGCGCCGTCCTCGATGACCCGGTGATCACCAGGATCGCCTCGGCCGTCGGTAAGACGCCCGCCCAGGTGGTGCTGCGCTGGCACATCCAACGCGGGGACATCGTGTTCCCGAAGTCGGTGACGCCCGGGCGCATGCGGGAGAATTTCGAATTGTTCGATTTCAATCTCGAGGCCCAGGACATGGCCGACATCAGCGCACTGGACAAGGGCGAAAAGGGGCGTACCGGGCCGAATCCGGACACCTTCGACTACGTCCCGCGCTGACCCTTGGTCTGGCCCGTCGCGGAGCGGGCCAGGGTCAGCAAGCCCTGAGTGCTCAGCTGGTACAGGAGCACCTCGAGTCGCCGTCGTGAGATCTCGAGGTGCCACTCGGGCAGCGTGCCGTGCAGGCGCAGCAGCCCGGGTTCGAAACGGACGCCCGTCAACTGCAGACCATGGGGCAGTTCGGGCAGCGTCACTCGATGAGCCGGTGTGCGCACCGGCAGACGCCAACGGCGGCCGCCGACGCTGAACGCGCGGGGTTTGAGCAATAGCACCGACCCGTCGAGGTCGGCGTCGACCTCGACATGTCCCCACCCGGGCCGGCGGCCCCAGTAGACGCGTGCGGCGCCGTCGTCGCCGACCTCGCCGACGAACCGGGGCGTGGCGACGAGAAACAGTTCGTCCAGGGTGTCCGCGGGGATGTCGAGGGTCAGCTCGACGGGCGCGGCGACGACGACCGGGGGAGCGCCCGGGCGAATGTGGACATTCCGCAGTCGTGCCGTCGCATGGTCGAAAACGTTCGTCTCCCAAGTGATGTCGTTCGCGGTGATGCGGACGTCATCGAGTTGACCCACCGCCAATCCGCGCGGGTCGAGCCGGGAGGAGAATTCGGTGACGGTCATCTGCAGATCACCGCGCTCGAGTCGGACCGTGACGCGCCGTCCGACGACCAGGCGGCGCACCGTGGTGAACAGCGATCGGTAGGCGGCCGCGGCGCCCGTGGACATCGGCGGGATGGACGCCGCCGACCACCACAACGCCGAGAGCACATCGAGCGGACGCAGGGGGTCGAAACGCCGGGACGGGCTGGGCCGCGCCATCGCTCGCCTCCCCTTCCCGCTGTCACGGGCCGGCGGTGTCACTCCGGCCGTACGCCCACTCTAGGTCGAGTGGGCGCGTGACCCGGGGACAGGGATCGCGCGGTGAGCGGCGTCGGTCAGCCGACAGGCGTCGGGATGACCGTCACGGTGCCCGCACCCGGTGTCGGACGTGGGGCGTTGCCGTCCGTCTGACCCTGGCCATCGGGCAGCGCTGCACCGCCGGGGGCCACCAACGAGTGGGTGTTGGGGGCGCCGGGCTTCTCCTGGCCGGGTGCCAGGTTGCAGTCGAGGCGCAACCGCTGAGTGCCGTTGGTCATCGACGACTGGTCGTTGACGACGCACTGGGACTGTGGCAGATCACTGCCGATGGATCCGCCGAAGACGGGCTTGTAGCCCTGGCTCTTCAGGATCGCCACCGCTTTGCCGTATGCCTCACCGGTGACGTCGGGCGCATTCGCGCTGGCCTGGGCGGCACCGATCACGGCCATCGCGACCGCAGCGCCGATTCCCCCGGCGCACAGAGCAAGCTTCTTCACGCACGACCTCCGTCTGGTTCTGCGGTTGGAAGATATCGCAGTTGGGACACCTGTGAAACTTCTGATTCATCGTCACCGCGGGCCAGAACGTTTCACCGACACCCGAAAAGGGTGTTCTTCCTGGGGTTATTACTGAGCGTTCCCACGCAGAATTTCTTCTGCGCACCGCAGCCTGCTGTGACCGGTCTGCGCCATGCAGATGCGGACCGGCGACTCGGTCTCGTAAGGCGGCGGGGCCACCGGTGAGGACGTCACGACCGGGTTGGGGATCTCACCGTCGTTCAACGACCACAGGTAGCGGTCGGTGTACTGCAGATTCGAGCAGTAGGTGGTGGCACCGTCCGCGGTGACGCTGGTGGAGCCGGGGGAGGAGCAACTGGCGCCGACCACCGCGGCGGGGGCTGGTGCCTGGGTGGACTCCGTGGTGGTGGCGTCGGTGGCCGTGGCGGATTCGGTCTCGGTTTCGGTCACCACGTCGGTCGAGGTCGACGGGCTCGGCGGTGGCGGTGGCGGGGCGGGTGGCGCCGTCGTCGTGGCGGTAGTGGTCCTGGTGGTGGCCGGCGCGGCTTTGCCGGCCTCTTTGTCGCCGGCGAACTGGCCGACGGCGAAGGCAATGGCCGCGACCAACAGCACCGCCAGCACCACCGGGACCACGATCGCGGGACGCAGCCAGGACGGCTTGGCCCTGGGCGCCTCGGCCCGGTGCGAGTGCGTGTCCCGGGCCGCTTGCGCCAGTTGGGTGGCGCCGACCGGATCGGTCAGGTCGGTGGCCGACGCGCCGTGCGAGATCTGGTGGGTCAGCGCGCGGGCGAAATCGACGCACCGGGTGTAGCGGTCGGCGGGATCCTTCGACAGCGCCTTGGACAGGGCGGAATCCAGATGGGCGAGTTCCGGGCGGCGGCGGCTGAGCTTCGGCGGCGCGGCGGTCAGGTGCTGGCTGATCACCACCGCCGGGTTGGAGTGCTGGAAGGGTGGGGCGCCGGTCAGCAGGTGGAACGCGGTCGCGGCCAGGGCGTACTGGTCGGCGCGCCCGTCCATGGCCGAGCCCATCAGCTGTTCGGGTGCGGCGTAGGCGACCGTGCCGACCGTCATGTTGGTGGCGGTCAGACCCTTGCTGTCGTCATCCCGGCGCGCTATCCCGAAATCTGCCAGCAGTATTCGTTGATCCGCGGTACCCGGCCGCGCCACCAGGATGTTGGCGGGTTTCACGTCGCGGTGCAGTAGGTGCCGGTCATGGGCGTAGTCGAGCGCGGAGGCGACCGCGGACACGATGGCGACGACGTCGTCGGGCGGCAGGCCGCGCGGACTGGCCCGCAGCATGTCGGCGGCGTCGGTGCCGTCGACGTAGTCCATGGAGATCCAGAGCTTGCCGTCGTACTCGCCGCGGTCGTGCACGCCCACGATGTGTGGGTGCCACAGCGATGCGACCATGTCGGCTTCACGGTCGAACCGCGCCCGATATTCGTGGTCGGCCGTCACCGAGGCGTTGAGGATCTTCAGGGCGTCGGTACGCGGCAACCTCGGGTGTTGCGCCAGATAAACCTCACCCATACCCCCGGCACCCAGGAGGCGGATGATCGTGTAGCCGGCGAATTCGGCACCGTCTGCCAACGGCATGACGGGCATCCTACAAGTGCCGTCCGATCACCGACGACAGGCTGACCGCGCTCAGCCTGTCGTGATGCCGCGCATGACGTCGCACAGGGCCGCGGCGCGGGGGTCGGCGAAGACCTGTTCCAGGGTCACTGCATGCCCATTCGGATCGGCAAGGGGGACACGCCAGTTCGGGTATTCGTCGGTGGTTCCGGGCTGATTCTGGGCGCGCCGGTCACCGATCGCGTCGGGCAGTGCCAGGGCCAGTAACCGCGACGGCGTGCGGCCCAGATAACGGTACAGCGCGGTGATCACGGCCTCGGTGTCCGCGCCGGCATCGGTCAGGTCGGCGGGCAGCAGGCCGGCTCGCTGCAACTCGGCCAGCCAGGCGTGTTGTTCGCGCCGGTCCTCGGCCAGCTCCTCGGCGACCAGGCGGGTCAGCAGCCCCAGCGAATCCCGCAGCCGCACGTGATCACCGGCCAGGTACCCCGCCGTCGGGGGCAGGTCGTGGGTGGTGACCGACGACAGGCAGTATTCGCGCCAGCGCTCGGCCGGTAGCGGCCCGCCGCCGCCCTGCTGGTCAGCCTCGAACCACAGGATCGACGTGCCCAGCACACCGCGGGATCGCAGGTAGTCGCGCACCCAGGGCTCCACGGTGCCGAGGTCCTCACCGACCACCACCGCGTCTGCGCGTTGCGCCTCGAGTGCGACGATGCCGATCATCGCCTCGTGGTCGTACCGGACATAGGTGCCCGCCCGCGGACCGGCACCCTTGGGGATCCACCACAGCCGAAACAGCCCGATGATGTGATCGATGCGAACTCCACCGGTGTGGCGCAGCATGTTCTGGATCAGGGCGCGGAACGGCAGGTACTCCTGGGCCGCCAGTTCGTCGGGCCGCCACGGCGGCTGCGACCAGTCCTGGCCCAGCTGGTTGTACTCGTCGGGCGGGGCGCCCGCGGTGACGCCGAGGGCCAGTACGTCCTGCATGGCCCACGCGTCGGCGCCGTTGGGGTGGACACCCACGGCCAGGTCACCCATGATGCCGAGGGACATGCCGGCCCGGACGGCCGCGGACTGCGCCTCCGCCAGCTGCTCGTCGAGCAGCCATTGCAGCCAGCGGTGGAAATCGACGGCGGCGCCGTGCTTCGCAACGAACGCGGCGACCTCCGGTGCGCGTGGGTGCCGTAGTTCGGCCGGCCACTCGTGCCAGTCGGCCCCGTGGCGGTCGGCGAGCGCGCACCACGTCGCGAAGTCGTCGAGCGCGGATCCTTCCCGCTCGCGGAAGGCCGTATAGGCCAGGTCGCGACCCGCTGACCGGTTGACCTTGTGCACCAGCGCAAGTGCCTTGCGTTTGGCGGCCCAGGAATGGTCGCGGTCGATGCCGTCGAGCCGGCGAGCGCGCTGCCGCACATCGTCGCGCAGCCGGCGGACGCGACTGCGCTTGCGGAGGTCGGCGTACTCGGGAATGGCCTCGATGCGGAGGTAGATCGGGTTGACGAACCGGCGTGACGTCGGCAGGTAGGGCGACGGTTCCATGGGCCGAGTGGGTGCCGCGGCATGCAGCGGATTGACCAGGACGTAGTCGGCGCCGTGCCGCACGGCCGACCACACCGCCAGGTCGGTGAGGTCGGTCAGGTCACCCACCCCCCATGACCGTTTCGACCGGACACTGTAGAGCTGGGTGGCCAGACCCCAGGCGCGTCGGTTGCCCATCCGCGGTGGCAGACCCAGCCAGGCCGGCGTCACGATGAGCGCGGTACTGGTCTCGTCCGAACCGGACCGCACATAGAGCCGGTGATATCCCACCGGCAGGTCGGCGGGCACCGCGAACGTGGCTTCGCCGATCAATCGACCGTCGAGATCGTATGGGGGAGTGAAATTGTCGAGCTGCCGGACGCCGGATCGGACGGCGCCGTCCTCGAGGCGCATCCACACGTGCGCGGGGCTGCCGTGCTCGACGTGCACCCAGAAGGTGGTCTCGGTGCCGCTGCGGCCGACGATGGTCGGCGGTAGCGCCCTCGACCAGTACTCCCGGTCATGGGCGACCACCGCCGCCGCGCGTTCCTCGGGCGTCGACGCGGCCACACCCAGCGCGGCCAGCACGTCGATCAGCGTCGTCTCCGGCACGGCCGCGCGTCGGCCTGTCCAGTCGTCGTACTCGGCGGCCACGCCGAAGCGTTTGGCAAGGTCGAGCAGTCCGGCATCGACATCGGTCATGGGTGCAATACTGCTCGATTCACGCCGGCACGTCGCGCGCGAGCAGATCGTCCCAGGTGTCACGGCGTACGACCAGGCGCGCCGTGCCGCCGGACACGAACACCACGGGTATGCGGCGCGCACCGTTGTACTGGTTCGACATGGTGTAGCAGTAGGCGCCGGTGACCGGGACGGCGAGAAGGTCCCCGACGGCCGGATCCTGTAGCGGCACACCGTCGATGAGCTGGTCGCCCGATTCGCAGTGCCGCCCGACCACCGTCACGGTCTCGCCACCGCCCACGCGGTTGATGATGGTGGCCTCGAACCGCTGGTCGTAGAGCGCCACCTCTAGGTTGTCGCCCATCCCGCCGTCTACCGCGACGTGGGTGATCTCACCGCGTTTGACGGTCGTCACGCGATAGACCGTGCACGCCGATGCCGCCACCATGCTGCGGCCGGGTTCGACGATCAACCGGCTGCCCGAAGGCAACAGGGCGGTGGCCTGACCGATCATCGCGTCGGCGTACTCGGCCAAGTCGGGCGCCTGCTCGTCGTAGGTGTACCGCACCCCGAGACCGCCGCCGAGATCGTAGACCTCGAAGGTGCCGAGTTCGGCCAGCGGCGCGACCGCGGCGGCGAGCTGATCGACGTGCAGGAGCTGGCTGCCGACATGGGTGTGCAACCCGTCGCAGCGCAGCACGGGGCTGCCCTCGATACGGGCGATCGCCTTGCGCGCGTCGTCGGGCAGCAGGCCGAACTTCGATCCGGCGTGTCCGGTGGCGACGGCCGCATGGGTGTCGGCCTCGACGCCGGGGATCACCCGGACCAGGCACGGTTGCACCTGGCCGGGCGGCACGAGGCGTTCGAGACGGTCGATGTCGTCGAAGTTGTCGACGACGACCAGACCGAGGCCGTTGCGGACGGCCAGATCGATCTCTTCGTCGGATTTGGCGTTACCGTGCAGGACCAGCCGGGCGGGATCGGCTCCGGCGGCCAGCGCCGTGATGATCTCGCCGCCGCCCGCGACGTCGAGGTGCAGGCCCTCCTCGACCATCACCCGTTGAATAGCGGTGCACGGGAAGGATTTCGATGCGAAGGCCACGTCGACGCGGGGCCATCGGCTGCGGAACGCCGACAGATATTCACGTGCCCGCGCGCGCAGCACGTCCTCGTCGACGATCAGCGCCGGCGTCCCGAATTCCTCGGCGAGATCGTCGAGGCGACAGCCACCGACCTTCAGTGTGCCGTCGTCGTCCAGAACCGCCCCCGGCGGGAACAGATCGAGGATTGCATTCATGGTGTGCCCCTCCTGCCGCTTCCCTCGTTTCGATCAGATCGGCTCTCATGGTGCACGATCGACGCGCGGTGGACGCCCGCATTCGTACCGATGATCAGTGCGGCGTGCCCAGGAATTCGATGGACAGCACGCCGGCGATGATCAACCCGATACCGCCCACCATCATCCACGTCAGGGGTTCGGCGAAGACGAACCGCGCGATCAGCGCCACCAGCGCGACGCCGCACGCCGACCACACGCCGTAGGCGATGCCGACCGGCATGCCCAGCGACAGCGTCAGCGACAACAGCGCGAACGACGCCAGATAGCCGACGATGACCGGGATGAGCCAGATCTTCTTGCGGAATCCGTCCGACGCACGCAACGACAACGTCGCCGC
>CAMFLL010000020.1 GCA_945957405.1 uncultured Mycolicibacterium sp. | reverse complement strand
GGCGCACCCTGGCTGTAATGCCGGTCCAGCGCCGCCTGATAGTCGGCATCCGGGTCGCCGAACAGCTCATGGAACCGCGTGAGGTATTCGGGCGACGTGCCGATCAGACGGTAGAAGTAATAGTGCCCGATCTCATGGCGGAAATGGCCGAGCAACGTACGGTAGGGCTCGGCCATCGAGACGCGCAGTTGCTCGCGGTGCACGTCATCACCCTCGGCGAGATCCAGTGTGATGATGCCGTTTTGATGGCCCGTGAAGACCTTGTCGGACTCGCTGGACAGCAGGTCGAAGGCCAGTCCATAGTCGGCGTCGTCGTCACGCCCGACGATCGGCAGCTTGAGTTCAGACAGTTCGGCGATCAGCCGCCGCTTGGCCCGCTCGGCAACGGCGAAGGCCGCCAACGCCTTGGTGTCGGCATTGTTGGGCCTGGTCCTGGTGAGCTTGCACGACGCGCACAGCTCCCCCTGCACCGTTCTGGTCGGATCGAGGCGGACCAGCCAGTTGCACTCGGCGACATGGAGATTGGCGCACAGTCGATACTGGGCCGCGTCGACGGCACCACCATGTTCACTGTCGGCCCCCGATGCGATCACCAGCATGGCCTTGTCCGGCAGTGAGAACCCGATCGGACTGCCGCAGGACAGACACACCGAGTTCTCGAACGTCAGATGCTGACCGCAGTTGGGACACAGGAAATCACGCATGCAGAACTCCGGTCGATGACGACGGATCCAACGGTGCCACGTCGACTGACACGTCGATCACACTCTCCTCGGAGTCGGTGTAGATGATGCCGCGCAGCGGCGGGACGTCAGCATAGTCCCGGCCCCACCCGACGATGATGTACCGCTCGTCGACCATCTGGTCGTTGGTCGGATCGAGGCCGAGCCAGATGTTCTGCGGCGTCCACACCGCTGCCCATGCGTGGGTGGCGTCGATGCCCACCATACGTTCCTTCCCCGGCGGCGGGTCGGTGGCCAGATACCCCGAAATGTAGCTGGCAGCCAGACCATTGGCGCGCAGGCAGGCAATCGCCAACCGTGCGAAGTCCTGACATACCCCCTCACGCGCGGCCAAAACCTCGGCCACCTGAGTGGACACCGTTGTCGAGCCCGAGCGGTAGGTGAAATCGTCGAAGATCCTGGCGTTGAGATCGGTGAGGACCTCGATCAGCGGCCGGCCCGGCTCGAAACTAGGCGCGGCGTAATCACATACGGCGGCCGTGATCTCCGGAGTCTGCAGGTCCAGGGTGAACTCCGTCGCCAGCGCCCCGTCGAGCCCGACCGGCCGGGCGATCTCCCACGGCGCCACCGCAGAACCTGCGCCGTACAGATCAGGCGGTGGCGCGTCGACCTCCACCACCGAGCTGCTGGTGACCGTCAACACCCGGTGCCGGTCGGTCACATGGAAATAGGAGCTGAGATTGCCGTAGGCGTCGCGGCTGGTGGACCGGTCGCTGGGTTCCGGATCGATGCGCAGCTCGTGGGTCACGCAGCGCTGCCGGGCGGAGTCCCGCGGGGTGAGGAACCCACGCCCATAGGAACTGGTCACCACATCGGAGTAGGTGTATATGGTCTGGTGGGTGACGTGGTAACCGCGTGTGTGCGCACCGTTTTCCGGTGCGGGCACGGGCCCGTCGGGAAAGGCGGTCACGGCATCTGCCTGCGCTCGTCGGGGCCCCACAGCGGCTGCATGCCGCCAGGCAGCGACAACTGGGTCGCGGTGATGACGTTGGACAGGTCGCGCAGGCCGGCCTGCACGCCGTCGAGCAGGCCCCGGAGTTCGCTGCGGACGCCGTCGGCGTCGACGTGCTCGAGTTCGGCGGGGTCGAGCCGGCGCAGCCGGGTGCTGATCTCCTCGACCAGGCGTTCGGTGCGCGTCGAGCCCGAGGCGCCGGGCAGCGCGCGAAGGCTGATCTTCAGGCGTTCCAACTGATAGGCCAGCGAACGCGGGTTCTCGGCGTCGAACAGCAGCAGTTCGGCCACGGCCGCCACACTGACCTTGCCCAGATTGCGACGGCGGTAGATGACCGAGGACTCGCAGGCCACCAGCGTCGACTCCGTGATGGTCTGTTCGGCCTCCCAGCCGCGTTCGACGGTCATGGTGGCGCGCAACAGCGCCGCCAGCCACAACCCGCGCTCGATGCGTTTACCGGTCTCCATCATCATCCAGCCGACATCCTGCACCATCGACTCGGCGGCCACCCCGGACAGCGCCAGCATGCCGGCGAGGGTCTGCGCGTGCGCGAGCGCCATCTGGGTGTCGCCCGGCTCATGAGAATCCGGTGGTGTAGCGGTGTTGTTGAGTACCGCGCGCTCCACGGCACCCAGCACCATCCAGGTGTCGTTCGACATCTGGTCACGGACCCCGCGGGCCGCGCGGCCCAGCCCGTCGACCGATTGCGCCAGTGATCCGGAGCGGTAGCGGTTGGCGGTCAGCGACCACAACGTCGTGGGCGCGATGGCGATCATCTCGGCCCGGTCACCGGCGGCACCGGTGTCGGTGCCGGTGATCTGGCCGAGCGCGCCCAGCAGCACCGGCACGCACTCGCTGGCCTCGTTGTACTGCCGACGGCGGTACTCGTGAAACCGCTCCCGGGTGACCGTCAGCAGGCGCGCCATCCCCTCGGCGCGCTCGGCGTACCGTCCCGTCCAGAACAGATCGGAAAGCACCCGCGGCGAACTGACGGCCCTGGTTCCCGCCCCGGCCGCGGCGGCGTCGTTGACCGGCAGCGTGACGTCGACCGACGGGATCGTGACGCTCTTCTCGGTACCCGCGCGGGTCGCCGGCAACACCCAGACATCCTTGGCGGCAACGGTATTGAGCTGGTGCGCGCCTTGGCCCGGGGCCAGGATGTACCCGAGGCCGCCGATCATCGGCGCGTAGCCACCCCGCTGGGAAACGGAGAACAGGCGCATACCGACGCCGGCCGAGGACAGTGCCCCGGCGTACTGCGCAGTTGGCGCGGTGGAGAATTGGGGCAGTTCCTGGCCCACCCACTGCCACGGCGTGGCGTTGATGCGCGCGGTCAGCTCGTCCAGTTGGGCCTTCGAGAGCGCCGGGCCCAGGAGATCCTCACCGCCCACCGTCGACTTGATCAGCAGGGAGCCCAGATTGGCCAGCAGGTGCGACCGTTCGGCGCCCATCCCACCCCAGTACGACGGCGCCGCGGGTAGCAACGGAGTCTCGTCGAGCAGGTGTTCGGCGAGTTCGGGCAGGAACCGCAGAATGCCTGGGCTCTCCAGTACGCCGCTGCCCAGGGTGTTCACCACGGTGACGGCACCTCGGCGCTGAGCTTCAACCAGGCCGACGACGCCGAGGCGGGAATCCGGGCGCAGGTCCAGGGGATCCGAATACGCGGCGTCGACGCGGCGCAACACCACATCGACACGTTTGAGGGTGCCCAGCGAGCGCATCCACAGTTTGCCGTCGCGCACCACCAGGTCGGCACTCTCCACCAGCGGGAAGCCCAGCACCGATGCCAGGTAGGCCTGGTCGAAGGCGGTCTCGGACATGATGCCGGGGCTGAGCACCACGACAACGGGGTCCTCGGCGGCCTCCGGCGCGGCTTCGATCAAGGAGAGCCGCAGCGCCTGGGCGAACGGTGACGTGGGCCGGGGCGCGATGCGCTCGTAGAGGTCCGGGACGCTGTGTGCCACCACGCGGCGGTCCGCCAGCGCGTACCCCGCCCCGGAGGGCGCCTGCGTCCAGTCGGCGTTGACGACGAATCCCTCGGTCCGGTGCCTGCTGATATCGCAGCCGTGCAAGAACAACTGGTGGCGTCCAGGCACCAGCAGACCGCGCGCCGCCCGCAGATAGCCGGGATGCGCGAACAGCAGCTGCGCGGGCAGTACGCCGGAGGTCAGCGACCGACGCGGCCCGTAGAGATCGGTAAGCACAGCGTCGAGCAGGCGCGACCGCTGGACCAGTCCGGCCTCCAGCGTCTCCCAGTCCGCCGGCGAGATCAGCAGCGGGATCGGATCGAGATGCCAGGGCCCCGGGGCGGCCGACCCGCTGCCATTGGTGGCCAGACCACCCTGCGGGGTGTCATGGTGCACGTCGATGTAGGTGATGCCGTCGTTGTCGACCAGCGTTCGCACCCGTTCACGCATGCGACCCAAGCCGGCGCGGCCGCGCTCCCTGACGATGTCGGCGAGTTCACGCCAGGCGGGCCGGATGTTGCCCGCGGCGTCGACGAACTCGTCGTACCCCGCGCTGAGCCCACCGCGGGTGTCGAAGAGCGTCTGCTGCGCCCGCGCGCCACGGTAGCCGTCGATCAGCCGGTCGGGATCGGAGGCAGGCAGGGGTAGCGACAACCTCTACCTCCTCAACCGACCGATGTCTGTCCAACCGCATTGCCGCGACAGCCGAGCGCCCACATTGTCACAAGTGCGGCCCGGCAATCCATCACTGCAGCACGGTACGCACCCGGCGCAGGTCGAGGATGCCCGGCGCGCCGACGTCGGTGGACTGCCGGGCCTGCCGTTCCCTGATGGCGGACATGTCGAGGATGCCGGGCGTGAAACCGGTCGCCTCGAAGCGGCGGCCACGCCGCGATTCGGCCTCCACGGCATTGACCGGCGGGCTGTCGTACGAGCGGCCGCCCGGATGGGAGACGTGGTAGGTGCAGCCACCGCGCGACATCCCCGATGCGGTGTCGACGAGTTCGAAACGCAACGGCCCGTCGACAGTGATCGTCGGGTGCAGCGCGCTCGGCGGTTGCCATGCGCGGTAGCGCACTCCGCCGACCTGGATGTCAGGATTGTCGGTGGCCAGCAATGGGATGGGATGTCCGTTGCACGTCACCACATAGCGGTGGCGGTCGGCACCGATCAGCCGCACCTGGACGCGTTCCACCGACGAGTCGACATACCGCGCCGTGCCGCCCGCGGTGGACTCCTCCCCCAGGACGTTCCACGGTTCGATCGCGCCACGCAACTCGACCTCGACGCCGTCGAAGACGGCGGTGCCGATGCGCGGGAAACGGAACTCGGTGAAGGGATCCAGCCAACTGGTGTCGAAGTCGATCCCATGCGCCCGCAGGTCGGCGGCGACGTCGCCGATATCGTGGATCAGGAAGTGCGGCAACAGGTATCGGCCGTGCAGGTTCGCCCCGTGGCGGATCAGCGGGGCCC
The DNA here is from genome assembly GCA_945957405.1 of uncultured Mycolicibacterium sp. Classification (GTDB taxonomy): domain Bacteria; phylum Actinomycetota; class Actinomycetes; order Mycobacteriales; family Mycobacteriaceae; genus Mycobacterium. Next base: position 34,897 of record CAMFLL010000020.1, on the reverse strand, counting down.
GAAGCGGTTCGTCCCAGAACCATGCCACCAGCGAGCGCACCAACAGTGACTGCACCATCGCCATCTGATGGTGCGGTGGCATCTCGAAACCGCGCAGCTCGAGCAAACCGAGCCGGCCGCGGGGGCTGTCGGGACTGTAGAGCTTGTCGATGCAGAACTCGGCGCGGTGGGTGTTGCCGGTGATATCGGTCAGCAGGTGACGCAGCGCCCGGTCGGTCACCCAGGGCTGCGCGGCGCGATGCGGCTCCGAAGATGAAGCGAGCCTGGCGATCTCGGCGAACGCAATCTCCAGCTCGTACAGCGACTCCGAGCGGCCCTCGTCGACGCGGGGCGCCTGCGACGTCGTGCCGATGAAGCGACCCGCGAACAGGTACGACAGCGCCGGGTGACGCTGCCAGTAGGTCAGCAGTGACACCAGCAGATCCGGACGGCGCAGCAGTGGTGACGACGCGGGCGTGCTGCCGCCGAGGGTGATGTGGTTACCGCCGCCGGTGCCACCATGCGTCCCGTCGACGTCGAAGGATTCGGTAGACAGCCGGGCCAATCTGGCTTGCTCGTAGAGTGTTTCGAGTTGCGCACGCTGTTCGGCGAAGCTCGACGTCGGCGCCACGTTGACCTCGATGACACCGGGGTCAGGGGTCACGCTCATCGAGTGCAGCCGCGGATCCGAGGGCGGTCCGTAGCCTTCGACGACGACGGGCCACCCGGTGCCCGCGACCGCGTCCTCCAGGCGGGCGATGAGATCGACGAAGTGGTCGAGTTCCTCGGTCGGCGGCAGGAATATGTAGAGCAGCCCGCCGCGGATCTCGGCGACCATCGCGGTGGTCGGCGCGTCGTCGGACTCCTCCACCTCGGCGTGATCGTCGTCCGCCGCGCCGTCGGGCAGCTCCTGCCGGTCGGCCAGCGGGTCGGCCGGGAACGTCGGGCGCGGCGGCTTCCAGTTGATCGAGCTCAGCGGCAGGCGAAGGCCCGCCGGGGAATCGCCGTCCAGCAGCACGATCCGGCCCCGCCGCAACGTCCAGTCGGCGCTGGCCCAGCCCGTGTCGTCGTCGCGGCGGTGCAGTGGGAGAACGTATGCAGTCGGCTCGGTGACTGTCGCATCGAGCTTTTCGAGCAGACCGGCCCGGGCCGCGGAGCTGTCGGCCTCGAGGTCGTCGTCGGCATCGACGGCGGGTCCCGCGGGTCGGCGCACAGCGGCGGCCAGGCGGCTCAGGGCGTCCTCGTAGGCCGGACGCACCTGACTGCTCGGCAGTCGCAGGCCGGCGGCCAGCGCCGTGAGCACCCGACCGCCGGCGTCATCGGGCAACGACGGCAGGGCAACACGCTGTTCATCGTTCCACGGGTCGGCGAGCAGGGCGCCGTCACGCCAGAGCGGCTGGCCGTCGGCGCGCCAGTACAATCCGATCTGCCAGCGCGGCAACGGTTCTCCCGGATACCACTTCCCCTGGCTGCGTTGTACCAGGCCCTGCGGGGCCCAGATGTCTTTCAGACGGGCGGCCAGCGCGGAGGCCCGTTCCCGCTTGTGCGGACCGTCGGCGTCGGTGGTCCATTCGGGGTCGACCTGATTGTCGATGGACACGAATGTCGGCTCACCGCCGACGGTCAGCCGTACATCGCCGGCCGCGAGTCGCTCGTCGACGCGATCGCCCAGGTCGACGATCGCGCCCCACGCCGTCTCGGTGTACGGCAGTGTGACCCGCGGGTCCTCGTGTACCCGCGTGACGGTGTTGCTGAAATCCAGCTCCGTTTCCGCGACACCGGTCGCACCCGTGATCGGGGCCGACGAAGCCGGGTGCGGTGTCGCCGACAGCGGGATGTGCCCCTCACCCGCGAACAGACCGGAGGTGGCGTCCATGCCGATCCAGCCGGCGCCGGGGATGTACACCTCGGCCCAGGCATGCAGATCGGTGAAGTCGGCCGCGGGACCCGACGGCCCGTCGAGCGCCTCGACATCCGAAGACAGTTGCACCAGGTAGCCGGAGACGAATCGCGCCGCCAGCCCCAGTTGCCGCAGTACCGACACCAGCAGCCACGCCGAGTCGCGGCATGAACCGATACCGCTGCGCAGCGTGAAATCGGGGGTCTGCACGCCGGGTTCCATCCGCACGCTGTATCCCACGTCGGCGTTGACCGCCCGGTTGAGTGCGACCAGGAAATCGATGGTGCGGGTGCCCGCAGGCACCGAGAAGTTCTGCACCCAGGCCTGCACCAGATCACCCGGCCCGGTGCCCTCCTCGCCCTCGTCGACGGGTCGCAGATAGGGCTTCAGATCCTCCAGCAGCGCCTTGGGGTAGCCGAACGGGACGGTTTCGGCGTAGTCCTCGATGAAGAAGTCGAAGGGATTGATCACCTTCAGGTCGGCGATCAGGCCCACCGTGATCGTCAGGCGGCGCATCCGTTCCGGGAACACGACGCGGGCCAGGAAGTTGCCGAACGCATCCTGCTGCCAGTTGATGAAGTGCTCCCCGGGCTCGACCTCGAGGGAATACGCCTCGATGGGAGTCCGCGAGTGCGGCGCCGGCCGCAATCGGATGACATGCGGGTACACCTCCACCAGCCGGTCGAAGGTGTAGCTGGTGCGATGCTCCAGCGCCACTTTGATTGCCATAACGGTCGATCCCATCACACGCTGGGGATGTGCGCATGCGCGCAGCGGCTATTCAGATCAGCTCTGCGCCTTACGCGGGATCAGGGTGCCCTTCGGCCGCAGCACGAGCACCAGCACGCCGGCCACCACGATGCCGACGAGGTTCACCAGCAGCTGGATCGTCGATTCGAAGGCGACATCCCAGTCGCCGAGGATGGCCGCGACCACCGCGAAACCCGCGGCAGGCACCGTCGTCACCGAGATGAACACACCCACCAGCGCGGCGGACTTCGACGACACCAGCGACAACATGCCTGCCGCCCCGGCCAGCAGCGCGACGATGAACGACAGCGGGCCGACCTGGAAGATGAAGTCCACTTCGTGGACGTTGCGGACCGTGTCGAGGCTGAGCCAGCCGGCCGCCTCGGCGGCCAAGGTCGCTGCTGCGGTGACAGCCATCGCCACCGGAAACCCGACCAGCAGCGCGATCGCGGCACGCCGAGCCAGGTCGACGCGGCGTTGCACCATCGCGACAGCCACCGCTGCCAGCGGGCCGAATTCGGGGCCTAGCACCATGGCGCCGACCACGGTGACGGTCGAATCACTGACGACGCCGATCGCGGCGATCAGGCAGGCCAGCGTGAGGAACATGACGAACGTCACGGTCAGTGTGGCGTCTTCGCGCGTGCGCGTGATCAGTTCGTCCCACACCAGCGCATCGGCGGGGTCGCCCTCGGCGTCGTCTTCGGCCTTGTGCGCCCGCGTCGAGAGCACGGTGTCGAGCGCACCGAGCGTGATGGTGCCCCGGTGTTGGACGTCGAGTGCCTTCAACTGCTTGATGACGTCGTTGGCGCACTCGCGGGCGATGTCGGCGGCGATCTCATCGCCCACCGGTTCCACCGACGCCCCCGGATACAGCAGCACGTTCGCCACGCCGACCTGGCGACGCAGGACGTCGAGCACCGGCTCGCGCAGCTTTTCGGGCACGATCACGCGAAGATGCAGCACGGCTGCGACCTTAAGCGAAGGCACAATCGAGACATGGCCACTTGGCACGATGTGTCCGCCATCGTCGGCGAACTGCCCGAAACCGCCGAAACCACACCGCGCAACTGGCGGGTACGCAAGAAGCTCATCGTGTGGGAACGGCCGCTGCGCACGGCCGATGTCGCGCACTTCGAGGCGCACGGCGAACCGGTGCCAGACGGTGACATCCTGGGTGCCCGCGTCGCCGACGAGGGCGTCAAGTTCGCGCTGGTCGCCGATGAGCCCGCGGCGTACTTCACCACACCGCACTTCGACGGCTATCCGGCGGTGCTTGTGCGCCTGGCGGCCATCGACCGGGACGCCCTGCGCGAGCTCATCACCGAAGCCTGGCTCGCGCAGGCGCCGCGGAAACTGGTCAAGGAGTTTCTCGGCGAGATTTCCTGACCAGCCGCATTCCGAGCTCGTCGGGCGGCACGATATGCCCTTCGGCGCAGGTCACCTCGACCTGAGCCTCGGCACCGCAGCCCAGATGCGTCAACCGCAGATTGGTGTCGCCCAGATGTTTCCGGCCCCACTCGAACATCGCCCACACCACCGGCATGAACTCACGCCCGGCGTCGGTGAGCACGTACTCGTCGCGGACCCGCTGCCCGGGCTCCTGGTAGGGCTGTTTGGTCAGCAGCCCCGCGTCGACCAGTTCTGACAGCCGGGCCGACGTGGCGGCCTTGGTGATGCCGACACGGCGGGCAAAGTCGTCGAACCGGGTGGTGCCGTAGAACGCCTCGCGCATGATGAGCATCCCCGACTTGGTGCCGACCAGCGCCATCGTCTTCTCGATCGGGCAGTGCCCGACCGCCGACCAGGTGGCGCGGTCGGCCAGCGGACCTTGCAGCACTGTCATGTAGATCACTCCACGGCTGGGTTGTTGGGACTAGACCTAGGTGTTACATCTAAGTATAGAGAGCAGAACTCAGCGACGAGCCAATCAGGAGGATCCCATGTCCGGATATTCAGATCGGGACGCCGTCATCGTGGGTGCCGTACGCACCCCGATCGGCAAGGGCAAGGCCAACGGCGCACTGCACGATGTCCTACCCGCCGACCTGCTGGCACACAGTCTGCGCGAGGTCGTCGGACGCGCCGGAATCGATCCCGCCGAGGTCGAGGACGTCATCGCCGGCGCCGTCACCCAGGTCGGCGACCAGGCCGTCAACATTGCGCGTAACGCGCTGCTGGGGGCCGGGTTCCCCGAGACGGTGCCGGGCACCACGGTGGACCGTCAGTGCGGCAGCAGTCAACAGGCCATCAGCTTCGCGGCCCAGGGCGTGCTCGCCGGAGCCTACGACGTGGTGATCGCCGCGGGCGTCGAGTCGATGAGCCGCGTTCCCATGGGCTCCTCGGTCCTGCCGGGCAGCAACCCGTTCGGTGCCGACATGGCAGCGCGCTATCCCGAAGGTCTGGTGGCCCAGGGCATCAGCGCCGAGCTCATCGCCGCCAAGTGGGACCTGTCGCGCGCCGAACTCGACGAGTTCTCAGCGAGCAGCCACGAAAAGGCCGCTCGCGCAACCAAAGAGGGGTTGTTCGACAACGAGCTCGTCCCGATCGCGGGCTTGGGCACCGATGAGATCATCCGTCCCGGCACCACCGTGGAGACGTTGGCCGGCCTCAAGCCCGCGTTCTACAACGAGGCCATCGGCGCCCGTTTCCCGCAGATCAACTGGGAGATCACGCCGGGTAACTCGTCGCCGCTGTCCGACGGTAGCGCCGCGGTGCTGATCACCAGTGGCGCGGCGGCGCGGCGCCTCGGCCTCAAACCGCTGGCCCGGATCCACACCGCGGTGGCCGTGGGCTCGGATCCGCTGTACATGCTGACGGGTGTCATCCCGGCGACCGAGAAGGTGCTGACCCGTGCCGGGCTGTCGCTGTCGGACATCGACCTGTTCGAGGTCAACGAGGCGTTCGCCCCGGTCGTCCTGGCATGGGCGGCCAGCACAGGGGCTGATCTGTCCCGCACCAACGTCAACGGCGGCGCCATCGCGATCGGGCACCCCCTCGGTGCCAGCGGTGCCCGCATCATGACCACCCTGGTCAATGCGCTGCAGCAGCGCGGCGGGCGGTTCGGGTTGCAGGTGATGTGTGAGGGCGGCGGCATGGCCAACGCCACCATCATCGAACGGCTCTAAAACGGTGGTGAACAGCCGTGAGCGCTCACTGAGGTACGGAATTTTGGCTCGAAACTGTACCTCGGTGAGCGCTCGGGCGACGAAACCCTGAACACCTCAGAGGACGGCGGGTTCTGAGCTGCGCGCCCGCATCGAGACGTAACCATTGGCCTCGACGTCGCGGCAGTGCTGCTGGTACACCTGCCCGCCGCCCATGTAGACCAGGAATTCCTCGGGCTTACCCGGCACGTTCTCCCCGAGGAACCAGGCCTTGGCCTTTTTGCCCTCGGTGTACATCACCGTTGCCCTACCGGTGCGTTCGGTCTCCCGGGCCCACCAGGCCTCCGATTCCGGGGTGGCCTCGAACACCTCGACATCGTTGTCGCGCGCCCACAGCAGGGCACGCTGGAGCCACTGCGCGCCGAGCTGGATCGGCACCACCAGGTTGGAGTAGGGCGTCTGCGGTCCCAGTGACATGAAGAAGTTCGGGAAGCCGTTGACCGTGATGCCGAGGTTGGAGCTCAGCCCGTCGCGAGCCCACTTGTCGCGCAGTGTGATTCCTTCTCTGCCGACGATGTCGATGTTGGTCAACGTTCCCGTCATGGCGTCGAAACCGGTCGCGAAGATCACGACGTCCAGCTCGTATTCGGTATCGCCGACCATCACGCCGTTGGGTGTGATCGCCGTGATCGGGTCGCTCGCAGTGTCGACCAGGTGGACGTGGTCATGGTTGAACGCCGCGTAGTAGCCGTGCCCGGTCGGTACACGTTTCCCGTTGAACGAGTACGACTTCGGGCACAACAGCTCGGCGGTCGCCGGGTCCTTGACGATCTCCCGGATCTTGGAGCGGATGAATTCCGAAGCGAGTTCGCTGGCCTCGTGGTTGGTGGCCAGGTCGTTGAAGCACTCGTTGGCGAAGTGGAATCCGCCTTCGTTCCACTTGCTTTCGAAGATCTGCCTGCGCTGCTCGGCCGACACCTCCAGCGCGCTGTACTCCGCGGGTTCCATCGCAACGCCGAACGGGTGGTTGGCGGCCTTCTCGTAGATCGCGTCGTAGTTGTCGCGCACCCACGCCATCTCCTCAAGGGTGACCGCCTCATTGGTGGTTTCGACGATGAAGTTGGGTGTGCGCTGGAAGACGAAGAACTCACCGACCTCCGGCGCGATCGTCGGAACCAGTTGGATCCCGGAGGCGCCCAGGCCGATGAGCCCGACGCGTTTGCCCTTCAGGTCCACGCCCTCGCGCGGCCAGTGCGCGGTGTGATACTTCTCCCCCGCGAAGCTCCCGATGCCCGGGATGTCGGGATAGATCGCCTGCGAGAGCACACCCATGCCGCTGATCAGGTACCGGGCTGACAGTGTCTCCCCGGCGGCGGTGTGCACCGTCCAGGTGTTGGCGTCCTCGTCGTAACGGGCGGATTCGACGAACACCCCGAGGCGGATGTCGCGGCGCAGGTCCAGGCGGTCCGCGACGAAATTGAGGTAGGCCCGTACCTCGTCACCGGCCGGGTACCGCTGCGACCACACCCACTCCTCACGCACCTCCTTGGAGAAGGAGAACGAGTAGTAGCTGAACTCGCTGTCGGTGCGGACCCCCGGATACCGGTTGGCCCACCAGGTTCCGCCGACGCCGTCCAGCGCGTCGAGCACCACCGTCCGGAGACCGATCTCGCGCAGGTGGTGCAGGATGGCCAGGCCGGAGAACCCGGCGCCGATCACGATGGCGTCGAATTCCTGCGTCTGGGTCGAATGTGTGGTCATGGTCGATCTCCTCAGGCTTGTGATTCGGTGTGGTGGGCGAAGACAGGTGCGGTGGTCGTTCCGGTGCGGTACCAGGACGCGACAGCGGCGATGGCGTCATCGGCTGCGGCAAGCCGGCCGGCCTGCAGCGGGAACACATGCTGATGCCCGTGTCCGACATCGAGTGTCACGTCGACACCCGCGGCGCGGGCCCGGTCGTCAAGACGGGTGGCATCCGAGTACAGCGATTCGGCATCGGAGACGTTGATGTAGAGCCGGGGAAAGCCGCTGAAGTCGGCGTACAGGGGATTGACCAGCGGATCGGTCGATCCGGCCCCGCCGGACAGGTAACGGTCGATATTGCCCTGCAACCCTTCGCGGGTGATCAGGAAGTCGGTGTCGTTGTTGGTCTCGATCGTCGGCCCCGCGTTGGTCATGTCGAGCCACGGCGAGATGGCAATGACCTGACCGGGCACCGCGCGCTGCGCCGTGAGCAGCCGCAGGGTCGTCGCGATCGCGATGCTGGCACCGGCGCTGTCACCCACGAAGGTGATGTCCTCGGCGCGGCGGTCCGCGGCCAGCAAGGCATCGAAGACCGCGGTGGTGTCGTCGAGCTGGGCCGGGTGGGGATGCTCGGGCGCCAGCCGGAAATCGGCGACGAAAGCTTGTGCGCCGCACGCCCGCGCCAGGTGCCCGGCCATTTTGCGGTGGCTTGCCGACGAGCCGAGCGCGAACCCGCCGCCGTGCAGCACCACCAGCATGCGGGCCGGGTCCGCATCGAGCGGTTTCACCAGAATCCCAGGGACACCACCGATCTCGGTCGACTGGTAGGTCACATCCTCGGGTTCGGCGGTGGCCCGCTGCCAGTCCTCGAACACCCAACGCATCAGGCGCAGGGACATCTGCGGGTTCGCGATGAATTCCTCGGTCCACTCCGCGTAGATGCGGCCCAGCGGGTCGGTGGGTTGGTGCGCCATGACGGTCATCTCCTCCAGGTCGGCTTTCGCACTATCGCGGACCCGGTGTGACGGACCGCACGTCGTCAGTGTGTGAGGCCCTCCGGCCCACGCTGTCGAGGTGTCGCAAATTGACGCACCACTGTCTCAGCGTGGTGCACATCACCGAGCGGCCACCGGCGCCGCGGTTAGTTCGAGCGGTCCGTCGACTCGAAGAGAAAGGCCCGACGATGAACCGTCTGGATGGAAAAGTCGCGATCGTCACCGGTGCCGCACGCGGTATCGGGCATGCGATCGCCGAGGCGTTCGCCCGCGAAGGTGCCATCACCTACGCCACCGGCCGGTCCAAGACCGACGAGTCGTTCGGGCCCCGGTCGGCCGGTATCGCCTACCGGCAACTCGACGTCGCCAAGGAGGACGACTGGTCGGAGGTGATCGCCGAAATCGTTGCGCTGCACGGCCGGATCGATGTGCTGGCCAACAACGCGGGCATCATCGCCTACCAGTCGCTGCACGACCTGACGCTGGCCGACTGGGAGCGCGTGGTGGCCACCAACCAGACCGGCACCTGGCTGGGGATGCGCGCGGTGATCCCACACATGATCGATCGCCACAGCGGATCGATCATCAACATCTCGTCGATCTGGGGTTCGGCCGCCGTGGCCGGCGCACACGCATACCACGCCACCAAGGGCGCAGTCCGCAACATGTCCAAGAGTGCCGCGATCAGCTACGCCGGCGACAACATCCGGGTGAACTCGGTCCACCCGGGCTTCATCCGAACCCCGCTGACCGACGCCCAGGACCCGGCCATCAACGAGTTCGTGGTCAGCCAGACCCCCATGGGACGCCCGGGGACGCCGGACGAGATCGCCAACGGTGTGGTGTTCCTCGCGTCTGACGAGGCCAGCTTCGTCACCGGGTCCGAGCTGGTGATCGACGGCGGGTACCTGGCGCAGTAGCGCCCCGGTCAGCCGGCGATGCCGTACGCCTTCATCTTGCGGTGGATGGTCGCCCGTGACACACCCAGCAGTTCGGCTGCGCGCGAACGGTTTCCGCCGGTTTCCTGCAGAGCCCGGCGGATCGTCTCCATCTCCGTTCGTTCGATCATCGACCAGGCGCGTCGTCCGCGCACACCGTCGGGGAGGTCCTCGACGCGGATCAGCCCGCGCTTACCGGTGCCGATCACATGGTCGACGACGGTCCGGAGCTCGGTGAGGTTACACGGCCAGGCCGCGGCCTCGAGCGCGCGCCGGGCGTCGTCGCCCAACAGGAGACGCAGGCCCGGTGCACGTTGCGCCGCAAACGAATTCCACACCACCGCGATATCGGCGGCGCGCTCACGAAGTGGTGGCACCCACTGGACCGGCACCCCGGCCCTGGCCGCCACGCCCTGTGCCTGCTCGAGCGACGACGTGGTCATGGTGAGGATCAGTGGAGAACGGCCGGCGTGCGACTCGATCACCGTGCGCAACGCCACGAGTTGATCCGACAGGAGTTCGGCGCCCCGGACGATCACCGGCGCCGAACCGGTCATCGCCTCGGCGAGCCGGCCCAGCCATTCCCGGTCGGAGGTGATCTGACGTTCGGCGGCATGCATGATCACCGCACCGTCGACATCGGCCCCTGGCACATAGGGCCGGCCCAGCGCCAGCGATGTCTTGCCGGTGCCGGCCTCTCCCGCGATCAGCAGCGACTGGCGGGCCGCGATCCGGCGGCTGACGTGATGAGCGACGGCCTGCCACGATTTCGACTGCCCGACCAGGCCGGTCGACGCCGCACCGACGCGGTGGCCGGTGACGCGCGAGACCGGTGACAACGCGGCGACGATACCGGCTTTGCCGTCGAGCGCGGTGACGTCGACCAGCACGGTGCCGATCGACAACTCGGCGCTGACCTGCGCACTGCGGCGCATCCCTGCGCACAGGTGACCGAGCATGTCCACATCGGTCTGGGTCAGATCACCGGCGCGTTGACTGCGCATGGTCAACCCGTCCGGGCCGAACGCCACCACCGGGCCGGCATGCCTTGCCGATTTCTCCAGGAACGCCGCCAGCATCGCCCTGGCGCCCGGTTGGGCGACGTCGAGAACATGCTGCTCCAGTTGGCCTGCCACCGAGTTGGTCAGGGGTAACAACAGTCCACTGCGCTCACCGATGGTGGTCGACACCGTGACGACAGCGACGAGTTTGCCCGTGATCGGGTGCCACACGGGCGCTCCGGTGCACAGCGCCTGCTGGTAGAAATCGGCGAAATGCTCCGGTCCCGCGATCTGGACACTTTTGCCGGCCGCGATCACCGTGCCGACACCATTGGTGCCGACGGCGTCTTCGGAGAGCACCGCACCCCGCACCGTGCCGATCCGGTCGAGATAATTCATCGCGGCGTTGTCATGTGACCATCGCTGCAGGATGCGGCCCTGAGCGTCGGCCAGGAGCAGTCCCATTCCGGATCCGTCCAGATCCTCGGCGACGCGCGCCATCGGGGCCTGGAACATCTCGAGCAGGTGGCTGTCGAGCAGATCCTCGTCGACCCGCGGCACATCACGAACGTTTGCCGGGACGCCGAGCGCCTCCTTGGATCGGAGCCAGGACTGCAGGAGGTCGGCGGGTACCGCCTGACCCGGGTCTGCCGCAGTCAGGAACTGCGCCCGCATGTCCTCGATGCGCGGCGTACCGCGCTGTGTCGACACTCCGTTGCTCCTTAGGGGGACCGCAAGTACCCACAAATACATCGCGTCCGGGCACCGACGGTGCGATCCGGATCACAGTCGTCACTGTAACCGCTCCGCGACACCGGATGGCCCAAAGGACTCATCGCATGCGTCAACTGTCTCAAAAAGACTCACCGGGGTGACGTGGACCGCATCGGTCCTAGCGTGTGGTTCATGACGACCACGCTGACCGCCGACGCGGCCCCTGCTCCCACCGCCGCCATTCGCGGCCACCGCATACCCACCGGATTGTTCATCGACGGCCGTTGGCGCGCAACCGAAACCGACTTCACTGTCGTCGACCCCGCGACCGGCGCGGCAATCGCAGCAGTGGCTGACGGGTCAGCGTCCGACGCCCTGGATGCCCTCGACGCGGCCCACCGCGCCCGGTCGGCCTGGCGGCATGTGACACCACGGGCCCGCGCCGCCCTGTTTGCTCATGCGCACCGTCTGCTGACCGCCAAAGGCGACATCTTCGCCGAGGTGATGACTGCCGAGAGCGGTAAACCGCTGGCCGAATCCCGTGCCGAATTCGCGCTCTCGGCCGAGTTCTTCCTCTGGTACACCGAACAGATCGCCCATCTGCACGGCACCTACGCCCCGGCTTCGCACGGCGGCTACCGGGTGGTGACCACCCATGCGCCGGTCGGGCCCGCACTGTTGATCACGCCGTGGAACTTCCCCATGCTGATGATCGCCCGCAAGGCCGGTGCCGCGCTGGCCGCGGGCTGCCCCGTGGTGGTGAAATCCGCCAAAGAGACACCGCTGACGTGTGCGCTGTTCGTGGAGACGTTGCGCGAGGCCGGTTTTCCCGACGGTGTGGTGAACCTGATCCACACCACGTCGTCGGCCGATGTGTCGGCGCAACTGATGGCTGATCCGCGGCTGCGCAAGGTCAGCTTCACCGGTTCCACGGGTGTGGGTTCGACCCTGCTGGCCCAGGCCGCCCCCGGCATCGTCCACGCGTCAATGGAACTCGGTGGTGACGGGCCCTTCATCGTGCTCGACGATGCCGACGTCGAGCTCGCGGCTCAGCAGGCGGTGCTGTGCAAATTCCGCAATGCCGGCCAGGCCTGTGTGGCGGCCAACCGGATCATCGTCACGCCTGCCATCGCCGAGGAGTTCATCGCGAGGTTCGTGGCCCTGACCGAGACGCTCACCGTGGGCAACGGTTTCGAGGACGGCACCGATATCGGTCCGATGATCTCGGCGCGCCAGCGCGACGGTGTCACCGGCCTGATCGAGATGCTGCACGGTGTCGGCGGTGAACTGCTGACCGGTGGTTCCGCGTTGCCCGGTCCGGGATACTTCTTCGCGCCGACGGTTTTCCGCATGCACGGCAGGCCCGCGGAACTGTGCAGCCGGGAGTTGTTCGCCCCGGTGGCCACCATCTACCAGGCCAACTCGACCGCCGATGCCGTCGAATTCGCCAACGACACCCGGTACGGCCTGGCCGCCTACGTGTTCACCCGCGACCTGTCGCGGGCGCTGAGCATCGGCGAACACCTCGAATTCGGCATGGTCGGCATCAACCGGGGCATCATGGCCGATCCCGCCGCGGCGTTCGGCGGCATCAAGGACTCCGGGCTGGGCCGCGAAGGCGGCCACGACGCCATCTACGACTATCTGGAGCCCAAATACCTCGCCGTCACCGTGAACACCGAAGAAGGACTGGCATGACCACCACCGAACGCGTTGTGATCCCACCCGCCAAGCGCACCGTCAACGACCTCGGCCTCGGCCTGTTGCGCCAGCCGGCCACCGTCCTCTTCGGACCCGGGCAGCGTCGGCAGATCCCGCACCTGGTCGCCGGGATCGCCGGCCATGTCCTGATGGTCACCGATGCCAGGATGGCCACCACCCCCGAATTCCTCGATCTCGTCGACAGCGTTGCCGCCCAAGGTGTTTCGGTGAGCACCTACGCGCACACCGAACCCGACCTACCGCGACGCAACGTCGTCGACATCACCGAACGCTTCGGCGGTGTCGCGGTCGACGCCATCATCGGCATCGGCGGCGGGTCCTGCATGGACCTGGCCAAGGTCGCCGCCGTGGTGCTGGCCAACGGCGGCGATGTGCGCGACTACTACGGCGAATTCGTGGTACCCGCACCCGGTTGTCCGGTGATCACAGTGCCCACCACCGGTGGCACCGGCGCCGAAGTCACCTGCATCTCGGTGATATTCGACGAGGACAAGGGGATGAAGGTCGGCGTCGCCAGTCCGCATCTGGAGGCCTATGCCGCGGTGATCGACCCCGAGTTGACACTGACCTGCCCGCCCGGGCTGACCGCCGCCGCCGGCGCGGATGCCCTGTCACATCTCATCGAATCGTTCACCGGCCGGGCCAAGAACCCGGCCGCCGAGGACATCGCCACCAAGCTCTACGCCGGCAAGAACCTGCTGGCCGACACCTACGCGCGCACCGGGCTGGCCCTGCTGAACACGGCACTGCCCGCGGTGGCGGCGCAACCCGCTGATCTGCAGGCCCGATCGGACACCCTGTTCGGTGCGTATTGCGCGGGGATGGCGATCAACACCGCGGGAACCGCGGGCGCCCACGCGATCCAGTCGCCGATCGGCAATCTGACACACACCCCGCACGGGTTCGGGATCAGCGCCCTGCTGCCCTCGGTGATGCGGTACAACCTGCCGGCCCGGGTTCCGGAGTTCGCCGAGATCGGCCGGATCTTCGGTGTCGCATCGGTGACGGATTCCGAAGTCGCTCAGGCGCATCGGGCCATCGAGCGGGTCGAGGAGATCCTCGGGGCGCTGGGCGCCCCGCTGGACCTGCGTACCCTCGGGCTCTCCCCCACCGACTTCGCCTTCGTCGCCGAACAGGCGATGCAGGCCACGCGCCTGACGGCCAACAACCCGCGCGAGCTGACCGTCGCTTCGGTGTTGGCCATCCTCGAGCACGGCTACGCCGGCGACCGATCCTGGTGGGACCTGTGACCGAGCATCCCGACGCCGTCGCGGTCCTGGGGGCCGGTTCGATCGGCGTCGCCTTCGCCCTGCTGTTCGCGTCGAACGGATTCGGCGTTCATCTCTACGATCCCGCCGACGACGCACTGACCCGCGCCAACGCCGATCTGCGGCGGCAACTGGAACAGCTGGCCACCCATCACCTGCTCGGCGATTCCACGGACATCATCGAATCACGCATCAGGTTCACCACGTCGCTGCCCGGCGCGCTCGCGGGGGTGCACTTCGTCCAGGAGTGCGCACCGGAACGCGTCGAACTCAAAGTCCGGTTGCTGGGTGACGCGGCCGCCCTCACCGGCGCCGAAGTACCCCTGGCCAGTTCGACGTCCGCCATCGTGCCCAGTGCCCTGGCATCCGGGCTCGGCGACGACGCCCGCCGCGTTCTGGTCGGCCACCCCGGCAATCCGCCGTACCTGCTTCCGGTCATCGAGGTGGTGCCCTCGCCTGCGACTGCGGCAGACATCACCGAGCGGGCGATGGCGCTGTACCGCGGCGCCGGACTTCGCCCCGTGCTGGTGCGACGCGAGGTCGAGGGTTTCATCTTCAACCGGCTTCAGGGCGCCGTGCTGCGCGAGGCGTACTGCCTGCTTCGGGACGGTGTGGCGACGGTCGAGGACATCGACGAGGTGATGCGCAGCGGGCTGGGCCGGCGGTGGAGCATCATCGGCCCGTTCGAGACCGCGGATCTCAACACCCGCGGCGGCCTGGCCTCGCATGCCGAGAAGATGGGATCCGCGTACGCCCGGATGGGCGCCGAGCGCGGCCAACACGATCCATGGACCGCCGAACTGGTCACCGCCGCCACGGAGCAGCGCCGCAAACTTCTCGACCTCGCCGACTGGGACAGGCGCGTCGCCTGGCGAGACGAACAGCTCATGCGTCTGCGCGCGATTCTCGACTGACAGCGGTCCGCATCGGGCCAATCTCGACCCAGAACGCCCCGCTGTCCACATAATCGTGGAGGGGGGCGAGATGACTGGACAGCAGCACGACATCCCGGAATTCGACAGCGGGCTCGACGTCGTCGTGGTCGGAGCCGGCATCGCCGGCCTGTACGCGATCCACCGGTTCCGTGAGTGCGGATTCACGGTGCGCGCCTTCGAGTCCGGGGACGACATCGGCGGCACCTGGTACTGGAACCGCTACCCCGGTGCGCGGGTGGACATCCCGAGCGTCGACTACATGTACAGCTTCGATCCCGACTGGCGCCGGGACTGGACGTGGTCGGAGAAGTACGCCACCCAGCCGGAGATCCTGCGGTACCTCGAGCACGTCGCCGACAAGTTCGACCTGCGCCGCGACATCCGGTTCGGCACCCGCGTCATCGGTGCCCGTTGGGATGACGAGGCGGCCCGGTGGACTGTCGACACCGACCGCGGGCCCGTCCTCGGCCGGCACCTCGTGATGGCGACCGGTTGCCTGTCCATCCCGAAGGATCCCGATATCGCGGGTATCGGCCGGTTCACCGGTGACACCTATTTCACCAGCCGATGGCCGCATCACGACGTCGACTTCACCGGTCGGCGCGTTGCGGTGGTCGGCACGGGATCCTCAGGCATCCAGTCGATTCCGCGCATCGCGGCACAGGCCGAACACCTCACGGTCTTCCAGCGCACGCCGAACTTCTCACTGCCGGCCCACAACGGCCCGCTGTCACCGGAAAAACTCTCCCAACTCGACGACGAGGCCGCCTACCGTGCGGCCGCCCGGCTGTCCTTCGGCGGTGTTCCTGTCGAACGCAGCATGACCTCGACATTCGCCGACTCGGCGCTGAAGCGCAGGCAACGTTACGAGCGCGCCTGGCAGCTCGGTGAGCTCCTGGAACTGCTCAATGTCTACAACGACATGATGAGTGACCCGGCGGCCAACAACGAACTGGCCGAGTTCTTCCGCGACAAGATCAGGGCCACCGTCACCGACCCGGCGACCGCTGAGCTCTTGACGCCGACGCAGTATCCGATCGGCGCCAAACGCGTCTGCCTCGACACCGACTACTACGCCACATTCAACCGCGACAACGTGCGCCTGGTTGACCTGCGCCGTGACCCGTTGCGCACGGTGACCGAGACCGGGATAGACACGCGGACAGAATCATTCGTGTTCGACGCGATCGTGTACGCGACCGGCTTCGACGCGGTCACCGGCGCGCTCCTCGACATCGACATCGAGGGGCGCGACGGTGCGGTACTCAGGGAGAAATGGGCCGGGGGGCCATCGACCTATCTCGGTTTGACCACTGCCGGGTTTCCGAACCTGTTCTTCATCACCGGGCCGGGCAGCCCGTCGGTGCTGTCCAACATGGCGGTCTCGATCGAACAGCACGTCGACCTGACCGCCGCGCTCGTGACGGGCTTGCGCGACAACGGTTTCAACCGTATCGAACCCACCGTGGTCGCCGAGGCCGGGTGGATGCAGCACGTCGCCGACTGTGCGGCCCTCACGTTGTTCCCGGCCGCGGACTCCTGGTACCGCGGCGCCAACATCCCGGGCAAGCCGCGGGTGTTCATGCCCTATACCGCAGGCGTCGATTTCTACCGCCTCACCTGCGAGGAAGTCCTGGACCGCAACCACATCGGGTTCATCCGCTCGGGGCCGGGCGGCACGGTGTGCGCCGACGGTGTGGTGCGGCGGCTGCAGCCCGATGTGCAGATGGTGCTGCAGGAGATCGCCACGCTCGACGCGCCGCCGCTGGAATCGCTCGGCGCCCACCAGGCGCGGGCCGCCGCCATCGGATCGATGGCCCTGTTCCCACCCGGTCCTGCGGTGGGCGAGGTCATCGACGGCCTGCTACCCGGCGCCGGTGAAGATCCGGGCGGCCCCGACAACCTGAGCTACCGGCTGTACCGGCCCGCCGGGCCGGGACCGCATCCGATCCTCGTCTATTTCCACGGTGGCGGTTGGGTTCTCGGTGATGCGCGGTCCGATGACCCACTGTGTCGCGACCTGTGCGTGCGCGCCGACGTGATCGTCATGTCGGTGGACTACCGGCACGCGCCCGAACACCCATTCCCCGCCGCCGTCCACGACGGACTGACCGCGGTGCGCTGGGTCGCCGACAATGCCACCGCACTGGGCGGCAGCCACGGCGCGGTGCTGGTCGGCGGATGGAGCACCGGTGCCGGGATCGCCGCCGTGGTCTGCCAATTGGCGCGCGACGCCGGGGGCCCGCCGCTGATCGGTCAGGCACTGCTGGCACCGGTGACCGATTGCGACACCGGCCGCCGGTCGTATCTCGAGAACGGCAACGGCTATGACCTGGACAGCTCGCTGATGAACTGGTTCTTCGATCAGTACGCCCCGCCGCACGAGCGCACCGACCCGCGCGTGGCGCCGCTGCGCGCGCAGGACCTGGCGGGCCTGCCGCCGGCCGTCGTGGTGACCTGCGAGTTCGATGTGCTGCACGACGAGGGTGCCGCCTACGCCGACGCGCTGTCCGCCGCCGGCGTCCCCACCCAGCACATCAGCGCCCGCGGGCACACCCACCGCTCGTTGACCATGGTCGGTCTGGTGCTCTCAGGCGCACCGGTTCGCGAGCAGTTCGCCGCCGCGATCCGCCGCCTGGCCGCCGGATCCGGCGTGACTAGCGCGGGGTCCGCGTCAGCTCGAACAGCGAGATGACGCGGTCGGTCTTGGCCTGATACTCGGCAAACACCGGGGCCAGGGCCGCCAATGCGGCGAACCGCTGGTCACGTTCGTCGCCGGGCAACTCCCGCACGTCGACGTCGTAGGCGTCGGTGCCGATCTCGATGTGCGCGTGGGGCTGCTTACGCAGGTTGTGCACCCAGGCCGGGTCTTTGGGGGCACCCGCATAAGAGCCGGCGATCAGCAATCTGCCGTCGACATCGAAGTACGCCAGCGGCGATAGTCGCGTCTTGCCCGACTTGGCGCCCGTGGTGTGCAACAGCAACAGGGTGCCACCCTCGAACGGGCCGCCCACCTTTCCGCCGTTGTCTCGGAACTCCTCGACGATGGCGGCGTTGAAGTCGCCTAGTGCGTTTGAGTCCGCCACCAGATTGTCCTTGTCGATTTCGGTCATGTCTGGTCAACCGCCTTGGGTTTGGCGTCTATTCCGGACTCTTTACGCTGCTGCGGCGTGATCGGTGCGGGCGCGTCGGTCAGTGGATCGACCCCGCCACCGGATTTCGGGAAGGCGATGACCTCGCGGATCGAGTCGAACCCGGCCAGCAGCGCCACGATGCGATCCCAGCCGAATGCGATGCCGCCGTGCGGCGGCGCGCCAAAGGTGAAGGCGTCCAACAGGAACCCGAACTTGTCCTGGGCTTCGTCGTGATCGATACCCATCATCGCGAACACCCGTTCCTGGACGTCGCGCCGATGGATACGGATCGATCCGCCACCGATCTCGTTGCCATTGCAGACGATGTCGTAGGCGTTGGCCAGCGCGCTGCCCGGGTCGGTGTCGAACGTCGACTCCGACTCCGGCTGGGGTGACGTGAACGCGTGGTGCACCGCGGTCCAGGCTCCGGAACCGACGGCCACGTCACCGGCGGCGGTGGCGTCGTCGGCGGCCTCGAACAACGGCCAGTCGACAACCCAGGTGAACGCCCACGCTTCGGGATCGATCATGTCGAGCCGCTTGGCCACTTCGATACGGGTGGCGCCCAGCAGCGCCCGGCCGGCCTTGGCGGATCCGGCGGCGAAGAAGACGCAGTCACCCGGCCCGGCGCCGACATGGGCCGCCAGGCCGTCACGCTCGGCGTCGGACAGGTTCTTGGCGACCGGCCCGCCGAGCGTGCCGTCCTCGGCGATCAGCACGTAGGCCAGGCCCTTGTGGCCCCGCTGCTTGGCGAACTCCTGCCAGCCGTCGAGCGTCCGGCGCGGCTGCGCGGCCCCGCCGGGCATCACCACGGCACCCACGTACGGCGCCTGGAACACCCGGAACGGCGTGTCCTTGAAGTAGTCCGTGCACTCCACCAGTTCGAGCCCGAACCGCAGGTCCGGTTTGTCCGACCCGAACCGCCGCATCGCCTCGGAGTAGGAGATGCGCGGCAGCGGCGTCGGCAGATCGTGACCGATCAGGGTCCACAGCGCGTGCAGGATCTCCTCGGACACCGCGATGACGTCGTCGGCGTCGACGAAGCTCATCTCCATGTCGAGCTGGGTGAACTCGGGCTGCCGGTCGGCACGGAAGTCCTCGTCGCGGTAGCACCGGGCGATCTGGTAGTACCGCTCCATACCCGCGACCATCAGCAGCTGCTTGAACAGCTGCGGACTCTGCGGCAGGGCATAGAACGAACCGGGCTGCAGGCGCGCCGGAACCAGGAAGTCCCGGGCACCTTCTGGTGTCGACCGGGTCAGCGTCGGCGTCTCGATCTCGACGAAATCATGCTTGGCCAGCACAGCACGGGCCGCGGCGTTGACCTTGGAGCGCAGCCGCATCGCATTACCGGGGCCTTCGCGACGTAGGTCGAGATAGCGGTACTTCAGCCGCGCCTCTTCGCCCGCGGTCTCGTCGAGCTGGAAGGGCAGCGGTGCGCTCTCGCTGAGCACCGTCAGCGTGGTGGCGTTGACCTCGATGTCACCGGTCTCGATATCCGCATTGGCGTTGCCGGCGGGCCGGACCTCGACGACACCTTCCACGGCGACGCAGAACTCGGCGCGCAGCCGGTGCGCCTGCGCCAGGACGTCCGCATCCCGGAAGACGACCTGGGCCACGCCCGATGCGTCACGCAGGTCGATGAAGATGACGCCGCCGTGGTCACGGCGTCGTGCCACCCAGCCGGCCAGCCGCACCCGCTGGCCGGCGTCGGTGGCACGCAACGATCCGGCGGTGTGACTGCGCAGCACGAATACTCCTCGGGAATTGCCTGATGAAATGACTGCAACAGTGTAGAGGGGCGGCTGCCACCCAGCCGGCATCGGTAACTTGGCGATGTGGGCACCAGCATCGCACTCGTCGGACCCGGCGCCATCGGATCGACCGTCGCCGCCCTGCTACACGCCGCCGGTCACCAGATCCTGGTGTGTGGGCGCACACCCCGCGACTGCCTCGACGTGCGACCTGACCCCGATGTCGGGATCGGTGGGCCCATCGTGGTGCCCGGTCCCACCTTGACCGACCCGGACGACGTCGACGGCCCGGTCGGGCTGGTGTTCCTCGCCGTCAAGGACACCCAGAATGCCGCGTCGGCGGCATGGCTGGACCGCCTGTGCGATGACCGCACCATCGTGTGCGCGCTGCAGAACGGCGTCGAACAGGTCGACCGGGTCGGCCCGTTCTGCCCCGCATCGACTGTGGTGCCCGCCGTGGTGTGGTTCTCATCGGAGACCCAACCGCAGGGGTGGGTCCGCCTGCGCACCGAGGCCCGGATGGTGCTGCCCGACAACGACGCGGCCCGCGGGCTGACCGCGATCGTGGGGTCATCGGACCTGCTGATCGAACTCGATCCCGACTTCATCAGCGCGACGTGGCGCAAGCTGCTGACCAATGCGCTGGCCGGATTCCTGGTGTTGACGGGCCGGCGATCGGGCATGTTCCGCCGCGCCGACATCACGTCACTGGCCCGAACCTACGTCGCCGAGTGCCTGGCCGTGGCCCGCGCCGAGGGTGCCCGCCTACCCGACGATGTCATCGATGAGATCCCGGCGTCGTTCGCCGGCGTCGCCGAGGACATGACGACGTCGATGCTCACCGACCGGGAAGCGGGCCGCCCACTGGAGTGGGACATCCGCAACGGCGTGATCCTGCGCAAGGCCGCGGTCCACGGGCTGTCGGCACCGATCAGCGAGATCCTCGTCCCGCTGCTGGCCGCGGCCAGTGACGGTCCCGGCTGAGCGCCGTCAGTAGATCCCGGCCCATGCCGACCGGCGCACGATGTCGGGATCCTCGACGGTGATGTCGCGAGTGGTCCTGATGATCCGGGTCGCCCGTCGCGGCAGGTCGTAGTGCGGCCAGTCGGGTTCCCATTGCGGGGGCCCGTCGGCGGTGGCGAAGTGCAGCCAGGTGCGCTGCATACGCCGGCCCACCGACGGCTGGACCCGCCGGCCCAGTGGGTGCAGCTTGCGGCCCAGATACGACGAATAGCTGTGCTGGATGTGCACGATCTCGCTGCCGTGGGTGGCGCCCAACCCCAACGCCCGCAAGGTCCAGGTCGTGTGGTCGAAGCGGTAGACGTAGGTCGGCGCATGCCCGCTGTAGGCATCGGCGAAGGCCCACAGCGGGGCGCCGAACATCGCGTCGGAGCCCACTGCGATGAGCGCCCGCCTGCGCGGATAGTCCGGGTAGGCGGCCAGCACCCGGTCACGGTGATCCGGTGCGCGCCGGTTGAAGTAGCCACCGACACTGTCCCGTGTCGTGGGCAGCATCGGCGGTTTGGTCCAGGCGAACATCGACGCCTCGTGGCTGTTGCTGCCGATGATCAGCGGTGTCGGCATGACCGCTCCGGCGCGCGCGGCATCTATCGGGTGCCGCGGCAACAGGTCCGTACCGTAGGTGAGCCCGAAGGCCAGGGTGGGCGTGTTGGCCGCACTGTGCACCTGCACCAGACCGGCGGCGCGCCGTAACCGGCGCTGCGGGAGCGCCTTCAGTTCGGCGGGCGCGGCATCGACTTCGCGGAGAAATCGCCGGGCTTGCTCGGCGCGGGTTTGATAGTCGGCGATCAGCGGCAGCGCCGGGCTCTGCGCGATGGCCCTGCGGAACAACCCGGTGGCCGCCGGACTGGACAGCAGGGCGAGCACCGATGTTGCTCCGGCGGACTCCCCGAAGACCGTCACCTGCTCGGGATCCCCACCGAACGCGGCGATGTTCTCACGCACCCAGCGCAACGCGGCGAGTTGGTCCCGCAGACAGAGATTGTCGTCGAAACCTGTACCCAGCGAGCCGAGTTCGAATCCGCCGAACACCCCGATGCGATAGGTCACGTTCACCACGACGACATCACCGTTGGCTGCGAGTCGGGACCCGTTGTACAGCTGCATCTGCCCGGCGCCGTAGACGAAGGCCCCGCCGGGTATCCACACCATCACCGGTCGTGAACCCGTGGTGTCGGGCGACCACACCGTCAGCGTCAGGCATGCCTCGTCGCGGATCTTCGGGTCATCACGTCCGCCACCGACGAACGACCGTCCCTGCGGGGGAAGGGGTCCGTGTTCGACCGCGTCGCGCACGCCCGGCCACGGGTGATGAGGTTCCGGCGCCAGGAATCTGCGGTCCCCGACGGGCTGCTCGGCGTACGGCACACCGCGCCACACGGCCACGCCGCCCTCGGTGTCACCGCGCAGTGCACCTGTCGACGTGCGTACCACGGTGGAGAGTTCGGCGACTCCTTGCCCGATGCCGGCCACAGCTGAATCGTATGTGGAAAGCTGTAGTTCGTCGCACCCGGGCAAACGGGGCGCAGTCCTTCGGAGCGCGCGGACGGAGAACACCGATGACCTTCAACGAAGGTATGCGGATCGACACCAGCACCACGTCGACCAGCGGAGGTGGCGGCGGTTTCGGCGGCGGTCGCGGCATGGCGATCGGCGGCGGTGTCGGCGGACTGGTGGTGCTGCTGATCGCCCTGTTTCTCGGCGTCGACCCCGGCAACGTGCTCAGCCAGCAGGGCCTCGACACCCAGGGCGTCGAAGCGCCAGGGTTCGACATCAGCCAGTGCCGTACCGGCAAGGATGCCAACGACAACGTCAACTGTCGCGTGATCGCCACCGGCAACTCCGTCGACGGCGTCTGGGGTCAACTCCTTAAGGGTTACAGCCGCCCGCAGTTGCGGCTTTTCCAGGGGCAGGTCAACACCGCATGCGGTCCGGCGACTTCCGATGTGGGTCCCTTCTACTGCCCTGGCGATCAGACGGTGTACATCGACACCGGTTTCTACGACGTGCTGCAGAGCCAGTTCGGTTCCAGCGGTGGCCCGTTGGCCCAGGAGTACGTCGTGGCACACGAGTACGGTCATCACGTCCAGAACCTGCTCGGTGATATCGGCCGCGCCCAGCGCGGACCGCAGGGCGCCGAGGGCAACAGTGTGCGCACAGAGCTGCAGGCCGACTGCTACGCGGGGGTGTGGGCGCACTACGCCGCCATCACCAAACAGCCCGGCACCGATGTGACCTTCCTGGAACCATTGAGCGACAACGACATCAGGGATGCGCTGTCGGCCGCGTCGTCGGTGGGCGATGACCGTATCCAGAAGGCCGCCACCGGCCGGGTCAGCCCCGAATCGTGGACGCACGGGTCATCCGAGCAGCGCCAGCACTGGTTCACCGTCGGTTATCAGACCGGTGACCCGAAGCAGTGCGACACCTACGACGCCGCCAATCTTGACGGCTAGAGCGCAGACCGCGGTCGACCGCGTCGCCGAACATCACCTCGACACGTTCGCTGCGCTTGACCCCTGCGCGGCAACAGAACTGGGCATCGTCGGCGATTACGACCGGGCGATCACGGACTACTCTCCCGACGGTGTGGCGGCGCGCGCCGAGGCCGCGCAGGCCGCGCTGGCCGAACTGGACGCCACGGCGGTCGTCGACGATGTCGACACCGTCACGGTGGCCGCGATGCGTGAACGCCTCGGTGTCACCGTCGAATTGCACGACGCGGGACTCGATGTCGGCGACCTGAACGTCATCGCGTCGCCACTGCAGCAGATGCGCGACGTGTTCGATCTGATGGCCACCGACACCGATGACGACTGGGCGGTGATTGCCGACCGGTTGGCCCAGGTTCCCGACCGGGTGGACGGGTACCTGGCGGCGCTGCGGCGCGCCGCGGATGACGGGCACGCGCCGGCAGCCAGGCAGGTCGAGCGGGGTGTCGGCCAGGCGTCGGCCATCGCGAACCTGTTCGTCGAGATGGTGGCGGGCGACCGCACCGCGGACGCCGCGCTCAACGCGTTACTGCAGCACAACGCCCGCGCGACCGCCGAGGCCTACTCCCGACTCGCGGACGGGCTCAGGACCGACATCGCCCCGCGGGCCCGCACGCGCGACGCGTGTGGCCGCGATGAGTACGCCCTGTTCTCGCGATCGTTCCTCGGCGCGCGTATCGACCTCGACGAAACCTATGAGTGGGGCCTGAGCCAACTCGAAGCCATTGTCGCCGAACAGGAGTCGATCGCCCAGGAGCTCTATCCGGGAGCCGGCGTCGCCGAGGCCCTGCGCCGCCTCGACGGCGAGGCCGGCTACACCGTCGTCGGCACCGACGCCCTGCAGCGGTGGATGCAGGATCTCTCCGACCGTGCGGTCGACGCGCTGGCCGATGTGCATTTCGACATCCCCGAGCCACTGCGCCGGCTGGAATGCCGGATCGCACCGACACAGACCGGGGGCATCTATTACACCGGTCCCTCGGAGGACCTGACGCGCCCCGGCCGCATGTGGTGGTCGGTCCCCCCCGGTGTCGACGAATTCCACACGTGGCAGGAAACCACCACGGTGTTCCACGAGGGAGTGCCCGGGCACCACCTGCAGATCGGGCGCGCGGTCACGCTGGCCGACCGGTTGAACCGGTGGCGGCGGCTGGGCTGCTGGGTCTCGGGTCACGGTGAGGGCTGGGCGCTGTACGCCGAACGCCTGATGGCCGAACTGGGCTGGCTCGACGACCTCGGTGCCCGGATGGGCATGCTCGATGCCCAACGGTTCCGCGCCGCGCGGGTGGTGATCGACATCGGTGTGCACTGTCAGCTGCGGGCCCCCGACGGTGGCATCTGGGACGCCGACCGCGCATGGGCGTTCCTGACATCGCATTCGGCGATGGCCGAGGACAACCTGCGCTTCGAACTCGACCGGTACCTCGGCTGGCCGGGCCAGGCGCCGTCGTACGCCGTGGGTCAGCGGATCTGGCAACAGCTGCGCGACACCGTCACCGGTGTCGGCGTCTCGCTGCGCGAGTTCCACCGCACCGCACTGGATCTCGGTGGGCTTCCCCTGGAGGTGCTGGTCGAGGCGGTGGCGCCGGCGGCTCCGTCGGGCCCGTTGCTCTAGAGCCGCGATTGCGCGGCAATCGACGTATCGGTGGCGCGCAACGGCCGGATCAGCCCCTCCTGCGCGAATGATGCCAGCAGCGCGCCCTCCTCGGTGTGCACCGTGCCCCGCACATAGGACATCCCGGCACCGACCTGGGTGCTCTCATGTGTGTACAACAGCCAGCCGGTCCAACTGACCGGCTCGTGGAAACTGACCGTGACGGTCATCGGCGCCGTCGACACGGTCAGGTGCGCCTGCGCGGTCCCGATACCCCGGTGCGCCCGCATGGTCGTCGAAATGCCCAGATGCCCGGTGAAATACGCGAGCAGCGCCTTCGCCAGGTCATCGCGCTGCGGGATCGGGTCATAGTGCAGCCAGGCGTGCAGTTCGGGCGGCCCGACCTCGTCAGGGCTGTTGACGTCGACGACGTCGACCAGTCGCACATCCCGTCCATCCATCGGCATCTCGGCCGGGTGCGCTTCGGCAGGACCCGTGACATCGGGGCGCGCCAACTGGTGGGCGATCACATCGACCGACGGCACGTCGGCCAGCAGGGTGGCGATGATGCAGCGCTTACCGTTCTGCACCGCGGTCACCACCGCCGTGGCGGTCGACCGGCCTTCGTGCACCACGTCGACCGCGAGCTCCATCGGCACACCGACCAGCACCGCGCGGCTGAACACGGCGTGCGCCGACCTGATCGATTTCCCCGGAAATCGTTTGGCGGCAGCGACTATCGCCTGCGCGAGCACCTGGGTGCCTTCGACCACCTGGCGATCGTCTTCACCGGCCGGGCCGGTCCGGGCGACGATGCGGTCCGATCCCGCGGCGTCGACGTCGAAGAGGTCGACCAGACCGCTGACTGTCCAGGCGAGCTGATCCGATTCGGTCACGCGAGAAATCCTTTCGTCAGTGGGGTGATGACTGTCTCGGCGAATTCGGCCAGAGTCGCCGGTTCCGCGAAATCGGCGAACCAGATGTAGAACCGCTCGACGCCACGTCCGGCCAGTTCGGCGAAATGCTGGACCAGTTCGGCAGAGTCGCCACAGATGAGCCCGCTGCCGAGGTGCCCGAAGCGGCGCGTGCTGGTGTCGATGACGGCCTTGCGGTCGGCGCCAGCGCCCACATGGCCCACCATCTGCTGCATCGACACCCGTGCCGCGCCGACGGTCGGCACCAGGTCGTCGAGGCGGTTCAGTTGGTGCGACGGGATGTTCCACCAGTCCGCGTATCGCCGGACCAGATCCATGGTGGTCCTGCCGGTACCGCCGAGCACCAGCGGGATCGGTTGCGAGGGAAGGGGTTCCTGGGCCAGGCCGGTCGGCTCGGCACAGCCCCAACAGGCGCGGATCAGTTCGACGGACCGGGCCAGTCGGCGCGCTCTGGCCCTGGCGTCGTCGGCGCCGTCGATGCCGAAGCGGCTGAACTCGGCGGGCCATGACCCGGACCCCAGGCCGAGTTCGAACCGCCCGCCCGACGCCTCGGCCAACGTGACGGCCTGTTTTGCCAGCACCGCGGGATGGCGGAACCCGTCACACAACACCAGGTGGCCGATCCGTAGCCGCTCAGTGTGCGCGGCCACCCAGGTTGCGACAGTCATTGCCTCCCAGATGCTTTGCCGGGCGGCCCCAGGCGGTTCGAGGTGATCGATGAAGGCGATACCGTCGAACCCGGCGCGCTCGGCGGCCCCGGCCCGCGCGGCGACGTCGGCGATTTCCATCCGCACCTGGGGCAGGAACAGAAACCACTCGGCCATGGGTCCAAGACCATAACCTCACGACAGCCGGGTGCGCTAGACACTCGCACAGCACGTCAGCGAACCGTTGGTCAGGCCGACCAGCCGTGGTAAGGTCATTAACGATAAGCGGTAATGTCATTACCGCTTTGATGTAATCCAACTGCCCGGGAGTGCCGACGACTACATGACCACCAACCCTGAGCAGGTGTTGTTCGCCTCGACCGCCCAGGCGTTTCTGGACCGCGAAGGCTCACTGGCCCACGTCCGAGAACTGCAGGCACGCGGCGCCTCGTTCGAGCCACAATGGTGGCGACAGGCCGCCGAACTCGGCTGGGCCGGCCTGCTGATTTCCGAGAATCTGGGTGGCGGAAGCGTTTCCGGCGACGGGCTGGCCGATCTTTCGCTGATCGCCGAACAGATCGGCCACACGGTGGCACCGGGACCGCTGCATCCCGTCAGCGTGGTGCTCGCAGGCCTCGCCGAGGCGGCGCACGGCCACGAGGAAGTGATCGAAGCGTTGATCTCAGGTGAGTGCGTCGCATCCTGGGCCGTCTACGAACCGCGCCGGCCGTTTCACCCGACCCGGCCCACCACCACCGCGACCGTCACCGCATCAGGGTTCCGCGTCGACGGCGTCAAAGACCGGGTGGAGGCCGGCCCCGAAAGTGCGATCTTCCTGGTGACCGCCGACTGTGACGGCGACATCCGCCAGTTCCTCGTACCGGCGGACTCCCCCGGCGTCACCGTGACCACACAGGACTCGGTGGACATGGTGAAGCGTTATGCGCGAGTGCAATTCAACGGTGTCGACATCGACCAGTCCGCCGCCCTCGGAACGGCCGAGCAGACCCCGGCCATCCTCGAACGCCAACGCCAGGTGGCCCTGGTGCTGCAGTGCGCCGAACTGGTCGGCATCCTCGACACCGTCCTCGGGTTCACCACGCAGTGGGCCTTCGACCGCCACAGCTTCGGGCGACCCCTGGCGTCCTATCAGGCGCTCAAACACCGGTTCGCCGACATGAAGATGTGGTTCGAGGCGTGCCGCGCAACAACGGCCGCCGCCGTGGCGGCGGTGTCCGACCGGTCACCGGAGGCACCCAAACTGGTGAGCGTGGCGAAAGCCTATGTCGCCGAGCGGGCCCCGGTGATGGTGCAGGACTGCGTGCAACTGCACGGCGGGATCGGCGTGACGTGGGAGCACGACCTGCACCTGTTCCTACGCCGCGCCGCGCTGTACCGCGCGATGTTCGGCTCACCGGAAGACCATGAGCGCGCCGTCTTCGCCACCACCGAGAAATTGGAGCCCACGGCGTGACCGACACCGTCGCCTCGACGACCACCGCGGAGTCGGTCGCCGATTTCGCCGCCAGGGCCAGGGCCTGGCTGGCTGCGCACCTGCCGAGGATCGACCCGGCTGACCGGCCCTTCTCCGACCGGGCCGACGAGGCATCGTGGCTGCGGGCGCGGGAACTCCAGAAGTTGTTGTACGAAGGCGGATTCGCGGGTATCTGCTTCCCCCGCGAGTACGGCGGACTGGGCCTGCCGCACGCCTACCAGCGGGCGTTCGACGGTGAGAGCCGCCACTACGAGATGCCACTGATCCTCAACACCCCCAGCTTCACCATCTGCTGCGCCACCATCCTGGACACCGGTACCGAACAGCAGAAGCGGGAGCGTATTTCGGCGGCACTCCGCGGTGACGAGATCCTGGTGCAACTCCTCTCGGAGCCCAGTGGCGGCTCCGATCTGGCCGGGGTGATCACCCGCGCCGACCGCCGTGGCGACACCTGGGTGATCAACGGCGCCAAGACGTGGAGCACCAGTGCCTTTGCTGCCGATTACGGGTTGATGCTGGCACGCACCGACTGGACCGTGCCCAAACACGAGGGCCTGACGATGTTCCTGGTTCCCATCGGGGCACCGGGTATCACGATGCGCCGCATCAAGCAGGTCGACGGCTCAGAAGAGTTCTGCGAGGAGTTCTTCGACGGGCTCGAATTGGGTGACGACGCCGTGGTCGGCGACGTGAACCAGGGCTGGACGGTCGCCTCTCGGCAACTGCACCACGAACGTCGTGCCGTCGGTGGCGGCTCGGAGTTCGCCAGCGGCACCGGCGTCGAGAATGCCAACGAAGCGCCGCCGGACTACGCGGCCCTGGCAGCGGCCACCGGGCAGGCCGGCGATCCCCGCGTGCAGGCGCTGGCGGGTCGCGCCCTGGTGCACCGGATCGTCAAGAACCAGCTGATCGACCATGTCACCCGGGCCGTGACGGCCGGTTCGCTGCCCCCGACCGCGGGCACGCTGATCCGCTTGTTCCATGCCGAGACAACCGAACTGGAAATCGACACCGCCCTTCAGATCACGGGCACCGCGGGTGTCATCGATGAAGGCGACGGCCACCTGGGTGTGGGCCGGCGTTACCTGTCGCGACAGACCGGCTCGCTCGGCGGCGGCAGTACCGAGATGGCCAGGAACGTCATCGGTGAGCGCGTGCTCGGGTTCCCGCGCGAGTACGCCGCCGACCGAGGTGTCCCGTTCAACCAGGTCAAACGCGGACGGCCCTGACACCCGCGGTAGACACTGTCGTTAAGGTGTTCACTGACCCTGTCAGAGAAGCCGAGGGAGCGTCGCAGTGACCACATCAGAAACCGAGACGGCGACCGCCCTCGCCGCATCGCAGGCGTCGTGGCGGGCCGTGCAGGCCAATGACCGCGAGGCGTGGCTCGCGCTGATGGCCGACGACGTGGTGATCGAGGATCCGATCGGTCCGGCGCCCACCAACGCCGACGGCACCGGTGTGCGCGGTAAGGAGAACGTCTACGCGTTCTACGACAACACCATCGCGAAGACGACGGCCCGCAGCATCACCTGCGAGGAGACGTTCCCGTCCAGTTCGCCCCGGGAGATCGCACACATCCTCAACCTGCACTTCGAGTTCGACGGTGGCTTCACCAGTGACGTGCGCGGTGTGTTCACCTACCGCGTCAACGATGCCGGGCTGCTGACCAGTCTGCGCGGCTACTGGAACATGGAGATGATGACGTTCGGCCAGGCCGAGGGGCCGGCTTAGAAAGCGGGCTCAAAACAAGGTGGGCTGGAGGTCCTCGGCACGATTGCGGACCTCCGCGGCGTGCGGCGCGCTGCGCGGCATGAACGTGCTGCGCTGGTCACCGGACAGCCCGTACCTCGCGACGAGGGGCGTGACGCGATGTCGCAGCGCCTCGCGGTAGTCCGCCGGTAGGTAGGCGCCTCGGCGGTACAGGTCGCGGTAGGCCGCGACCAGTTCCGGGTGGGCGCGGCCGAGCCAGGCCATGAACCAGCCGCGGGTCGAACCGCGCAGGTGCAGGCCGAACACCGTGACCCCGGTGGCGCCCGCGGCGGCGATACGGCCCAGGAGTGCGTCGAGCTGGTCGACGGAATCGGTCAGGTGCGGCAGCACAGGCGCCACCATGACATGGCAGTCCAGTCCGGCGCCCCGGATGGCGGAGATGAGCGCCAGGCGCGCCGACGGGGTCGGGGTGCCGGGTTCCACCTCGCGGTGCAGGTCTGCGTCGCCGATCGCCAGCGAGACGGCCACCGAGACCGGAACCTGTTGTGCCGCAGCGGTGATCAGCGGCAGGTCACGTTGCAACAGCGTGCCCTTGGTCAGGATCGACAGGGGTGTCCCCGAGTCGGCGAGCGCGCCGATGATGCCAGGCATCAACGCGTACCGGCCCTCGGCACGTTGATAGGGATCAGTGTTGGTGCCCAGCGCAACGGGCTGCCTGCGCCATGACGGCCGGCGCAGTTCGCGCCGCAACACCTCGACGACGTTGGTCTTCACCACCACCTGGGTGTCGAAGTCGACGCCGCAGTCGAGGTCGAGGTATTCGTGGGTGGGGCGCGCGAAACAGTAGCGGCACGCATGCGAGCAGCCGCGGTAGGCATTGACCGTGAACTCGAACGGCAGCGCCGATGCCGCGGGGACCTTGTTCAGCGCGGACTTGGCGAGCACTTCATGAAACGTGATCCCGTCGAACTGTGGCGTGCGCACGCTGCGGATGAAGCCGATCCGGGCCAGGCCCGGCAGGGCACCGTCGTCGACATTGACGCCTTGGCCGGACCACCGCATACCTTATGCGAACATATGTTCGACATACTGTCAAGGATGCGCGCCCGTCGGCATGCCGTGCGGATCAGGGACAATGGAGAGACATCGCACGGGCGTCACGCCAAGAATGTAAGGGGCACATGTCAGTTCAGGGATACGACGCAGAGCTGCAGTCTGAGCGCGACCATGTCGCCAGGCTCTACGCGCGACTCGATGCCGAGCGGGCGCGGGTGAGGACAAGGTACAGCGCCGCGCTGGGCACCGTCGTCGACCCCACCGACGGTGCGACGCTGGTGGACCGTGACGCCGAGGTGCGCGCGCTGGCCAACCAGGCGAACCGGCTCGAGGTGGCCGATCACGGACTGTGCTTCGGCCGGCTGGACACCGTTTCAGGTGAGAAGTCCTACGTCGGGCGCCTCGGATTGTCCGACCCGGCCGACGGCCACGAGTCGCTGCTGCTCGACTGGCGGGCACCGGCAGCACGCGCGTTCTACGTCGCGACCGCCGCACACCCCGAGAACCTGCGCCGCCGTCGCCAGTTCCAGACCCGCGGTCGACGGCTCCTCGATTTCACCGACGAGGTCTTCGGGGACGACCCCAGCGACCAACAGGACGGTCAGCGCGGCGGGTCCAGCGACGCCGCGCTGATGGCGGCCATCAATGCGCCGCGCGGTGACGGTATCCAGGACATCGTCGCGACCATCCAGGCCGAGCAGGACGAGATCATCCGGCTCGACCACCCCGGTGTGCTGGTCATCGAAGGCGGACCCGGCACGGGCAAGACGGTGGTCGCGCTACACCGCGTGGCATACCTGCTCTACACGCAGCGTCAGCGACTGGAACGGCACGGCGTGCTGGTGCTGGGGCCCAACACCGCGTTCCTTGATCATGTCGGCAACGTCCTGCCGTCGCTGGGCGAGTCCAGCGTGGTGTTCGCCACCGCCGGCGACCTGCTCCCTGGCCTGCATGCCACTGCCGAGGACACCGATACGGCGGCGCGGCTCAAGGGATCGCTGCAGATCCTCGACGTGCTGGCCGCCGCCATCGCCGATCGGCAGCGGCGACCGGTCGATCCGCTGCCGATCGAGTTGTCGGATGTGACGGTGCGCATCGACGCCGAGACCGCGGAATGGGCCCGGCAGGAGGCACGCGACCTTGGCCTGCCGCACAATGACTCCCGGGCCAAGTTCCGCGAGATCATCACCTATGTTCTGGTCGAGCGCGCCGCGGCCCGCATCGGCAGGGGCTGGTTGAGCCGCGAGGACACCAACGCCTGGGCAGATCTCAAATCGGATCTCACCGAGGAACTGGCCGACCACGACCAGTTGGCCGCCGCGATCGACGAACTGTGGCCCATCCTCACTCCGCAGTCGCTGTTGTCGTCGCTGTTGAGCTCACCCGATCGGCTGGCTGCGGCTGGCGCCGACGCGGCGCTCTGGCGCGCCGACGGCGATGCGTGGACAGTGTCGGATGTTCCGCTGCTCGACGAGCTGATCGATCTGCTCGGCCGCGACAAGGCGGCCGAGGAGGCCGCCGAGCGGGAACGTCGGGAGGAGGCCGCGTACGCCGCGGGCGTGCTGGACCTGATGGTCGATCGCGAGGACCTGATGGACGACGAGGACCGCCTCTTGGCGCAGGATCTCATGGTCGCCGAGGACCTCGCCGAGCGCATGGAGGCACGCGACAACCGCGATCTCGCCGAACGCGCTGCGGCCGATCGGGATTGGGTCTACCGGCACATCGTGGTCGACGAGGCCCAGGAACTGTCCGAGATGGACTGGCGGGTGTTGATGCGCCGATGCCCCAGCCGTTCCTTCACGGTGGTCGGCGATCTCGCCCAGCGCCGGTCGGCGGCGGGGGCGACGTCGTGGGGCGCGATGCTGGAGCCGTACGTCCCCGGCCGCTGGGTGTACCGGTCGCTGACCCTGAACTACCGCACGCCGGCCGAGATCATGGCCGTGGCCGCCGGGCTGCTCGCCGAGTTCGCCCCGGCGGTACAGCCACCCGAATCGGTCCGGTCCTGCGGCGTCACACCGTGGTCACGGCAGCTTGGCGAACACGAAATATCTTCCGCGATAGCGGAATTCGTCGACGAGGAAGCCACGAAAGAAGGTACCAGCGTGGTGATCGGACCGCAGGGCGTGCCCGGCACCGTCACCGCGGCGGAAACCAAAGGCCTGGAGTTCGACTCCGTCCTGGTGGTCGAACCGCAGCGCATCATGGCCGAAGAATCACGGGGCGCCGCGCAGCTCTATGTCGCGCTCACCCGCGCCACCCAGCGCCTCGGGGTGCTGCACGAGGCACCGCTGCCGCAGTCACTGCGTGGACTGGCCGAAGAGCCCAGCCGGTCAGCTCACCACTGACCGAGCTGGCACCGCGGGCTGTACGGGTGGTCGTTCTGGACCACGATCTGACCGTCGACCGCGATTTCACAGTGCGCGTTCGGGGCGCCGACCGCGCCACGCGTGGTGCTGCTGGCGCTCAGGATCGCCCACTGCGGATCCTCGAGCGTGGTCTGGAACACCCACGGCGCACCCGGCTGGAGGTTCACCTTCTCGTTCTTGACGTAGGTGTACGGGTCCTTGTTGTAGACGTCCTTGCTGGGCGGCTGCGCCGTCAAGTAGAAGAGGTCGAAATCGTAGGGGGCACCCGTGGTGATCGTGTAGGTGACCTGGTGGCCTTCCGGTTCGGCGGCCGACGTTGCCTGCGATACCGCCAACCCCGCGGTCGCCATGAGTGCTGACGTGGCGAGCGCGGCCCCGAACTTGACTGTCGCTGATCCCATGTTCGTCATATCTACCGACGCTACCCGATCGTTACAGCGCGTCGACCGGCCCGGATGCCGATCAGCCGGTCACGGCAGTTTCAGTTCCCCGGGTGTCCTGTTGTGCATTTCGCGCATGGCCTCGCTGACCTTCGACTGCTGGCCGGGACAGACATAACTGACGCTGACGAGCACCAGAGTGGGATCCACCGCGGGATCGATCATCTTGGCCGCGAGGTCATCGACCGAATCGTCGCAGTCCGCGAGCGTGGTCCGGTACATCTCGGCCATGTCGGGGTCGTCGGGCGCCGACGGCCACGCCACGATGTCGGCCCGCCACGAGTCGAGGTCGACCTGGTCGAAATCCTTGCTCGCGGTGGCGCCGCTGCACGCCGTGAGCACTACGGCACCGGCGACGACGAGTCCCAGACGCACCTGCATCACCCGAGCCTAAGCGGTCGTCAGGCGACAGTCAGAAAGTTGTGCTAACCAAATAGGCATGGATCAGCCCCCATCCCGGCGCTCGATACTGATCGGGCTCGGAGCGGTCGGCGCCTTCCTGGCCGTCGATCTCGGTGCCGTCGCATACGCCAACGGCTGGCTCGGCAGCAGCCCCCTGACCCGCGCGGCGTTCATCGACCGCTTCCAGACCGTGTTCGGTGTCCATCCCGGGTTCCGCAGGAACCACGCCAAGGGTGTCGCCGTGTCCGGATACTTCGACAGCACCGGCAACGGCGGCGAACTGTCGAAGGCCGCGGTGCTCGCCACGGGTCGCAGCCCGGTCACGGGCCGGTTCTCGCTCACCGGCGGCAACCCGGTTGTCGTCGACGCCCCGGGCGCCGCGCGCGGGCTGGGCCTTGCGATCGGTTTCCCCGGCCGCCAGCAGTGGCGCACCGCGATGATCAACCTGCCCGTCTTTCCGGTCAATTCGCCCCAGGGCTTCTACGACCAGCTGCTGGCATCACGCGTCGACCCCGCCACCGGTAAGCCCGACCCGGCGGCCATGGCGGCCTTCTTGGCCGCCCACCCCGAGACCGCCGCGGCCACCGCGGTGATCAAGGCCCATCCCCCGTCACCCGGCTTCGCCGACAGCACATTCTCGAGCCTCAACACGTTCCACCTCGTCGACGGCACCGGTACACGCACCCCCGTCCGGTGGTCGTTCGTACCGCGCCAGGCGGCCCTGCCGGCCCGTTCGGACGGTGCGGACGTGCTGTTCGACGCGCTCGTGCGGCAACTCGAGCGCGGTCCGCTGC